>JAILDF010000170.1 GCA_024689585.1 Oribacterium sp.
CACGGATACTGCTTCGAGACTCAGCATTATCCTGACTGCCTGCATAAGGAAGACTGGCCGACATCCATAGTAAGAGTCGGTGAGGAATATGACACCACCACGATCTACAAGTGGGAAGTGAAGTAATAAAGGTTTTTATCCGGTGCTTTTCCGGACAGGAACCTGTGCCTGTTCGATACTTCGGTTCATTGAGATTTAAGGGGCAACGTTTCTGCTTCAAATAGAATCGGTACCGGATAGATACTTATTTTTAGAGAGGTTTTATTGAAGAAGTTATTTATAGCGGAGAAACCCTCCGTTGCGCAGCAGTTCTCTCAGGCTCTCGGCATGAATAATGTCAGGAGAGGCGACGGATTTCTGGAGGATGAAAACTATGTCATTACCTGGTGTGTGGGACATCTGGTTCAGCTGTCCTATCCCGAGGCTTATGATGAGTCTTTGAAAAAGTGGAGTTTTGACACGCTGCCCTTTATTCCAGGGGAATCTGAGTGGAGATACGAAGTCGGAAATAGTACGAAAAAGCAGTTTCAGGTGGTTTCCAAACAGCTTAATCGTGAGGATGTGGACACCATATATGTCTGCACCGATAGCGCCCGGGAGGGAGAATATATTTACCGACTTGTGGAGATGATGGCGAAGGTGCCGGAATCCAAGGAGAAAAGGAGAGTTTGGATAGACTCCCAGACCAATGAGGAAATTCTTCGCGGCATCCGTGAAGCAAAGCCCGAGAGTGCTTATGACAATCTTTCGGCCGCTGCCTTTTCACGGGCCAAAGAAGATTATCTCATGGGCATAAATTTCAGCAGAGCCCTGTCCCTTAAATACAGTAACCGCATAAGACGGGAGCTCAATATGGACCGTAAGGACAAGATGGTGGTGGCAGTCGGACGTGTCATGACCTGTGTCCTGGGAATGATAGTAAAGCGTGAGCAGGAGATAAGAGCCTTTCAAAAGACGGTTTTCTACCGTATCCTGGGGGATTTTGACATCGGAAACGGTGCCGTGATCACTGCGGACTGGAAGGAAACTGAAGGTTCAAAGAAGTACGCACCAACAGAGATATATGACGGAAAGGGCTTCCTCAAGCAGGGTCGTGCTGTGGAGTTTATGAAGAGCTTCATGCCGTTTCCCAGGGAGGCGGAGGTTACGGGACTGGAAAAAAAGAAGGAGACAAAGAATCCTCCGCTTTTATATAATCTTGCAGAGCTTCAGAATGACTGCTCAAAGATGTTTAAGATAAGTCCCGATGAGACCCTGGCCATAGCCCAGGAGCTTTACGAAAAGAAACTGACTACCTATCCCCGTACTGATGCCAGAGTTTTATCTACTGCGGTATCAAAGGAGATAGCAAAAAACATAAAAGGTCTTTCCGCTTATGAGCCGGTGGCTGCTGCTGCACAGGAGATACTTGAGAACGGATCCTATAAAAACATCGTAAAAACCAGATATGTGGATGACAAGAAGATCGCCGATCACTATGCGATCATTCCTACCGGTCAGGGACAGAGGGAGTATCAGTCCTTAAAACCTCTGGCTAAGAAAGTATATGAGTTGATTTGCCGGAGGTTTCTTGCTATCTTTTATCCGCCGGCAGTATATCAGAAGATTTCATTATCCATAATCTGTAACGATGAAATGTTTACAGCCGGAACCAGAGCCCTGAAAGAGGAGGGGTATCTGAAGGTTGCCAATGTAAAGAAAGATGCTGCGAAGGCCATGGAGGGAGCCGGTGACGCCGGAAGTGCTGCCGGTGACGGACAGCCGGAGGGCGGACAGGATTCTGAAGAAATCGGAGACAAAGACGGACGCCTGAGTGAAGCGCTTTTGAAGCTTAAAAAGGGTCAGAAGATAAGTCTTCGTACACTGCAGGTTAAAGAAGGCGAGACCTCACCTCCTAAGAGATATACTTCCGGTTCAATGATCCTTGCCATGGAAAATGCGGGAAATCTCATAGAAGATGAGGATCTGAGAGCTCAGATCAAGGGCGCCGGAATCGGCACAAGTGCGACCAGGGCAGGAATACTCACAAAGCTTGTGGATGATAAGTATGTGTCACTTCAGAAAAAGACACAGATTCTGACACCTACAAAGCTTGGCGAACATATAGCCTATTATGTTAAGATATCCATACCACATCTTCTCAATCCAAAGCTTACGGCCTCATGGGAAATGGGTCTTAGTTCGGTGGCGGAAGGAAAGATAACCGAGCGGGAATACATGGATAAGCTGGAGCAGTTTGTGAGAGAAAAGACTGAGAAGATCAGGTCGATGTAAAGTCGATTAAAATGATAGTTGTATGTAAGATGTTAGTAATTTTTAGTTACGTTTCAGCAGTGAGTTTTGACCGATTGGGCTGAAAGTTACTGAGAGGTACAACAAAATTCAGTATTATTTGAGATGAAAACAGGAGAACAAAGTGAAAAAGAGCGATATGACAATAGAGGCCATGTATGACCTTAGTTACACAGAGGCGGGGGAGGCATTTTCAGGATGCACGTACCCTTGGGAGGTACTTCCGAAAATTCATGATTTTATCGCGGCCTACGGACCGACTCTTTCAAAGGAGGAGTATGATGAAGTAAAGCCCAATGTCTGGATCCACAAGACTGCCAAGGTCTTTGATTCTGCCTATTTTGCGGAGTATATAATTATCGGACCCGAGACAGAGGTCAGACAGTGTGC
>JAILDF010000174.1 GCA_024689585.1 Oribacterium sp.
TCACACTCTCCAAGCCTGTAGATATTTCCCTTGTTGCTGACCTGGACTATTGTATGAACATTATCAGTCTTCTTCTCCAGGAAATAAGCATTATCCTTATCCATGGCAAGGAATGTTGCACCATCAGCAGGTTCATAATGCGCGGTTTCTGCATCTATGTCTCCGGTCTCGTAAATAAAGTAGTGCATCCTGTATGGATCAAGGGTGTAACTGTACACCACAAAATGCTCACCGTCAGGAGAAAATCCCTGAATTTCACCGGGGCATATTTCTTCATCCCGTCCATCCGGAAGCTCTTTCTTGTAAACATGACTCGTCTCAACACTTTCAGATGAAGAATCAGTCACTTTCTGAGAATACAGGATGTTACCGTCTTTCAGATACAAGCAGCCATTTCCGCTGTCTTCACAGATTGTTGTTATTCCTTTTTCAGGAGCTTTCGGATCAAAAGTGCAGAGGCTTCCCGGAACATATACTGTAGAATTTCTTTGGAACTTTCCCCATATAGCGCCATAGCCTAAGGCCTGGGATGAATAGTTGCGGAAAAGTACCTGTCCGTCATAGTGCACAGCTTCTCCTGACTGTATTAAAGGTGCCTTTTCTTCAATACTCTCCTGCTCAGGCGCATCAGCCTGCGACTCGATGCCTTCACTACTTTCCTTTACTGATTCCTCTGACGGAGCCTCTCTCTGCACCTCTGTTTCAAACGCCTCCGTGGTATCATAAGAAGCAGTCTCATCAATTTTTTTATTGCCGCAGGCGGCAAACATCATACTCACTATAATTCCTGCTGCAGCTGCATAAAATATTCTTTTCCTCATCTCAATCCCCTGTAATAACAATATTGACTTCAAGATACTTGAACTGTATGAACTGCCATGACATCTTTAATTATACATTTTACCCGGCGTTATATCCACCGACTGAACTGTTACATCCACAGAGGATTATTCTCTCCGGCGAGAACCATCACCTGTGGATAAGCCTATGTAGCCGTGGTACAATAAATACAAAAAGAAACGAAGGAACATAAAACTCGGGAAATATCTGAAAACACTAATTCATAACGAATCTTAAATTCTGCTAAAAAGGGACAGGTGAAGACGGTGAAGATTTCAAAGGCAGGCATTATAGTGGCAGTGACAATGCTGATTCTCGGCATCAGCGCATGCAAGGGCGGATCATCTGTGGGAAGTGGATCCGTAGGAAATGAATCCGGCAGTTCAGACAACGGAAATTCTGTAACACTCATGGTCTACATGATCGGATCCGACCTTGAGTCCATGAACGGATGTGCGTCCGACGATATCAATGAGATGATCAAGGCGGCTCCCGGCAAAAACGTACATGTCATTCTCGAAACAGGCGGCTCAAACGCCTGGAAGACCCAGGAAATTTCAAGCGAGAAGATCCAGCGCTGGGAACTGACCGGCAGCGGTCTGACCCTGATGGATGAGCTGGACAGTGTCCGCATGTCCGATTCGGACACCCTGTCTGATTTCCTGAAATGGGGAAATGAACACTATCCCGCTGACAGGACAGCGGTGATCCTGTGGAACCACGGCGGTGGAAGTGCCCTTGGTTTCGGGCATGACGAGCTGTATCCGGACAGGATGCTGACACTCCCGGGAATCCGGAAAGCATTTCAGGAAGCCGGCGGTCATTATACGTTTATAGGATTTGACGCCTGTCTTATGTCAACCGTCGAGACCGGCTGCATGCTTTCAGAGTTTGCCGACTATATGATTGCATCAGAAGAGACGGAACCCGGCACCGGCTGGGACTATACAAAATGGCTGAGTAAGCTTGAAAAGAACCCGGGACTCTCAATGGAAGAACTTGGAAAAGTGATCACACAGGACTTCCTGGCACAAAGTGAAAAAAACAAGTATGACACCTACACCCTGGCAATGATAAAACTGGACAAAATCCAGGATTTCATGAAAAAGCTGTCTGAGTATTTTGCAGATTCCGAGGTCAGGATCCAAAAGGGGGAATACAGTACCTTCGCATCTGCCCGTGTCCGCAGCACAGAATTGGGCTTCGGACAGTACGAACAGATAGATGTCGGCAATTACCTTAGCCAGGTAGACCCGGAAGACACCTCCGGTCTTGCCAAAGCACTCAGTGACTGCATCGTCTGCTTTGAAACTAACCTTGACGGAACCAACGGTCTTGCCATGTATTATCCTTACCGTAACCTGCCATTGTATTCAAAAATGATGCAGACTATCTCCGAGATCGGATATCCCGGCAGTTATTTTGATTTCTTCAATTCCTTCTGTTCGGTGCTTTCCATTGCGGATGCGGAAAATCCGGTCCCCTATCAGGATACGGCGGGAATCACCGTTCAGGCACCAAACAAGGCCGCCTCGGCTGATGACAAGCCTATGGTCTCGCAATACGCTTCCTACCCCTGGTACAGGAACGACATCGTGAAGCAGTACTATCCCGAAGCCAGCATTGACTCTCATGAGGCCATACTGACACAGTTTGGAACTGATATTTTCGACTGCTTTTACTGGGTCGACCTTCCGGAAAAGGTAGAGTGGAAAAACATCTGGTATCGTGAGCAACGGCTCCTGCTGGACGATGGTGAGAAGCTGTTATATATGGGTACGGAAGCCCGGCAGGACATCAATCGGGAAGATGCTGATTTCATTACATACGACCCGCTCTGGTTCTGCATCGGAAACACCGTTGTCCCCAGTTTTTTTCAATATTTTGAAGAGAGAAACGACGGGCTTGTCAATGCAGTTCACTATATCCCGGCCATTCTGAATGGCAAGGATAATATACAGATTGCCGTGAAGGAGGATATAGCCACCAGGGATTTGACAGTGCTGGGATATTTTATCGAGGACAGTCAGAGTGAAATTGAGGGTATCAGGATTCCTCCGAAGGCATATTCGCAGTTTCAGACGGAAGACAAGCTCCGGTTCTCCGTGGACAGCTATGATTACAACTATAACTACCTTGGCACGGTGCTTCTGGACGGTGAGGAATCCTTTGGAGATAATAATCTACAGACTTTGACCATAGGATATACCGGAAACCATTCTGCCAGGATATCAATGGTCTTAAAGGACATTTACAACAACTATATCAGCACACCCTGGGTAGAGCACAAAAAGGCAGACACCGGAGACCTTCCGGGCATCACTTCAGAGTCGGACACATGGGTCAAAACCGCCACCCCCGGAAACGATCCGAAGTCTGTTGGTCTGCCCTACGGGGTCGGTATCAGCTGCGGATTCAAGATCCGAAATGACAGCCCCCATGACCTTCGCTACATCTACCTGAAGCGGACAGACTACCCGGAAGACAGTTATGCCGACATTCTTTATGAACCGATTCCTGCCGGAATGAGTGCCGCATATGCAGATATCAATCATTACATCGACTGGGACAGCGCCGCCTGGTCTATGAAGATCTCCGATTCTGCCGGACGGACGAGCAGGGAAGAATTCATATTTAACCCCTGGGTGGCCGAAGAGATCACCATTAAATGGAATGAGGAAAAAGAAGATTTCGAACCGGCAGTAACCTACAAAGCGGAAGGCGATTACAAAACGGATATCGAGGGAATCTGGCAGAAAGCCCTGGGCGGGGGTGAAGCTGAGCTATCGGATGCAATGACATTCATTAAAAAGTTTCCAAACTGGAACTTCAATATAGAAAACCGTGGCCATGAAGTGATCACACACTTGCATATGGCTCCGACAGATAGTGACATCCCTGAAAAAATGAAAGAACAGTATGATGACTTCTATAAGTACTTCTACGGCGGAAGCGACCTGCTTATGGAGCTGGTTCTGCCCGGCGAAACCGTGAACAATGAGTACTCCATCATCTACGACGCAAGCATGCCTGTATGGGCGCTGTCCATCATAGACAATGAAACCGGTCTACGTGACGCGGAGCCGATGATCCCGTTCCCTGTCTGGTTAATGTACTTTGAAGATCTTTCCGGAAACACAAGCGATAAAACAGAATTCCGGCCCTGGGATACGTCCAGGATCGTCATAAAGGAAAACACCGGAGGAAGTGATGCCGGAAGCGACAGCTTCTACGTATGTGAAATAACTTCCTGAGTACGGCACAGCCATAAGTCCGCCGTGAATGGTTCTCACTATGAGAATCATCCACGGCGGACTTATAAGCATCTGACACATTGCGTGTTGTTAAATCGCTGAATATAAGCAGTTATAGGTATCAGATAATTTATAAATGCTGTACCAGGTTATATCATTTCTGATTATCTGAAAGGGCATAATGTCTCCTTCGTCAGGCTGTGATCAATCCTCATATAAAATCATCCGAGCATCCGGGATAATCCACGGTCCAAATACTCATTCCAAAATGTCCAGTTATGCTTTCCCGGGCCGTCTTCGTAGAAGAAGTCGGCATTTTCCTTCTTGAGAAAATCTCTGAAATCCGTATTTGCATTATACAATTCCGGAGAATCTTCAGTACCGATCGCCATATATAGTTTTGGGATTCTCTTACCTTCTCTTTTCAGATTCTTATATTGAACCTTTGGATTCTTATCTGATTCAACCAGTTTCGACAAATCACCGAATACATCCGTGAGCATTTCTACCGGCATAAGGCTTGCAGTTGAAGCATCTGTCTTTGCTATGTCCTCTATGTGTAATGCTGAAGATAAGGCAATACACTGTGAAAATCTTTCAGGATAGGCAAACGCGGTATGAATTGCTCCATAGCCTCCCATTGATAAACCCGCAATCAGAGTATCCTCCCGATCCGAGAAATATCCGAATACCTTATGGATATAATCCGGCAGCTCTTCACCTACAAATTGACAGAAATTGCCGCCGACATATCCCTTATCCAGGTAAAAAGAATTGCCGGTTGTGGGCATAAATACTGCAAGGTTATACTGTATGGCCATTTCCTGGGCTACTCCGCCAAACAGCCAGTCTGTATCCGTGCCGGTCAGCCCATGCAAAAGTAACAGACTTTTCGTTGGCCGTTTATAATGTTTAGGCTCTTTAACCTCTGCCATTTCAACATCATTGGGTAACACAAAAGAAAAGTTTGCGTGCTGCATTATACTCTGAGCATGAAATTCCATTCTTCCACTTGCCATATTCTGTCTCCTTATTTCTTATCAGTTTTCACTTTTTGCTTCCACGCTTTGCTTCTTTATGAGAAGCTAATTCGTTCAGCAGCATCCAGGAAATATCGATTGCCTGCTTTTCTACGTCACCAAGTTCCTCATAGGGACGCATCATCATATTGATTCGCTTGTCATCATCCACCGCATCACCAAGGGTAAAGTTGTGCAGCTTGTAAAAGCGCATGTTTCGTGTATGTTCGATCTTTCGAAAGACCTCTTTTTCTTCCTCTGAAGAATTCTGGAAAACATCGTATGCTTTTCTTAGAAGCTTTGGATCCAATTCATCAAAAGATTTATCCGGAGCCTCGTCCCCCAGAAGGATGCGGACTTTCATGCTGATGTGGTCTGTGGCAAGGTAATTCATATCCTTGGACAGCGAATTAAGGTCCTCCCACATGGGAATCGATTCATCTACCATAAAACGGAACATCTCATGCCGGCACATAGCCATATCCGTTAACCGGTTATGGAGCACATATGCAGGGGTAAGCATATTCTCGGCTCTTCCGAAAGAAGTTGCTATACCTCGGACATTGCTGTTATAGATATACAGGTTTCCACGGATAGCAAAGAATGTCTGAATCGTATGCAGTATCTTGATATTCTCTTCTTCAGAATCCGAACAGAGCACGATACGATCCGCTGTACACAGAAGTCGACCATCCTCGTTCCAAAGTTCATTGTGAAAAAAAACACTGTCCATTTCTTCAGACGGCTGGTTCAGAGATACAATTTCTCCCAGCATTTTACGGTTCCGGCAATACTCGCTGCTGTCTCCGAAAACATGATACCGGATCTTTTGCCTCTCAAAAACAACGTTCAGCTCAAGAGCACGGTCCAACATCATCTGACCGGCCTTATCGAAGCCGATGATCACGATTTCTTCATCGTTCTTTTTTACAGGATATTGCTGCCAGAAAGCACGGGCCGTACAATCATCCAAAGAAAAAAAGTTGATATTCATAGGATGATAGGCCGGTGTAAAGCTGGAAAAACAGATGATGGGAACCTCAAAATCAGCAAGCCCTACAGCATCCAGGAAATTATCCATATCGTTATCTTTGGTACACATAAGATGTGCGTCATATAGCGATCCGCGGCGATCCAACAGTGCCTCAGGAGTCCATGAAACACAAAGATCGGGGAAATTCTTATCATCATTGATAGTCGACGCATAGATGATCATGGCATTCGGACGTACCTTTTTCAAATTCTCGGCAAACAACATGGCGTTTACGGTTTTTGCCGTAAAAATATACCACGGACGGTCCGATTTCATTGTCAAAGTTACGACAGGCCGCATCCTGGCAATAAAGTCCATCGTAAATCCCACAAAGAAACCCAATAAACTGATGCCTATGAGCAGGAAAATGGATGATACAACTTTGCCGGCAGGTGTCACCGGATAAAGATCTCCGTATCCTACAGTTGTAAAAGTAGTAAGGGAATACCAGACTGCCTGCCCCAGGGTTTGTATAGAGGCATCAGGACTTGCCATTTCTGCCCGGATCAACAGGAGCAAAAGCATGAGGTAAACCGACATTATACCCAAAAAAACGGTAATGTAATGTGCTAGTACAGAACTCAGACGTTTTGAAAATTCGGGATTACGTACACGTTTTTTATACAGTTTGAGCCGGATTTTCAAATCCGAGATCCTGCGGCGAAATGATTTTTTGGTATCCATACCGATTTATCCTCTTAAATAACCAGCTGTTACATATTTTCCAAATGACAAAGCTACTTTGAGAACTAATATCAAATGTAATCAAATATTCCCTGAATAGCATCCGTAATATTTATAATATCCGGATAATGTATTCTACCTATTTTTGTATAGCCTCTGACTTTCATATCAAGCAATGCCAGCTTCTCACATTGTACATAACCTTCAACATTCTCAGTCTTAATATGTATATGCAATGGTCCTGCCTCACCTGTTTCGAAAACAGGACAACCAATTATTTCAAAAGTCTGATTAAAGAAGTCTTTACTTACAACGAGAACCGGTTTTTTTATTCGCTCGATTTTAAGGATATCCCCCTGATTCAATTCTTCGTTCATTTACCAACTCTCTCTTCCTGATGCTTCACCCCAGTCAAATTCACCATCCAAACTAAGCTTTCCGTCAAATTCAGCAGCGCGCTCTTCTAATGTTTTATGTCTGAAAGGTTTGACAAGCATTATCATTCCATTAGATACCTTTACATCGAGAATATCATCTACAGAAATAGATGCTTCCTGAAGCACCTCCTTAGGTATTCTGATTCCCTGACTATTACCCCATACTTTTACTTGAGTCTGCATAATAAACGCCTCCTTGTATATACAAGGTATATCCGTAAAATATAAAAATCAATCGTTTCCGATATTTTTCATAAAATTTTTATCATTCATCTGTTCATCGGCAACATATTCTCATTTTTCTCCCATAGAAAAAGCTACTTACAATTATACATTGTAAAGTAGCCTATTGTCATAGTATCACAGCTAATATTTATGGTATTAGTAGTCAAATGGAGTGATTCTGTTCATAGTCGATCTGTCAAAATTCCACCGGGGACGGTTCGGCGAGAACTGTCCCCGGTGGATAAACCGGTGGGCTATTATTCACTTACCTGTTCAGCGACGCCTGTGGTGGTGCCGTTTTTTAGATGTATGATCAGTCTTCCGTGGCCTTTGGCATTCTGGTGCTGGCCCTTTTGCAGATACTCTTCTAGAATTTTTGCGCTTCCTGTGGCAATCTCTCTGGAAGCATGATTCTTCTCAAGTTCTTCCAGGCTTAGATCAAATCCATCGATAGTGTTTCTGAAATGGAATTCCTCAAGTCCCACGGTAAATATATGATCATCATCTACCGGCTCGCCTTCAAAATTGAATTTAAGGAATGAGTGGGTCTTCTGATCATATTCAACTTCAAGTCCTCTTGAAAGCTGATAGAATTCGGTATGTTCTCCCTCAAGAGCCTCATCTCTCAGCATCCTGAGGAGTCCGTGCTTAAGCTGTTTTCCTGTCCAATAGGTTGAATGAATAGGCTTGTTGTAAGGATAATTCTCATCGAAATCACCCTTAGTCACAATAGGACCCAATTCCTCGGTACGGATAGATCCGGAGCCTAAAAGGAAGATATCAAGTCCAAGAGCATCCTTTAAAATATCCGAATAAAGATCCCCAAGCTCTGTCTCCTGTATTCTCGATGGATGAGTAAGCTTCTTTACAAATTTTGTGAGAATTCTGCCGTACTTTTCGTCTGTTACGTTCTTGTAATTCAGTATCAGGTCTTCGATATCCGGATCTCTCGGACAGGTTTTCTCGTTAATCGGAACCGGTCTCCATGTGTAGCTGTCTATCTTGTTTTCATCGGTATCCACCAGGATGTCAAATCGTCCGATCTGGTCTGTACCTGTTCCTGCCTGAACGATAGAAATTCCGTTAACAACAGCAGGCTCCTCCAGGAAAGTATGAGAATGACCGCCTATGATAACGTCTACTCCCCACACGGGATCAAGCATTTCTGCCAGCTTTTTATCCTCTTCGAAGCCAATGTGTGTAAGCAGCACTGTGAAGTCAATGTCTATGGCATTGTAGGAATCACAGATTTTTCCGATTTCCTCTGCCGCATCTTCAAGGGTGATGAATGTACCGATGAGCTGATCCGACTTGCACTGCATCAGGGCAACCTCTGTAAGTATTCCGATGAACAAAATCTTCATTCCGCCAACTTCCAGTACCTTGCAAGGCTCAAAGAGTCTGGCGTGATTGGTCTTGATATGAAGGTTTGCATTAATTATCGGAAACTCAGCACACTTTTCCAGGAAAAGAAGGTGTGCAACTCCGTAATCTACTTCATGATTTCCCAGGGTCACTATATCCGGTGAAAGCATGTTCATGATCTGTATTGTTGACAATCCATGATACTCAGAGTCAATTACAGAACCTCTAAACATATCTCCCGCGATGCAGTAGAGAACATTCTCTTCTTCGTTTCGTACCTTGCTGACATAGCCTGACAGCATGGAAACTCCTCCCACCAGATTCTCGTCCACCTGCTCGGCCAGGAAATCACCATGCATGTCGTTTGAATGCAATAGTGTTAACTTTTTTAAATTCTTCATAAATACCCTTCCTTATTGTGATCACCGTCCCATTGAGATTCTGTTTTAGAACGAAACGGTGATACATCTCATAATAAACTATTTACTTATCTTCCTTTTTCGATCAACGCCTGTTTTGCTTCCTCTGTTAAATGAAGCTTAAGTCTTCCCTCAACCTTTGCATCCTGGTGCTGACCCATCTGAAGGATCTCTTCTATAACCTGGGCACAGGAAGTTGCAATAGAGCGATGTCTGTGATTTTCATCAATTTCAGAAATCTCCAGGTCGAAGGAATCCTTAAGGTTATTGAAATGATATTCCTGCAAACCGATGGTGAATATCTGATCATCCTCAACAGGTTTTTCCTCGTAATCAAATTTTAAGAATGAATGGGTCACCATATCGTACTCTACGGAAAGATCCTTTGAAACCTGATAAAACTCTGTATGCTCACCAAAGAAAGCCTCGTCTCTCAGCATTCGCTTGATTCCATGCTTAAGCTGTTTTCCAGTCCAGTAGGTAAGTATCACCTGGTCATCATAAGGGAAGGTTTCCATGAGATCCCCTTTAGTAACAACAGGACCAAACTTCTTGGTACGTATAGATCCGGATCCGATAAGGAAAAGGTCTACACCAAGAGATGACTGAAGGATATCCGAAAAAAGATTTCCTACTTCGGTTTCCATATAGCGGGACGGGTTGGAAAGCTCTCTTGTTAACTTTGTCAGTATCCGACCATATTTCGCGTCAGTCTGATCCTTATAATTCTTTATGAAATCCTCCAGAGCCTCATCTCTCGGACAATTATCGGAATTAATGGGAATCGGCTTCCATGTAAAACTGTCAATCTTATTCTCATCGGTATCCACCATGATATCAAAACGTCCGATCTGATCTGTTCCTGTTCCTGCCTGAACGATAGGTATTCCGTTAACCATGGCAGGTTCTTCAAGGAATGTATGGGAATGGCCTCCGATGATTACATCAACACCCCAGGCAGGATCCAGCATCTCTGCCAACTTCTTATCTTCTTCAAAACCTATATGTGTCAGCAGCACGGTGAAGTCTACATCCAGGGCATTGTAGGTGTTGCAGATCCTTCCAACTTCCTGAGCCGCTTCTTCAACGGTTATGAAGGTACCAACGAGTCCATCCTTCTTACAATCATTTAATACCGACTCTGTAAGGATACCTATAAACAGCATCTTCATACCTCCTACTTCTATCACCTTGCAGGGATCAAAGAGTCTGGTGTGGTTTGTCTTGACATGAAGGTTTGCATTTACGATAGGGAACTCTGCGCATTTCTCAAGAAATAAGAGATGGGCAATTCCGTAATCTACCTCATGATTTCCAAGAGTTACAATGTCAGGAGCCAGCATGTTCATGATCTGTATGGTAGACAATCCCAGATACTCAGAATCAATGATAGAACCTCTGAACATATCTCCGGCAATGCAGTATAGAACATTCTCCTCTTCTCTGCGCACCTTGCTGACATAGCCTGACAGCATGGATACTCCGCCAACCAGATTCTCATCCACATGCTCAGCAAGAAAATCTCCATGCATGTCGTTTGAATGCAATAATGTCAATTTCTTCAAATTACTCATAAAACCTCCTGTTTTCCTTAAGCTTCAAGACCGGCCGATCGGACTGATAACCCTTTTTACCTTACTGATTATTCCATTTTTTCGCTCATGATATTTAAATTATACCATTAGTATACGTGGAACGAACCTTAAAAAAGAATTATTTTCCTCGAAATTTAAAAAAGCGATGATTTTCACCATCGCCTTTTTTAAGCATTAACTGATTGTATTGAGTTTAACATCTACTTTGCCGTCGGAGCTGAAAACTATGCCTTCGGCATCCTGTGGAGTTTCGTAGAGAGTACCGCTTAAAACGTGCTCTCCGTCATTTATGAAGATTTCGAAGGAGTAGCGGTCCAGGAGGAGACGGAGCTTTAAATCATCATAGATGCCAATCTTTACTTTCCGGTAATCACAGATTGCGGCTGAACGTCCGCTGCTGCTGCGGTCAAGGATCAGGTATCCTGATTTTTTGTCGTAGGAGAGACTTACGTTGATATCATCTTTTACAGCGAATTTCATTTCGAAATATGATGTATCTATTGCTTCCGCTGTCATATCCACGCATCTTCCGGAGATGCCTTCGATCACTGTATTATCAGGTGCGGTAACTGATCTTTCAACAGTTCCTGTATACAGGGTCTCTATCTCTCTTATTGGCTGCTGGAAGATGTGTCCGTTTTTCACGGTCATCTCTCTCGGGAAGCTCATCTGGCCGAACCATTTTTGTTCTTCAGGGATACAGTTTCCCGAGTCCGGAGTCTGCATCCAGCCGATAACTATTCTTCTTCCGTCAGCAGTCTCCATGCTTTGTGGCGCATAGTAATCGAAACCGACATCAAGAGGCTGTGCTTTTTCGGAATCTCCTACGAAAGCCATGACACAGTTTCCGTTTCTGTAGCAGTCCTCTGTCTTTTTCATGTTCATCACAGAAATAGAAAGGACTTTTTCCCCATCAAGTGTGAAGTAGTCCGGGCACTCCCACATTCTTCCATAGCTTCCGTCATTAGACTTAATCGTATCCTTGTATCTCCAATGAAGGATGTCTTCAGATTCATGAAGGAGTACGGCACCAAGACCGTTTTTCAGTCTTGCAGCTGTAACGCAATAGTATTTTCCATCTTCATGCCAGATTTTCGGATCCCTGAAATCTCCTTTATCAGATCCTTCAGGCATATCTTTATATGTTAATACGGGATTTGCCTCGTACTTTTCGTAATTCTCGCCGTCTCCGAAGGCAAGACACTGTGTTTCTTCCCGAAACAGCTCATCACCTTTTCCATTCTGGTTATGTGCGGTATACATAAGAACGTGTCGTCCATCCTTATCCGTAATGGCACTTCCTGAGAAGCATCCGGTTTCGTAATCCTTATCCGGCGCAAGAGCTGCTTTCTCATAATCCCAGTGAATAAGATCTTTGGAAGTCCAATGCCCCCAATGCATGCTGTCCCAGCTTGTGCTGTAGGGGTTGTATTGATAGAAAAGATGATACTTTCCTTTGTAATATGAAAACCCGTTGGGGTCATTTAACCAGCCGACCTTTGCAGTCAGGTGGTAAACAGGCCTCTCCTCGGGGCTTATTTCCCGACTGTGTCTCTCTTCATAATCGCGTGCTTTATCTAATGTATCCAAGGTGTTTGATTCCTTTCATGATGTAGTCATTCCCTTTATAAGTTTTACCTTGTGGGTAATGCGGTATTTTTCCGGTTTCTTTCCGTTGATTATATCCAGAAGAAGCTCAACACCTGAGCTTGCCAGTTCCTTAATGGGCTGTGCGATAACCGTAACCGTGGGGTAGGCAGAAAAGACCATAGAGGTACCGTCATAGGCCACAAACTTCATGTCCTCAGGGATTTTTATACCGTTAAGCTGTGCTATTTTCATGTAGTTTAAAACAGCAGCATCTGTTGAGAAAAAACCGTCAGCCTCAGGATATTTTTTAATGCATTCCTCTATAAGACTCTCGTTGTGCTTTAAATTAAAATCATTCCAGTTGACATAAACATTTATGCATTCTGCCCCTGCTTTTTTTATGGTTTTTTCGAATTCTTCATGTCGCTCAAAGAAAGTGATATGTTCAGGTATCTCTCTGTTCCTGAATTGCAGAATCTTCCGGCAGCCGGCATTCAGAAGTTCCTGCGCTGCCAGCTTTCCGCCTCTTTTGTGATCCACGGTTATTACCGGAATTTCTCCCTCAACCTCTATAGTATCGAATGACACTATAGGTTTATGAGTTTTAATGTAATTCTCAGTATTCAGTGAATGGGTTGCGGTGAGTATCCCATCCACCATGTTACGGCTGAGCATATCGAGATATACCTGCTCATTGGATTTCTCTTCGCTGGTATTACAGATCATAGCCTTGTACCCATGTTTCCTGAGACACTTTTCTACCTCTGAAGTTAATTCCGCAAAATAAGGATATGCCACATCCGGAACGATTACAGCTATGATATTTGTCCTGTTCTGTATAAGGTTACGGGCGATTTCATTAGGCGTATAATTCAGTTCTTCAATCGCCTTCTCGACTTTCTTCCTTGTTTCCTCAGAAACATAGCCGTTTTTATTTATAACACGGGAAACTGTTCCGATACCAACACCCGCCTTTTTTGCAACATTCTGTATTCCTGCCATTAAAGTGACTCCCAACGATAATTAATCAAACAAAGTGGTGGATTCTGAACCACATCAATTATCCTAAGCATTATCAACACATTAATCTTCACTTTGCTTTCTTCAAAATTATAACCTATGATTTTCCTTTAATCATCCTTTAATTCCGGTTCCGGCGATGCCTTCAACGTAATACTTCTGCATGAAGATGTATATAAGAAGCATTGGTAATGATGCAAGTGTCAGCGCTGCCATGATGGCTCCGTAATGGATAGGCTGTGTTCCAAAGAATGCCTGGACCGCAAGCTGCACGGTTCTTTTTGATTCACCGGTTGTGATAAGGAAGGGCCACATGAAGTCATTCCATCTTGCAACAAAATCAAGGATAAAAACCGTTGCAAAAACAGTTTTCGCCAGAGGCATTACAATCTGGAAGTAAGTACGGATATGTCCACATCCGTCGATTGCCGCTGCTTCTATAAGAGCATCCGGGATATCCAGGAAATAGGAATAAAACATATAGATCGAGAAGCAGTTAATCATGAACGGGAGCGCCAGACCTGCCATGGTATTGACCCATCCCAGATGTGCCATTTCGATGTATAAAGGCAGGAGTATCGCTTCAACGGGCATAGACATTAGCGCGATCACCAGTGTGAGCAAAAGTCCCCGGCCCTTGAATTTTAATTTTGCAAGAGCATAGCCGCACATGGAACCGAAGAAAAGGTCTCCCAGAAGCACGATGAATATATATCCGAAGGTATTTCCGAGTATCTGAGGAATGTTCAGTCTGCTGAAAACTTCGGCGTAATTTCCTAAGGTGAAATGAAGCGGAATAAAAGTAGTTATGGAGTTAATGTTCGCGAATATTTCAATCTCAGGTTTAAAGGATGCTGCTATCATCCACAAAAGTGGTGATACAAATATTAAACCTACCAGGGCATTTCCGGCATAAAACATAAAACGTGCCAGCATTCTGTTGTTCTTTTGACTTTTC
>JAILDF010000250.1 GCA_024689585.1 Oribacterium sp.
GTCATGAGAAGGTCACCCTTTTTAACGTGAGCACCTTCAGAAGTCTTGTACTCAAATGGTGCACCATTAAGTTCTACTGTGTCTATTCCTACGTGGATAAGAAGTTCAAGTCCGTCATCTGTTGTGAATCCGATAGCGTGCTTTGTGTCCATCATTGAGGTTACAACACCGTCAGCAGGGGCATAAACATTACCGTCTTCAGGAAGGATTGCTACACCTTCGCCAAGTGCTCCGGAAGAGAAGCCTTCATCAGGGATCTTAGCCATGGGAACTACCTTGCCTGTTAAGGGAGCTGAAATCTCAATTTTCTTTACGAGGGGCTTCTTGACGTCTTCTTCAACAGGAGAAACCTCTTCCACCACTTCTGCCGATTCCTCAGATGCGTCTTCCTTGTAGAGCATTGTTGTAAGTACAAAAGGAACTACGATGGCGATGATGGCACCGACGATACCGAAGTAAACACCGCTCATGGGCTTTTCACCGCCGATAAATGTGATGATGGAGAAAAGTGATGGAGAACCACCCATTGTATAACCCTTGACACCTGTGATACCTGTGAAAAGACCTGCTATGCCTGCACCGATAACAGCAGCGATCATTGGCTTAACCTTTGCAAGGTTGATACCATACATGGCAGGCTCTGTGATACCTGCAACTACTGCAGAGATACCGCAGGCGATACCTTCAGACTTTGTATCTGTATTCTTTGACTTTGCTGCTACACCGAAGGCTGCACCACCCTGTGCAAGGTTTGAACAGAACATTGTTACCATTACGATAACGTCGAAACCAAGAGTTGCCATGTTGTTTAAGCAAAGCGGGATAAGGGCATAATGCATACCTGTCATAACGATGAATGGCATTAATGCAGAAAGGATACCAACAGTAAGCCATGGAACGGTGTTATACATTGCAGAGAATACTTCTGCAAGTGCGTTACCGATGACATTACCGAGAGGTCCCAGTACGCAGAGCGCAATAGGAGTACAGATAAGAAGGAAAAGCATTGGCTTAAGGAAGGCCTTAACTACGTTAGGTGAAACACGGTCTGCAAAGTCTTCAACAGCCTTCATTACCGGAGCCATAAGAAGGATAGGCAGAACGGATGAGGTATAGGTTGCTGTTATAACCGGGATTCCGAAAAATGATGTAGCCGGCATGCCCATAAAGGTTCCGAGAGGGAGGTCTGCATTGGCACCTCCAAGAAGATTTACGATGTCAGGATATACCATCATGGTTGCTATAACCATATAAAGGGCCGGTGAACCGTTCATCTTCTTTGCAATCTGGAAAGCCAGGAATACAGGCAGGAAATAGAAGAAGGAATCTGCCATGCCGTAAAGGATCACATATCCCGGAGTTGCCGCACTCATAAGACCGAAGGTCGTAAGAAGTGTAAGGAGCACCTTAACCATACCGGTTCCAAGCATGGCAGGAAGAAGCGGTGTCATGCATCCTGCAACAAATCCGAAGAGTCTCTGAGCTGCATTGCCTGCAGGCTTAGCAGTCTTGCTGCCCTCTGTGAAGTTTCCAAGCTTTGAAAACTCCTTAAAAAGATTTGATACTTCGTTTCCGATAACGATCTGATACTGACCGCCCTGCTTTACAATAGATTTAACGCCTTTGATGCTTTTAACCTGATCGTCGTTTGCTTTTGTTTCGTCCTTAAGTGTGAGACGAAGACGTGTCATGCAGTTGGTTGCATTTGAAATGTTCTCAGCTCCGCCTACGGCTGCGAGAATCTTCCTGGAAGTCTCCTGATAATCGAGTGCCATTGTTTTTCTCCTTTATGATGAATAAATAATGTATATGTCCAGACAGTGCGCATCTGTCTTAGATACTTAGATATAATGTTTTTGTCCGGCAGCATGTATCTGCCTTTAATATGTTTGAAGTCTTGAGCCGGAAAGCTTTGGACTTAAATAAAAGAGGTATAAAAAAGGGCAAGACCGGAGGCACTTATCCTATAGAAAAAATATTCCCAACTAATATATTCGGCGAATACATTTTCTTTTATAAGTGCATCCAGGTCTTGCCCACTTAAGGTCACAATCCTGTAATTGACTGCATATATCGAATGTATGCTGCCTGGCAGCATTCGTTTTCTATATTTATTTTGATCTGATCCGGCGTGTGACACGCTCTATATGGATCAATAGATAAAGTCTTTCATCAGAGCTTATATCATAGTGATATTCGATCAGAATATAATCTGCTATTCTGTCCACGCAGTTCTTTACATGGACAAATCGTCCTGAAAGCTCTGTAAAAATGTCGTCATCTTCCGTATTTTCATAGCATTCCTTGGAAAGGATACGCTTTGCAAAAAACTTGAGATGAGTAAGAAATCTCTGGTAGTTCCACTCCTCTTCATCAAGCTGAGTCTGAAAGGATTGCTGAACGATATCCACAACGCTTCCGATGAGTTTTGAAACTTCATCAGGTGAAACTATGGATCTGGTGGAAAGCTCAGCATTTACGAAATGATAGGCTATAAATGCTGCCTCGTCTTCAGTCATATCCGCCCCGAACCGGTCTTTCAAAACCTTAAGAGCATATTTACCGATCCTGAATTCTGACGGGTAGATACGTTTGATATCCCATAACATAGGATTATCTAGAGAGATATTCTGACGGCTTCTTTCAATGCTTCCTGCCATGTGATCGCAAAGGGGAAGTATGATCCTGTCTGAGACATGGATATTACACTCTTTTCTTGCGTATTCAAGAACATCTTCAGCAATCTCCCAGTACTCATCGGGGATTTCCATGAAAAGTTCCTGAAAGTGACGGCTTTCCGAAGCATTTTCCGGGATAAAACGACGTTCAATCTTGTCTTCTTCCAGGCAGTCACCGGTTTTTTTCTGAAACCCGATACCCTTTCCCTGACAGATTGACTCATTCCCATTCTCATCACGGACCAGCACCATATTATTATTAAGTGCTTTAACTACTTTCACAAAAGAACCTCCGTCAAAACAGGAAATACAGAGACAAAAAAAGACAGGGCATACGCATACAAAAATACCGAATCATCTACAGTCAGTATCATCTGCGTGAGCCTTGCCTGCCTTACCAGTCACAATTCACGATAGCTAGTTTAACAAATGACGATGTGTTTGTATATCTGTACAGTTATACAATTTTGTAGATGTGATTTTGGTAATTTCGCACAATATGATCTCATGGCAACAAAAAAATAAGTATAAGAACAAGGATTGCCGTTGTAATAAAAAAGTTATAAATAAGACACCATTCCGTTATAAATCCATCTAAGCTTGCCGAAACATCTTTCATATACATGGAAAAATTACGCAGAAGTTATGACATCGTGTCAGGTGATTTTTTTCACATGAAAGGAGCGTAAATGAAACGAATTTCAAAAATCCTAAGTCTCATATTATCGCTGTGCATCATAAGCAGCATAACACTGCCTCTTGCATATGCAGCAAATGAGAAAAAGACAGAAACGGCAGAGACAGAAACGGCAGAGACAGAAACGGCAGAGACAGAAGAAACAGATGCCGCCGAAGAGGAAAAGGCATCACCCAGTGAGCTTTCCAGAGCTCAGGCTGAGTGGGACGTAATGGTCTATCTTTGTGGAACCGATCTTGAATCCGAGGGCGAGATGGCAACCACCAACCTTGAGATGATCAAAAACACCATTCCGAACAACAATGTCAATGTTCTGATCCAGACAGGCGGCACAAAGAAATGGCACGCCAAGGAAACTGTCGGCATAGACATTGCCACAGATAAATTGCAGCGCTGGAGCTATGGTGAAGGCGGTTTCAACCTCGAAGAGGAACTGGATAATGCTTCCATGGCGAAGTACACAACCTTGTCAGACTTTATCACCTGGAGTGAAAAGAACTTCCCTGCAAAGAAGCATCTTCTCATCATCTGGGATCATGGCGGTGGAAGCTCAACAGGTCTTGTGGTTGATGAATTACATGACAAAGCCATCATGAGCCTTGAAGGCCTCGAAAGAGCGCTTAAGAAATCCGGTGTTCATCTTGATCTGTTCATGACAGATGCCTGCCTTATGGCTTCCCTTGAGACAGCTCAGGCAATTCAGCCTTATGCAGACTATCTGATCGCATCGGAAGAAGTGCTTCCGGGATACGGCAGCAATTATGAAGAGTGGCTCCAGTCCCTCTACGACGAACCTGAGAGCGACGCTCCGCGTCTGGGCTCCAATATATGTAATTCCACCGAGATCATGTACGCCGAAAAAGGTGATGACGGAAGTCTGAAGGGTCTTACCTTCTCTGTCATAGATCTGAGTAAGATAGCTCCTGTAGCAGAAGCCTTTGAAGCATATATGAAAGAAGCTGTTTCCCTGGTTCCGGACCCCGTTGCCTTCGGACAGTATCTTAATGCCGTAAGCAAGACTGACAGATATCAGGAACGTAATATGTGGGATATTTATGATCTTGCACGCAGAGGACAAAAGGGCGGTATTTCAAAGAATACTGTTAAGAAGCTGGAGAATGCAGTCGATGCTGCGGTACTGACCCGTGTCCGCGGATCCTACCATCCATATGCTCACGGCTTATCTGCATTTATTACATACAACGGTACAACCGATAAACTGGATCGTTTTGCAAGAACCTGTAAGAATCCATGGCAGCTGGCATTCCTTGATGCTGTAAGTCTGAAGTGGGATGCTCCGGAATGGGCTTGTGAAGTTACAGGTGAGATACCTCAGCTTAAGCCGGAACTTTATACAGTGAAATTTGAAACTGAGAATAATAATGATAACAGCCAGCACCTTGTTCACATAAATTCCGGTATCGAGAGCGGAGGATCCATCTGCTACGAGATCCAGAGCTTTGATGAAGAATATCAGGAGTGGCATGATCTCGGACAAAGTGAGGACGTGAAGCTGCTCAGCTATAATGACAACGCCCTTACATTTACTGCAGAGTTCACAGGAAAATGGCCGGCAATCAATGACCAGTTCCTGCATGTGACCACCAAGGACGTTCAAGGACATACTGTACTCATGCAGGCAACAGTACGAGTACCTGAAGTCAACCCCACAAAACTCATGAAGCTCAGAATCCAGGCAGAATATCCGGAAGGTCTGTCAAATCAGATTGAAGAAGAAACTGAAGAAGATACAGCAGAAGAACATATAGTTCTTTATCAGTTTGCAGGTCTTTGGGACGGTTACGATTCTTCAACCGGCCTCTCAGACAGAAATACTTATTCCATACTTGATCTTGCAGGATTACAAATGGAAATATGTACTCCTATATACAGCAATTATCTGAATAAGATCGGTGACATGAGATACAATCCTCCGATGACCCTTGACTTCGACATCGACGTTAAGGATACCGTACTTCCGGCAGGAAACTACAGAATGCGTTATTCCATCAATGATATGCTGGACAGAACCTATACTACAGAGTTTGTAAACTTCACCTGGGATGGCAGCAAGGCAGTTTTTGATCCTCCTGTTAAGACAAGTGAAGAAAGCGGTTCAAAGATGATTATCCGCAGCTGATGATGGTCCCGGGGGACGGGGGTTGTGGTCCATTCTCCGCTCCCATACCTGACTTTTCATAAGAATCAAAAAATCCCTGCAAACCGTTTACCTTTACGGTTTGTAGGGATTTTTGTATTTACAATGGTTCTATCCGGATCTGTGCAAGGGAAAAAGATATCGTTTTTCTCACATAGAATTTTGAGATGATCACATTTAGCTTTTTCCGTCTGTACGATGTATCCCGCTGTGATATCCGATCAGTTCATCCAGCATCGACTGCATCGCTGCTATCTCACTCTTCTTTTTAGTTTCAATGCTGAAGCGGTCACCATCATCATATTCAACGTATATATCCACATAATCTTTTTCTGAGTCGGTTTCACTGTAATCAGGTTTGGCCTCTCCGAATCCGAAATATCCGTTTTCGTGATTGTCATATACTCCTGAGCTGTAGTTATACCTGCTGTAATCGTACTTTAATGTAAGATCGTATTTCGATAGAATGGTTGTCAGATTAGCATAATAATCATCCGGAAGAGTATAAACATATTCACCGTCAGTATTCTTCAGTGCAGTGGAAAAATCACACAGTTCCTCTCCGTCTTCAATCACAGTGATGCTGAAGCGCTTTGCCGTTGCAGTATATTTACCGGGATACAGCGAATCGATTCCATTATCGGAAAACCACTTTGCAAATACATCATATATATCGCACTCCCATTCTGAGTACGGCTCGTTGTCAACCGTAAAGGAAAGCTTCTCTCCCGTATCGTATATGACAGTAAACTCACAGGGGCTTCCGAACTCCGGATCTATGCCTGCAGTTATCCGGTACCGTCCGTTTCTTGATACCAGGTCATGATCTTTTATGACTTTTTGAAGAGACTTTAGAAGCTCATCATCGACAGGAAGACTTACACCGGAAATATGCTCATATGCTGTCAGCACGTTTCCCTCATCCTGTTTTATCTCAAATTCAAAGTCATGTGCTCCCCTTTCATCACGGTCACCCTTCCATCTGTCGGGAAGAGATATGTTCGTATGGAAACTCACGATACTATCCGACTTGATCTCCTTGGGGGCATCCGGATCCGTTTTGTTGGTTATAGTGCCGCCCTCCACGGGTTCTTCGGTCGCACCCGGGGTCTCCGCTACATCAGATGAAGTGCATGCACAGAGAATGGATGATGCGAGCACGAGTAATAGGATTACTATAGCATTCAGCCCGGGTATATGTTTTTCAGTTGTTGTTTTCTTCATAAGATTGTTTTCCTTTTACGCATACGTAAAGCGGTTTATAGTACCAGGTTAAATAATTGCTGAATCAGCCGGAGCATTCTCTGACATCTTAGTAGAACATCCGGAAAGCGTAGACATTGCAGTAGCCAGAATTAATGTTTTAACCAGATTACAGGATAATTTATGCATACCCTCTTGGATGACCCGTTTCCAAGGCGTTCTGCCCAGGACATCATCAGGTCCTCACTTTCATTCAATATGTGTTATTAATAAAAACTCCACATCACTGGTTATTCTATCGGCACAAAATGAATATAAATCAGTACTGAAAATACCTCTATTCTATGTTGTCTTTTTAGATTTATAATACTCGTTGACAAGATTGCGATACCCCAGGCCTTTCAACATCTCATAGGTTATCCTGTAGTTTCCCTTATAATGTCTGCCGCTGTACAGATATCTTAAATACTCCTGCATATAATCATCGATTATGCGGAAGCCTTTTTCCGAGGTAACAAAAGTAAAGTACCATCGTTTCCAACAGAACTCATTCTCTTCACTTTCATCAAAGAATATTTTATTAAAACGTTTTAAAAACCGTGACACAGTTTCTTCGTAAGACAAATTGTTCAATGAACGCTTACGATAAAGGTAATGGGCGTACCTGCGGATTTTTAACTTGGTTTTCATGATTGTGCCCTTTGACAAATCATAAACTCCATCCACATAGCTGAATCCCAGATAATCCCATGCCTCTCCCGGATCAGTCAGGACATACTTCTCTTCATTAACGGTTAACCCGGCGCTCTCTATCATTGCTAAAAGCTCTGACAGCAGTTTATCTCTTTCCCACGCAGAATCGGCAAAAAGTATTATGTCATCCGAATATCTGAAGTAAGGTACGCCTTTAGACATAAAATGCTTATCGATATCATCGAGATAAACATTGGCCATAAAACCGGACAAGGGTGTTCCGGCCATGGCGCCATGATTTTCCGAAATGATCTGCTCATTCAACAGTACTTCTTTACGTCCGTACAAACGGATCAGAAAATCCCTGAGCATCGGATCATCACATAAAAAATCCTCTATTTTGTTCAGTAGAATCTCATCCGGAATACTGTTGAAATAATCATGGATGTCTATCTTCGCAGTATATTTTTTGCTGATTCCGGGAATCTTTCTGATGTCCCGGGCAGCATCCTTTACGCTGCGGTTCATACGAAAGGCATAAGTATTGTTACAGAACTTTGAATCGTACCGACCAAGCAGATAGCATATCAGTTGTAATGCTGTCTTCTCGGCATATGGGTAAATATATACTATGCGTTTCCGGTTGGTGCCTTTTTTGTTTATATAGCTCTTTCTGGGTAGCGAAAAATGCTCCGGCCTATTTAAGATATCATCAGCAACCGGTAAGTACTCTTCATTATCGATGAATTCTTTAAGAGCCTTTAACTCACTTTTCTTTATATGCATGGAAGACTCTTTATAAGCATAAAAAGTCATCCATGTCTCTTTTTTTGTAATTTCGTTTAATATGCTCATATCAAAAAAGCGCACATATCAAAGTGCGCCTGATAGAAAAGAATGATGAATTAACATCGGAACGATGGACCGGATTACACGGACTCCAGGCATCTGCAAACCTGTAAAAACGAAGTCCGCTCCATCCCTTGCAGAAACATAATGTGTTCTTTTCTGAATAAAATGGTACTTAATAAGTGATGATTATGTCAAGTAGGATGTTGGCGTTTATATAGTAGGTGCAGTCACCAATGGTATAGACAAGAAGAAAACAAAACCAGCTTAAGTGTATCGTTCGTAGCAACCTTTTTGAAAGAAATACAAAGGCTATGATATACTTGGATTTGTGATAAGTAGTTTGGCAAACGAGGTAAGTCTATGAATGATAAGCAGATCCTTTATCTATACGGTGATTCCAATACATATGGCTATAATCCCCTGGCATCATGTTACGAAGATGCCAGATTACCTAAGGATATTCGTTGGCCAACGATGTTACAGGATCGTATAAAGAAATCCATACAGATCATAGAAGATGGTCAAAACGGAAGGTGTCTGCCCGGTTATGAGGCAGAGTTTAAACGCTTTCAAAAGGTTTTGGGGCGGTATGAGAAGCTTGATTACTTTGCAGTAATGCTTGGCACAAATGATCTGCTGAATCAGTCATCACTTAACCCCCTCGAAATTGCCAACCACATGGATCTGCTTCTTCAAGCCGTCAAAAACATTCATGAAGAGTGCCTATGCATCGTCATTTCTCCTCCCATGATGGGATTCCCTGCAGGACATCCCATGAACGCAATTCAGGAAGCAAATGTAAAGTTAAGTAACCTTTACCATGAAGTTGCCGGGAAATACAAAGCAA
>JAILDF010000052.1 GCA_024689585.1 Oribacterium sp.
ATACTTGCTGTCCCAAACCTCACAGTAGGTTTGGAACGTCTCATGAGCTGCCTGATGAATGATATAGTCATATGGCTGTGACTCATTCATGAAACGCTGTCCGTTGAGATTTACCTTAAGGAAGGGCTGTGATCCCATCCAGAAAAGGGCTCCTCTTGTGGGTTCTCCTGCCTTGCCAACTTCGTCAGGCTTGATGGCACCACGCTCAAATATCATGGATGTATGCGTAGTATCCATAACCGCACCTGCCCAGAGACAGGCTTTTATTCCGCAGCCCTTAGCTCCGGGCTTTGAATAGTTAACACAGGTCTGTTCCAGAGTCCATGGCTGAAGCTGTCTCAGCATATCCTCGTCTGCACTGTATCCTCCGGTTGCGATGATAACGCCCTTGGAAGCATTGTAACGAACATAATTTCCGTCCTTATCGGTTGCGATGAGGCCTGTTACACGACCTGCATCATTCTTTTCAAGCTTTATCATATTGACCTGATATCTGGTTTCAAGCCCCTTAGCCTCTGCATACTCGAGAACCTTATCCATGGTCTGCTGCTCATAATAGGTATCGTCATACTGAACGCTGTGACCTACCTCAAGGAACTTGTAGTTTGACGGAAGACTGTCATCATCAAACTCATGACGGAACTCCATGCCGCCCTGATTGAGCACATCCCTGAACCAGTCCATGGTCTCACCGGAACGGTCAGCCCATACCTTTACGATATCACGTTTTGCATATCCCTGGCTCCAGTCACAGATGTATTTGATAGCCTCATTCTTATCGACATTGTGACCGTCTTCCTTCTGCTCTGTGGAATCACAGGCAGCCATTGTGTCACGGATTCCGGAAGCCTTGTCATGCTCGAACTTCTCTATAAGGATGGTCTTTGCACCCTTCTCAGCCGCAGCTGCCGCAGCAAAAAGTCCCGAGGAGCCTGCGCCCACAACCAGAACTTCACAGTCAACGGTTTCCTTTATATCGGACTCAATAACTTCAGGCGCTTCACCAAGCCAGTCCTTTGCGCTGCCTTCCGAAGCAACTTCATCGAGACTTATCTCCTGACCGGAAGCCTGAGACATACAGTCAAGAACCGCAGTCTTAATAGCGTTGCTTGTAACAGTTGCCCCTGAAACACCGTCAATGTCTGCGCCCTGAGCAGTCATCACCTTCCCGGACATTTCATCCCCGATAGCTGCACCGATATTCTCTGTCTCACCGGACACTTCAATCTTTATATCGGTAATGCTCTGTGCATCAAAGGTCATGGTAACCTTCACGTCACTTGCCATGCCTCTTGCAACGGCTTCATAGGTTCCCGGGGTATAGCTGAGTGACTTAGTCGCAGCATTAAGCGCTTCCTTTGCAAGCTCCGTTTCTGCCGCAGTCTCTGCCGCCGCTGCAGCCACTGAAGATGCCGCTTCCGTAGTCGCCGAAGCCGTGGATTCCGCAGACGGCACATCCTGATTTGTACATCCGTAAAGTCCCGCAACCGCAATGGATGCAAGCCCTGCTCCAAGTCCCTTCACAAAATCTCTTCTCGACACAATCTTCTTTGACATGATTTTCCTCCTGGATTAACCCTGTTATATTTTCCTGCTGCAATAACTTGCTGTCTTTTAAGCTTTTTCTGTGTTCTACACATTCATGCCCCTCAACTCCATTCCACCGGGGAATGGAGTCCCTTGTTATTTATGTGACGATACCATCTTTACAGCCTTACTAAAAGTAAGTATTCTTTAGATATACCGCAAGTTCAACTTGCGTTTTGTGATAGGCCCATACAGATTGAATCCCGATATAAAATCAGTCGGAGAATAGCCCCACATTTGTAAAGGAGCAAGCCATGACCATCCAGCAGATAATCATATTCCGGACTCTGTGTTCAGAGATGAACTACAGTAAGGCTGCAGAGAAGCTTTTCATGACCCGTCAGGCTGTCCGGCAGAATGTCTCCGCCATGGAATCGGAGCTTGGAGGTCAGCTTTTTGAGAACGACAAAAATCACATCAGCCTGACTTCAAAAGGCAAACTTTTACTGCAGGAATCAGCTCCGGTTTTGAAAAGCTTTGAGACAATGATGGAGCATATGTACTCCGAAATTAACTTTTCTTTTCCCATAAAGCTCGGGATCAGCGTCTCCCTGTTACCGGATTTCCTGCCGTTTTTAAAACATAAGATCCAGCTGTTTTGTAAGGATTCTTTCCCTAATGTAGACATTAGCATGAAAGAAATGAATAATGACGACGTGGTCTCGGGTGTCAGATCCGGAAATCTTTCGGCAGGTATAATCATGGATCTTGGTGAAAAGATGGCCGGTCTCAGCCGCTATCCGATCATTGACTGCCGGCTTGCTGCCATGGTGGAAAAGAGCCATCGTTTATGGAAAAGGTCAGAGCTTTATTTGAAGGATCTTGATAAAGAAACAGTGCAGGTTCCGGGACTGAGTAACGCATTTCAGCCGTTGTTCCGCACTATCGAAAAGGAGAAGCTCGATATAAAACTGGAGGTGTCTCCTCACTTTTACCAGGTATACTACAAAGTCAGGGACACCGGAATACTGGGGCTGAACAGATATTTTCCGCCTGAAAATGATACGCCGGACAGTAACCGTGACATCCCTATTGCGGATGCCCCACCTCTCTGCGCCGCCATCATCGTAAATGAAAACAACCTTACAACTCCCGGATTCAGGGCATTTGTCACACCCTTTGCCAATGCTTTGAAAAACTACTATAAGAACGAGCCTTTTATCAGGCAGCCGCTGCCGTAAAATGAGGAGAATACATTATGAACCTGATTAAGAAATATTTATCGATTTTGCTGCTGATAATGTCTATGGCGGTGATTCAAACCGGATGCGAACAGATCAGTACACCGGCCATTGAGGAAACCGTTAAGGAAATTTCATCGGACTCTGAATCTAAAAACGACTCCGGAAACGAAAAAGAATCTGTATCCAAAATCGAATCCAAAAATGATAGTAAAACCAAACCCGAAAGTGAATCCGGTCCCGAAATTGAATTTGATTCCGCAATTGTAAGTTATCTCGGACCCGAGGGGACCTATACCCAGGAAGCCTGTGGTGTGTTTTTCGAAAAAAAAGGAACGTACGCTCCGTATAAAACAGTTTCCGAAGCGGTAGAAGCATTGATCAATGGCGAAAGTAAATATGCAGTAATTCCGCAGGAAAACACCATCGGCGGAGCCGTGACAGACTATGTCGACATCGTTATCAACCAGAAGGAAGTTTCCGTTGTCGGTGAAGTGGAATTGCCCATCAATCAAAATCTCCTGGTTTTGCCCGGAGCTGAAGCCGGAAATATAGAAAAGGTATACTCTCACAAGCAGGGCATTGCCCAGGGAAAAGACTGGCTGAAGGAAAATCTTCCGAAGGCTGAGATCATCGAAGTATCCAGTACTGCCGAGGGCGCAAGACTTGTGTCGGAAGAGGGTAATGCCTCTAACGCTGCCATCGCATCTGCCGCCTGTGCGGAGGTATACGGACTTGATGTCCTGGCAGCAGGTATCCAGAATAATGACAGCAATAAAACCCGGTTCTACGTTCTTTCAAAGGATAATCCGTCTATGGATAAGAACGAAAGAATGGCATTTGTGGCTTCCGGAAAAGCTGAAGGTCTTCCTGGACTTTTGGCTCATCTTGAAAATGCAGGAGCAAAGCTTGTGACGATCCATGACAGACCAAGAAAAACCGAACTTGGTGAGTATAATTATCTCATTGAGTGCTCAGACTTAAGTTATGAAGATTACGAAAAGCTCACAGGAAACCATTCCTTTGAATTCAGGTATCTTGGGGAGTTCCATGTAAAATGATGTTGGTATTACTATAAAGTCAGTTTTTCTCATACCTTGCAGAACGTAACCTGTAAATAGGAAGTAGCAACAGATAAAATGATGCAAATATTGCTGTTGAAGGTGCACCTACTGTGGCCAAAGGAACAGCTCCGGCTATTGACCATGGAATTAATGGTGCGATAACGACTGCTGTATCTTCCAGATCAACAGCGAGTTTATCCTTTTCTTTATATAGTCCGCTG
>JAILDF010000063.1 GCA_024689585.1 Oribacterium sp.
ATTATTCTCTCTATTCTTTCTTATTTATTTTGCACAAAAGAACCTTGATTTTAAGCCTTTCGTGCAATGGTTAATAAAGTTACATCCATGACAAAACCATTTGATATGGGCGCAAACTGTATCATTTCTGGTTCAACGTACCTTGTTTTCCGGCATCAACGGTTCACAAAAGAAAACGTCATCCCTTTATGAAGGCGAATCAGTGCCCCGTTCATCCCTATGGCTGCTAACCTCTCATGTCTAACAGGATCATCCGGTTATCATGCCGGGTCCCAAATTCCTTCGTCCAGCCTGCCCATAGTGGGGTGCCGCTCTTGCTCCTCATCAGGGTCATGCCCTATAAAATATGCTATAGCGGCTTCGCTCTGCTTTGTCATTTCATAGAGAGCACTCCTGTAATCCAGCACCAATAGAATCTTGGCGGACGTTATACTGTTACAGTGTGCTTTGTTGATAGTTACGCTGCTTCCGGTCGCAGGATGTCTTTTCTGAACCGTTCCTCATCAAAGTCGCATCCCGTTTGCATGATCACGAAGAACACTCTTATCGCCTTGCATGCTACGGCTATCTTAGCCTGCATGCTTCCGAGCGGCCTGTGCTCCCGATTCCTGTAGTATAAAAATACATCCAGAAATGCAGGATTCCAGTTGATGAGTGACCTTGCGGACTCATACATCGTCCTTCGAAGCTTTCTTCTGCCCCTCTTGCTGATACCCGGTTGGCCTTTCCTCTTGCCGGAACTAATCTTTGTGATCTCAAGCCCTGCAAGTTTCTGTACCTGTCTTGGATCGGTGAAACGTCCTATGTCACCGACCTCGGCAATAAAGCCTATAACCGTACTCAGCCCTACTCCTTTTATGGCGAGCAGTTTCTCCACATTCGGCACTTCCATTATCTTCTCGTTCAGGTATGCATCCAACCGGTCAAGCTGTTCAGCCTTGGAAATGTAGTCATTAACGAGGATCCATATCTCAAGCCTTGCGGCTTCCCCTCCTTCAAGTCCTACACTGTTCTGTGCAGCTTCCACCAGGGTCGTTGCCCTTTTTATCCCTGCCGCACGCACCTTGGCTTCACGCCATATCTGATTGATGCCTCCTGCTCCGAGCTTTATAATGTCCTGCGGTAATGGTGCATTCTTAAGAACCATTAATCCGCTTGCCGAATTCCAATCCTTGTAACATTCGAAATACTCCGGGAAGTATTTCTGCAGCCATCCCTGTATCTGATTTGCAAGCCGTACATGCTGCTTCATTATCATATCCCGGCATACTGACGCTTCTCTTATCTCCGCATATACTCCGCTTGGAAGATATGATGTTGAAAAACGTCCATCCTTGACCAGGCCTGCAATCGTCTTCGGATCCTTCAGATCGCTCTTTTCAGGGCTGTTATCATCCAACTCCTTGCATTTCTTCACGCTGTACGGATTTACCGTTACAAGCAACACTCCGTGGTCCTTGAGGAACTTCTGGAATGTCAGCCAATAGCATCCTGTCGGCTCACATCCAACTATTACTTTCTTTGTGTCAGTCTTGCTCTGTAATTCGTATAACCATCGTATAAACGAGAGAAAACCTACACTTGTATTACTGAATCGAAATGCTCTTTTGCTGAACTCAAATCCTCTCCAGTCAAATGCTCTTGCAAAGTGATCCTGAGACCCTATATCGACACCTACTACTAACGTGTCCGCTGTTACTTGATTCAGCCTGTCATTCTGTGTTAAGTTCATGGTGAAACCTCCCTATGATTTGGTATTTTCATCCGTCCAAGATGATACCCTCATCATACCGCGAGGTTTCATTTTATTCTATTGGCATTATTTCCGAATTACAGGAATGCTCCTCGTATTCATTGAGCGTAAATTGTAAATCGAAAAGCAACCTTTTCGATCAACATACCTTTCATTGTAATTGCTAATGCATATATAGGGAGAGGTCGCTTCTCCCATTATAAGAACCTGATCAATTAGTTGATCGGGTTTCTTTTATGGTATCCTTTGTTTCTGTGTCGGCGGGCAGAAATGGAGGATACTTTTATGTCTAACTTTTTTACCTATGCAGAACGTATATCTCTCCAAAAGTTTCTTGGAGAGGGTCTGACTTTTAAGGAAATAGCCCGCACCCTGGGAAAGGATCCCTCGACTATCTCGCGTGAAGTAC
>JAILDF010000173.1 GCA_024689585.1 Oribacterium sp.
GGAACCTTCAAGAAGTATGTAAATATGTTCTGAAGCAAGGTTTGATTCCGAAAAAGGAATTATAGTGTAAGAGTAGGGAATAAACGATAGACAGATACAGATTCAAGTATTTGATGTCACTGAATAGCGTCTTTAATTAAAAAGATCAGACTCGATTGGTCAGAGGGGGAATAATATTTGGGAAAGAAAAAGAAAATAAAACACTTCTTTGACTTCAGTTTGATGTCTACCATCATATTCGTCACGGGATTCGGACTTCTGCTGATGTACTCGGCATCGGGTTACAGTGCTCAGAATTCCATGAATGATGCAATGTATTTCCTGAAGAGGCAGGCGATCTTTGCGGCGGGCGGCGTAGCATTTATGCTGGTGGTATCCTTTATAGACTATCATCTGTATGCCAAATTCAGCATTCCGATATTCATAGCTGCCTGTGCACTTCAGGTCGGAACGCTGGTTATCGGAGTTGCTTCCCATGGATCCGCAAGATGGATCAACCTGGCGGGAGTCAGATTCCAGCCTTCGGAGGTTACGAAGGTAGCGGTTATCATCATGCTGTCTACATTGATAACGAAGAAGATCTATCATATGCATGAATGGAAAACCATATTCCAGGTTGCGGCATTTGGAATCCTTCCGGGAGTTTTCATTGCCATATCAAACCTTTCGACGGCCATGATCATTTGCGGTATTACCTTTTTCATGATCTGGATTTCCACTAAAAAAGTAGTTCCATTCGTTGTGGCAGGTGTAGCGGGAACTCTGGTTTACATTTTCGCCTATCCTGTAGCGAGACTTCTGCAAAGATTAAACATACTTCAGGAGTATCAGCTTACGAGAATTTTTGCATGGAAAGATCCTTCCAGCTATGCGGATGAAACCTTCCAGACATTGCAGGGATTGTACGCCATAGGTTCCGGAGGAATCTTCGGAAAGGGTCTCGGTGAATCAGTTCAGAAGTTCCTTATGCCGGAGGCGCAGAATGATATGATCTTCACCATCATCTGCGAAGAGCTGGGACTTTTCGGTGCGGTGTCCATCATCCTGATCTATGCATTCATCATCTACAGACTCTATGATGATGCAAGAAATGCCAGAGACCTTTTGGGTTCAATGCTTACCATCGGAATCATGTGCCACGTTGCACTTCAGGTAATACTCAATATTGCCGTTGCCACAAATACGATCCCGAACACCGGTGTTACACTTCCTTTCATTAGTTACGGAGGTACTTCACTCCTTATCCTGATGGGAGAGATGGGAATGGCACTTTCGGTGTCGAGACAGATAAGACTGGAAACATAATCTGGAAGAAACGAATACAGTGGACCCGGGGGACGGGGTTGGTGGACCATGGAAAATGGCCCACCAACCCCGTTCCCCGGGTCCACCACAGTATACTAAAGAAAAAAACGCGATGTTGTTGAAATGACATCGCGTTTTTGTATAATTAACCGTATGAAAAAAGATAAAAAAGATAGATTTGATAATGACGATTATTTTTACGAAGATGAATATGATGATGGCTACGATGACGGCTATGAGGAAGATGACCGCTACGAACATGAAAGAAAAGCTAAGCATATGATCCTTGGAGGATTTGTGATCATCATACTTCTTGTGGCAGTGATATTTGCCAGTGCCAGGATAAAGACCATCAAGGTTATAGGAAATAACAGATACACCAGTGAGGAGATGGTGTCCAAGGTCTTTTCCGATCGCTGGGATACAAATGCATTTTACTGTTTCTGGAAGGACAAGACCAAGCCGCATAAGCAGATCCCCTTTGTCCAGAGATATGATATCAACTGGGAAGGACCGCTTGCCGTAAGCATTACCGTGTATGAGAAAAATATAGTGGGTTATGTTGATTACATGTCAAGCCATATGTATTTTGATAAGGACGGTATAGTTGTGGAGTCCACAACAGAGAATCTGGAGGGCATACCCAGGATCACGGGACTTACCTTCGGATCCATAGTTCTCTACAAGGAGCTGCCGGTTCAGAATATGCATGTCTTTAATGACATATTGAATCTTACGGGTTCTCTCAGTGATAATGAGATCAAATGTGACGAGATCGCATATGATGAGCTTCTGAATGCTACATTAAAAATGGGAGACATCCAGGTGTATCTCGGAAGCAACAAGGACATGGAAATGAAGATATATACCTTGAAGGATATACTTCCGAATCTGGAGGGTCTGAAGGGTACGCTTAATCTGTCGGATTACAATGAAAGTACCGATCATGAGAGCTACATTTTCAGATCATCGACTTAAGAATTATTGTCATAAAAATGTAAGAAATAAGTGAAAAAACCTTAGGTTTAAAACGCATATCTGCGTGCTAAAATCTGTTAAGCTATTGATAATAGTTAAATAAATATGTATATTTAATTAGGGTGTGTGACCGGACTAGATGAGATTTGGAAAAATAAGCGTATGTGGTCATGCAAATTCAAGCTACATTATGGGATGATATAGTGTTGAAGGAGGAAGATTATGCTTGAGATTAAACTTCCTGAGTCAGAGGCAGCTGCAAGAATTATCGTTGTTGGTGTTGGTGGCGCAGGTAATAACGCGGTGAATCGCATGGTGACTGATGGCATTGTCGGCGTTGAGTTCATTGGCGTTAATACAGATAAGCAGGCCTTACAGTTCAGTCAGGCACCAACTACAATGCAGATTGGTGAAAAGCTTACAAAGGGACTTGGTTGCGGAGGCAGACCTGAGGTTGGTGCCAAGGCAGCTGAGGAAAGTTCAGAAGATATAACTTCTGCTTTACAGGGCGCAGATATGGTATTTGTTACCTGCGGTATGGGAGGCGGAACCGGAACAGGTGCAGCTCCTATCATTGCAAAGATTGCAAAGGATATGGGTATCCTTACTGTTGGTGTAGTAACAAAGCCTTTCCGTTTTGAAGCTCGTCAGCGTATGCAGAATGCTATCAAGGGAATCGAGCAGCTTAAGGAATCTGTAGATACACTTATCGTTATTCCTAATGACAGACTTCTTGAGATCGTTGACAGAAGAACAACCATGCCGGATGCACTTAAGAAGGCAGATGAAGTTCTCCAGCAGGCAGTTCAGGGTATCACAGACCTCATCAATGTTCCGGGTCTTATCAATCTTGACTTCGCCGATGTTTCTTCAGTTATGAAGGACAAGGGTATCGCTCATGTCGGTATCGGTGCAGCAAAGGGTGATGAGAAGGCCACAGAGGCTGTTAAGATGGCTATTTCATCTCCGCTCCTTGAGACAACTATCCAGGGCGCTACAGATGTTATCATTAATATTTCAGGTGACATTTCTCTCGTTGAGGCAAACGAGGCAGCTTCTTATGTAGAGGAGCTTGCAGGTGAGAATGCAAACATCATCTTCGGTGCTATGTATGATGAGAGCGCACAGGATGAGTGCAAGATCACAGTTATCGCTACAGGCATTCAGGATGAGAAGGCAACTGAATCAGTTTTCGATGCTCCTAAGGAGAAGACTGTTGCTCCACAGGCTGCACCACGTCAGGCGGTTCCTGTTCAGCCACAGCCACAGGCAGTACAGCCACAGAGACAGCCTATTCCAAGCTTTCTCAACACACCGGCTCAGTCTGTAGGATATACAATGCAGAACCAGGCTGCACCTTCAGTGCCGACTCCTTCAGTTGCACCTCAGGTTCAGCAGACAGCTATGCCGAGCATGGAGCCCGCTCCTTCAGTTCAACCAAGCTACCGTCCTCAGCAGAACAAGGATCTGTCAATCAACATTCCTGAGTTCCTGAGAAATAAGAGATAAGTAATTGAATCTGAAGATTGGATTTTACCTTATTTAGAAATTACAGCTTGATGTATCCGAAGAAATGAGGATATAAAGAGTATATATTAGGAAAATAAGAGACTATGTCTTTACGGCATAGTCTCTTTTATGTTAAGATGCAACGCGGAAATAAAATAGTTTGATGTATAAATATTGGAAATCAAAGGTGGAGAGTAATATATGATCCCACCGGGATACCTAAGGATACATTTATATTTGGAGAAGACATGGCAAATTTAAAAGAAGAGATTGAGAAGAGACGTACGTTTGCGATCATTTCTCACCCGGATGCAGGTAAGACAACATTAACAGAGAAGTTCCTTCTTTACGGAGGTGCTATCAACCTTGCAGGTACCGTTAAGGGACGAAAGGCCACCAAGCATGCAGTTTCAGACTGGATGGAGATAGAGAAGCAGAGAGGTATTTCCGTTACTTCTTCAGTGCTTCAGTTTAATTACGGAGATAAATGTATCAATATCCTTGATACTCCGGGTCACCAGGATTTCTCAGAGGATACCTATCGTACACTTATGGCTGCCGACAGTGCCGTCATGGTCATCGATGGCGCGAAGGGTGTTGAGCCCCAGACCATCAAACTTTTCAAGGTCTGCGTAATGCGTCACATTCCGATCTTTACTTTTGTAAATAAGTTTGACCGTGAGGCCCGTGATCCCTATGAGCTTCTTGATGAGATTGAGAGTGTTCTCGGCATTCACACCTGCCCTGTTAACTGGCCAATCGGCTGTGGACGCAATTTCAAGGGCGTCTTCGACCGTGAGACAGAAACTGTCGAGCTTTTTACTGCCAATGCCGGCGGTACCAAAGCTGTGGAGGAGCAGGACGTAAGACTGGATGATCCTAAGTTAAAGGACCTTGTGGGCTTTGAATATTATGACAAGCTTCAGGAGGATCTGGAGCTTCTGGACGGAGCCTCTGACGATTATGATCAGGAAAGAGTAAATAAGGGAGAGCTTACTCCTGTATTCTTTGGTTCAGCTCTTACAAACTTCGGTGTAAGAACCTTCCTTGAGCACTTCCTGAAGATGACATTACCACCTCTTCCCAGAAGCAGTGACAAGGGTATCATCGATACAGTGGATGAGCAGTTCTCAGCCTTTGTTTTCAAGATTCAGGCCAATATGGATCCAAAACACAGGGATCGTGTCGCTTTTATGCGTATATGCTCGGGCGAATTCGATGCCGGAATGGAAGTTAACCACGTACAGACCGGCCGTAATGTGAAGCTCAGCCAGCCTACCCAGATGATGGCGGATGAGCGTAAGATAGTTGAGAAGGCCTACGCCGGAGACATTATCGGAATCTTCGATCCGGGTATCTTCTCTATAGGTGACACTCTGGAGCTTTCAAATAAGAAGTTTGCTTACGAGGGCATCCCGACCTTCGCGCCGGAGCACTTCGCGAGAGTCCGTCAGGTGGACACCATGAAGCGTAAGCAGTTCCTGAAGGGCATTTCCCAGATCGCTCAGGAGGGTGCTATCCAGATTTTCCAGGAGTATAACACCGGTATGGAAGAGATCATCGTCGGCGTTGTAGGTGTGCTTCAGTTTGAGGTTCTGACCTTCCGCCTCAAGAATGAGTACAATGTTGAGGTCAAGCTCGACATGCTGCCATACGAGCATCTGCGCTGGGTTGAGAACTACACCGAGATCAACATTGACAAGATCCAGGGAACTTCCGATATGAAGATCGTAAAGGATCTAAAGGACCGCCCGCTGCTGCTGTTCGCACATGAGTGGTCGGTTGGTATGGTGCT
>JAILDF010000178.1 GCA_024689585.1 Oribacterium sp.
AGTTGAAGTAAAGGAAATCGTTGAAGCGCAGTGGAAGGATCTCGGCATGCCTGAGACATTATGGCACTGCCACGTAGAAGAGTTTGGACCTCTGATCGTATCCATCGATTCCTATGGAAAGAATTATTTCGAGGAGAAAAAAGTGGAGTACAACAAGAAAAAGGATGAGCAGGTGGAAATCATCTCTAAGCAGGTTGGATTCATAAAGTGATTCTCTCACAGGTGAATCTCAGCAGAACACACATATTAAAAAGATTTCATAGTTTAAAAAGGATAAATCACTCTAAATAACGGTTAGACATATTCCCCTCCGGATGGTGAAAGCTTCCGGTGGGGAGTATTCGGGTTTATCTTATAAAACCATATTCTGGTATAATGTAATCGGATTATAGTTTATAATAGTGGATATATTTTTATGAAGGGGAATATGAATTATGGAATCTTTGGTTTCGGTACTTGATTTTGTACTTGAGAATGTTGTTGCGGTATGTACGATCCTGCTTGAAATGGTAGGAATCCTGGTACTTGTTTCGACTGCAGTTAAATGCTTTTTAAGATGGCTCAATCATGACCGGCATGTACGTCTGGATCTTGCAGAAGGTATCGCTCTGGCTCTTGAGTTTAAGATGGGTGGAGAGGTTCTCCGTACAGTTGTTGTCCGTGAGTGGAGAGAGCTTGGTATACTTGGCGCGATAATCATCCTCAGAGGACTTCTTACCTTCCTTATCCATTGGGAGATAAAGAACGAGAAGAAGGATTTGCTGGAAGTTAAAACAAAAGAAGAATAAAATGAGAAGAGAAAAGATGGGTGGTAATGTTATAACCCGTCTTTTTTAGTCAGCAGAAAAATCATCAGATCACTTAAACAGACGATCCCCGGAGTAAACAAATCCGTTACTCCGGGGATCATTTATATTGAACCTACAATTTTTTTCTATTAAATTTTGGTCAGTCTCCTAATCTATAAACGAGTGTTTTCAGTCGTCTATATCTGATTAACTCAATTGCTAAGCAATTGATCCGGAAAAATATGGTTTTATTTAGCTTCTTTAAGCTTCTTTTCCATTGTGGCGCAAATGGTCTTAAGGGCCTTGATTCGGGCATACTTCTTGTCATTGGACTCGAGGATATGCCATGGAGCATAAGTTGTGCTGGTCTTCGCAATCATCTCATCAACGGCCTGTTCGTAAAGATCCCATTTCTCACGATTTCGCCAGTCTTCATCTGTGATCTTCCACTGCTTTTCGGGAGTGTTCTGTCTGTCTGTAAAACGTGCAAGCTGAGTATCCTTATCTATATGGATCCAGAATTTTACGATTACAGCGCCCCAGTCACTAAGCTCCTTCTCGAACTCATTTAGTTCATTGTAAGCACGCTGCCAGTCATTTTCTGAACAGAAGCCCTCCAGACGCTCTACCATAACGCGGCCGTACCAGGTTCTGTCGAAAATAGCGATATGACCGGTCTTAGGAAGCCTTGTCCAGAAACGCCACAGGTGATGGCGGCTCTTTTCGAAGGGTTTCGGACTTGCTATAGGATGAACGATGTAGCCTCTCGGGTCAAGAGCAGCTGTAATACGCTTGATATTGCCACCCTTTCCCGCAGCATCCCATCCTTCATATGCAATGATGACCGGAATATGTTTACGATAGCAGGCATTGTTCAGATTCCTTAACTTAAGCTGGAGCTCTTTAAGCTGAGTCTTGTAATCTTCCTCGGAAATCGTCTTTTTAAGATCCACATCCTTAAGCTTAGGCATTCGCTTCAGCGGGAAGATGTTCTGAATGAGAGGTACAGTAAGGGTATGGTTTTTAAGGGCAATGTCTATTCCTGCAACTATGGTCTCCATTACCTGAAGTTCAGCCCATTTTCTGGATTTTGCATCAATGACATTCCAGGGGATAGTGGAAGTATGGGTTTCCTCAAGGAATTTATCGTAAACCTTATAGCACTCATCATAATGTTCGTTTTCCCACGTATCGAAGGAATTAACCTGCCATGCGGTATCCTTGTCTTCTGCGAGAGTCTCGAGGCGCTTTGTCTGCTCTTTATGGCTTATATGAAGGAAGAATTTCAATACCAGGTATCCGTTATCTGTGAGGGATCTCTCGAATCTCAGGATACTGCCGATCCGGTTTTTGTAATCACGCTTTGATATCTTGTCAAACAGAACATCTTTGGTGATCTCGCTCATCCATCCCATATCAAGGAACTTGAACTGACCGGCTTCCGGAATTTCAGCAAAATACCTTGCAAGGAATGGCTTCCTTAGTTCTTCGGTGGTGGGATCTTTCATTGAAACCGCAGAGAAAAATCTGGGATCAAGGTTCTTGATCACCTGGCCGAGAACAGTGCCCTTTCCGGCGGCTCCCCAACCTTCAAAAAGTATAAAAACGGGAAGCTTACTGTCCTTCATGAGAAGCTGCTGCTCCGAAAGGCGCTGGTGAGCGACAGCCAGACGCTGTTTTATTTCATCGGACTCAGGTTTTGGAATGGAATTATAATTGTCAATCATGGTTAATGTCTCCTTTTTGATGACAGACTACGTGATGTCAGGCATAAATGCCGATTTCCGAACTAAACATATATACATTAATTTCGACAGAAAATTCAAAATTAATAAGAGTAGAAAAGAGAGAATCCTTGAGGATTCTTTTGAAGCGCTTAAAGCTGCGTAGCTGACAAGAAAGAAGGAACCATCTTTCGATGGTTCCCTCTTCCAACGTCTGTAAGGAGATAATAAAAAAACAATGTATTATTGGCTTGATATATACGTCGGCGGATAGTTTAGATAAATAAGCTTTTTTTATAAAAATTTTTCAAAAATAAAAGAACCGCTATCTTAGCTAGACGAGGTGCTAAGATACCGGCTCTTCTCTAATTAAGTAAAAAGGCTGCGGTGGGGATGGAAGGGGTGTGGGCTCCGCATTGCCTTTATAACTCCTTTTGATTACCAAAAGATTTCTTTTGTATGTCTAGATACTATCATCTTAATTGTCACAATACTGTCACAAAAAGATAAAATAAATTTAAGAATTAGGATTCTCACCTGCGAGAGCCATCCCCACCTGCGAGAACCGTCCCCACCGGCGAGAACCATCCCCACCGGCGAGAGCCATCCCCACCGGAAAGGTGATTTTATAAAATTATTATTTGCTTTATACTTGTTGATGTGTTAAACTCCTCAAGTCTTATCGATGAAACAACTTATTTTGAATAAGTTAACATAACTGATCGGGCAGAACCTGATCAGTTTTTTATTGCATAAAGGAATAATAAATGACATTTAACGAATTAAATCTCAGCAAACGTATCGTTGACGCTATCACAAAGGCAGGCTACAAAGAGCCGTCACCAATTCAGGAACAGGCTATCCCCCTCATGATGGAGGGAAGGGATCTCATCGCTTGTGCACAGACCGGAACCGGAAAAACTGCGGCATTTGCATTACCGGTTTTAAATATGCTCGACAATGAATCCCGCCCTCATCCCCGCGCCCTTGTACTCACACCCACAAGAGAGCTGGCTATACAGATCCTTGAGAATTTCAAAAAGTATGGCAGATACATGAGACTTCATACCGTATGTTTCTACGGTGGTGCAAAGCAGGGCCCCCAGATCGGTGCTTATGAAAGAGGCTGTGACGTTCTGGTGGCAACCCCCGGCCGTCTCCTGGACTACATGAATCAGGGTATTGTGAGCCTCAGGGACATCGAGATATTTATTCTTGATGAGGCTGACCGAATGCTGGACATGGGCTTCATCCATGACATCCGTAAGGTGGTAGCAGAGATACCCGAAGAAAGACAGACGGTAATGTTTTCTGCCACCATGCCAAAGGAAATCGAGGCATTGGCAAAGGACATACTGCATGATCCTGAATCCATAAAGATCGCGCCTACCACAAGCCCGGCTGAGACAGTGGACCAGAAGATCTGTTTTTTGGAGAAGGACAACAAGAAGATAGTGCTTAGCGACTTCCTGAAGCAGGATAATGTCAAAAAGTCTATCATCTTCACCAGGACCAAGCACGGAGCTGACCATCTTGTGAGAGATCTCGGAAAGCTGGGCATTGAATCCATGGCTATCCATGGCAACAAGACCCAGGGACAGCGTCAGAATGCACTTGAGAGATTCCGTTCCGGAAATATCAAGGTACTTATAGCTACTGATGTGGCGTCCCGTGGTATTGATATACCGAAGATAAGCCACGTGTTTAACTATGATCTTCCGGAGGAGACTGAATCCTATATCCATCGTATAGGACGTGCAGGAAGAGCGGGAGAGACCGGAGAATCAATCACCCTTTGCAGTAAGGATGAAATGGGACTTCTTTATGACATCGAAAAGATGATGCAGAAGGAGATTCCGGAGTTGGAAACCGAGCTTTCAGTTTCAATTGAGCGTGTACAGCGCGGCGAGAGAAGAAGATTCGGAAGAGCGGTTGCCGCAGCAAAGGCTTCCGGCAGGGAAGACAGAAAAAAGTCTGCGACGCGCAGAAGCGGACGTGTAAAAGAGGATGTCAGGAATTTAACAGCAAAGAAGCCTGAGACAAAGTCAGAAAATGAGACTTTTGAGAGAAAGTCGGTTAAGGCTGACAGGTTCCCGGTAAAGAAGAACGAAGAAAAGCTCAGGAAACTGAAGGATCAAAAGAAAGCATCTCAGAAGAAGACCGGCTTCGAAAAATTCTACAAGAAGAACGGAGACATCTTCGAAGAAGCAACTAAAGCCTTTGAGAATAAGCAGAAAAACCATTCCGGTAAAAAGATAAAGGAAGAGACCGGGAAAAAGAAGGAACATAAGAGAAGAGCGTCATGAGCAAACAAAAAGCCCAAAACCAAGGAAAGGAGTAGAATTCCTATGGTTTTGGGCTTATAAAAAAATGCACCTTCAGGGACTTGAACCCTGGACAAACGGATTAAGAGTCCGCTGCTCTACCAACTGAGCTAAAGGTGCATTCGCTGCATCAATGCAACGTGTAATAAAATACATGTTCTCAGGATATTTGTCAAGAATTATTTCTGTTTGCTGCAGGAATTATTTTTTTGGCTTAAAAAATGGTTTAAATACATTGAGAACATTGTCCTCATCTTTTTCGGCAGCTTCCCTGGCGTCAATTGCAAGCTGCGATTCCAAAACATCGGCAAAGGTCGGAGCTTCTGTGGTCATGCCTTTGGGATAACGTGTAAAAATCTGGGAAAAGGCTTTTCGCAGGTTCTCCGGAGGGTACTCCAAAAGGAAATCCGAAAGGATACCCTTATATTGATTCTCAACGCCGTACGCAGTGATATTGAAAGCTCTGCAATAATAGGTCATGGCATTGGGCTCACTCGCCTCGTATCCGACGATGCATGTGTTATAGATATTGTCAGAGATTTCCTTCAGGCTGCATTCGGTTAATGCTTCCTCCAGATATTTTAAAGCTGCCTTTTTGTTTATATTGATCATAGTTGTCCTCCTGATTTCCCTTAATTATAAAATCGGCTTTGAAATCGTATTTATAAGGATGTTATGTTAATGTTTATCCGTTCGATATACATAATAGTAGTACAATGATGTAACCGAAGATTTATGGTTATATATTTTATGATTCAAAGATACTGCTAAAATACATTATAAGAATTGAAAGGTATCCTCTATGGGATTTTTAGAACAACTGCTGGGAAAATCCGAATACAAAACCTGCGAAATGGAAATCAACTTTGCCATGGAGGAGGGTGACGAGGAAAGCGGATATATCATTGCCGAAATATACGGTGAAGAAGTTATCGGCTGGAATAAATATATACATTCCCTTTGTTCCTTTAAGGAAGACTCTGAGCTCTGGGACTATGATTACACATATGTGGAGCTTATTAAAACAGCAAACCGGTTTCCGGAAGTCACCATTCCAGTTCTGTTTCAGCTTAAGGGCGGAAAGGTTACGGACATGCGGGTCGATTTCATTACTTACAGTAACAGAGTCAACGATGAAAGCTTTGCTGAGCTCCGGGTGAAAGCCTTTCATGTTATGAATATAAAATCTGCTTTTGATCGAAGATCAAAAGAGCCGCGCGGCTTTGAGCGGTTCAAAAGAATCCGTTAGGATTCTATCCTCTGATATAGAAAATGAAACCTTAAAAATCATCTTAAGATTGTATTAATTCGGAAAAATCTCACAAAAAAGAGTAATAAAAATTCACCATTAGTCGAATTACCAGTACAGAGGGAGCTCATGGGATAATGAAACATTCCTATGCAATGTTCGTGTGAGCATAATGATATCTCCGAGGGATCGGAGATACTTATGAGAAGGATCTTATAAACCGGATTAAGGCGATAATTTTGTAAATTAGTTACAAAATTATCGCCTTTTATTTATTAAAACTATAAAAATCAACAATATGTTATTGACATACCTGCTATAGCTTGGTAGCATATTGCTATCATATGAAACGCGTTTCAGAAACCCGTTTCAAATTTGTTTCCAGAAAGGAAGTGTTGTTTTGAAAATAGCTGTAGTCGGAAGCATTAACATGGATCAGACAGTTATTGCAGAGCGTATCCCGCTGAAGGGAGAGACCCTCAAGGGTTCGGAGCTTCATTACATTCCGGGCGGAAAGGGTGCCAATCAGGCGGTAGCCATGGCAAGACTTGGCGCGGAAGTTTCCATGTTTGGATGTGTCGGTAATGACGATAACGGAAGACAATTGATCGAAAATCTCAAGTCTAACGGAGTAAATACAGAGAACATAAAAACAGTTGAAGGGGTTCCTACAGGAATAGCGCTTATCACTTTAGGGGATAATGACAACACCATAGTTGTTGTGGCCGGAGCAAACGCCTGTGCGGACAAGTCCTATATTGATTCCATAAGAGAAGAGCTTGTGAAATTCGATATGGTAGTTCTCCAGCATGAGATCCCGCTTGAAGCTGTGCATTATGTTGTTGAGATCTGTGCAAAGGAAAATATTCCTACAGTACTTAATCCTGCTCCTGCAGCAGAGGTTCCCAGGGAAATAGTTGATAAGGTAACCTACCTTACTCCTAATGAACATGAAGCGGTACTGATCTTTGGAAATGAAAAATCAGAAGGGGAGCTTTTGAGGGAGTATCCTGAGAAACTTATCATTACAAAGGGAAGCAAGGGCGTTGCAACATGTCTTAAGTCAGGTGAAATCCTCAATGTGCCCTGCAGAAAGAGCAAGGTGGTTGATACCACAGGTGCCGGTGATACTTTAAACGGAGCTTTCGCTGTAAGGATTGCAGATAAAGCTTCAATGAAGGAAGCATTAACCTATGCAAATACAGCAGCAGGTCTCTCCATCGAGAAGATGGGTGCCCAGGGTGGAATGCCTACAGCAAAGGAAGTTGAAGCTGCATTGGTTTAAGGCTCGGTAAAGGTAATGCAAACATTTACAGGCGGATAGCTCCCTGAAAAACATAAGACAGGAGCTATCCCCGGATAAAGGAGTATTTAAAATGAAAAAGAATGGAATATTAAACAGTGATATATCCCGTGTTCTTTCATATATGGGACATACAGATCAGATCTGCATTGGAGACTGCGGTCTTCCGATTCCTGACGGCGTTGAGAGGATCGATCTTTCAGTAAAGTTCGGGATGCCGAGATTTATGGAGGTGCTTAATGAAGTTGGTGCTGACATGAAGATCGAAAAGGTGATCCTTGCGGAAGAGATCAAAACCATGAACCCTGAAGTGCACAAGGAAGTGCTTAATTTTTTGGAGAAAAATGAAACGGGTTTCAAAATCGAGATCGAATATGTTCCCCATACAAAATTAAAAGAGCTTACAAATAACAGTAAAGCAGTGATTCGTACCGGAGAAACAACTCCTTACGCAAACATCATCCTTCAGTCAGGCTGTATATTTGGTTGATAACAGGAGCAGATAATGAATATAAAAATGAGTGGCATCAATAAAGCCTTCGGCGGAAATCCGGTCTTAAGGGATGCGGGATTTGAGCTGAGCGATGGGGAAATCCACGCGCTTATGGGTGAAAACGGTGCCGGAAAATCAACATTAATGAAGATTTTAACCGGTGTTTACACTAAGGACGCCGGAGAAATATATGTAGACGGTCAGGAAGTTTGTTACAAAAATCCTCAGGAGGCAGAAAAGGCAGGAATCGTCTTCATACATCAGGAGCTGAATGTTCTCTTCGATATGACGGTTGAGGAAAACATGTTCCTCGGTAAAGAGATCACTAAGAAGTTCGGTGTTTGCGATAAGCAGGCGATGAGGGCGGAAGTAAAGAAGATACTTGATACTCTCGGAGTTAATATCAGCCCTGCGGCAAGTATGGATACACTTTCCATAGGACAGCAGCAGATGATCGAAATCGCAAAAGCCCTTATGGTGGATGCCAAGGTCATCATCATGGATGAGCCTACGGCAGCACTTACCCAGAAGGAGACAGAGGTTCTTTTCGGGGTTGTGAGAAGCCTTAAGGAAAAAGGTGTATCCATCGTTTATATATCTCACAGAATGGAAGAGATCTTCGAGCTTTGTGACAGGATCACCATCCTTCGTGACGGTCAGTACATCGGCACCAGAGAGATCAGTAAGACCGATATGACTGAAGTTGTCAAGATGATGATCGGTCGAGAGATCGGTGAGAGATATCCGGAAAGAGATGTGAAGATTGGAGACATTGCCTTCGAGGTTAAAGATCTTAACTGTCCGGGAGTTTTCTCTGATATTAGTTTTCAGGTCAGAGCCGGAGAGGTTCTCGGCGTTGCGGGTCTCATGGGCGCCGGACGTACAGAGATAATGCAGTCCATATTCGGAAATATGCCAAATGTCACCGGACAGATTTTTGTGGAAGGAAAAGAAGTTCACAATAAGAATCCGGAGCAGGCAATGAAAAACGGCATCGGCTTCATCACTGAGGACAGAAAGACAGAAGGTCTGATGCTTGAAGAAAGCATTATGAAAAATATAGCCATAACCAATCTCGGCAGGATTTCAAGTAACGGCGTTCTGAATAAGAAGAGCGAAATGGATATGGTTAAGGCAGGCATTGAAGAGCTTCATATCAAGTGCACAGGTCCTGATCACTACTGTAATAAATTGAGCGGTGGTAATCAGCAGAAGGTGGTATTTGCAAAATGGATTTTCACAGATCCTAAAGTACTTATCCTGGACGAGCCAACAAGAGGCGTGGATATAGGTGCAAAAAAGGAAATCTATTCAATAATTAATAACCTTGCCGCACAGGGTGTGGCGATCATTATGGTTTCCTCAGAGCTTCCTGAAGTTCTGGGAATGTCCGACAGGATAATGGTTATTACAGAAGGAAAAATCGGCGGATTTATAGACAGGCAGGATGCCAACCAGGAAAATGTCATGATTCTCGCCACAGGAGGCCAAAACGATGGAAAGTAATAAATTAATGAATAAAATTCAGGATCTGGGGGCACTTATAGCACTTATAGCGCTGGTGCTGGTTATCAGTATCATCAGCCCTCAGTTTAGAACTATAGATAACTTCTTATCCCTGGTTCGACAGTCATCCATTAACGGATTTATAGCATTCGGTATGACCTGCGTTATCCTTACCGGCGGTATCGATCTTTCGGTAGGTTCAACACTTGCTCTTTCAACGGCATTCTGTGCTTCCTTCATCAAAGGGGGAATGCCGGTGGGAATTGCCATGATACTTGCATTGCTTATCGGTGTAGGCTGCGGACTTGTCAGCGGAACACTGGTTACAAAGGGAAGATTACAGCCCTTCATCGCTACACTTATCACCATGACAGTGTACAGAGGTATCACAATGATCTTCATGGATGGAAAGCCGATCTCAGGACTTGGAAGCAGTTTCCTTCTTAAGTTCGTTGGTAAGGGAAGCCTTTTCGGAATCCCATTCCCGGTTATCTTATTCGTCCTTGTATTCCTGCTTTTCTTCTTTGTACTTCAGAAGACAGTATTCGGAAGAAGAGTATATGCCACAGGTAGTAATGCTGAGTCAGCAAAGCTTTCCGGCGTAAACATTAACAAGACAAAGCTTATCACCTATGCGATCTCAGGCGGTATGGCAGCACTTTCAGGTCTCATCCTTTTATCAAGACTTGCATCTGCACAGCCTACTCTTGGTAACGGCTATGAACTTGACGCCATCGCATCAGTTGCCCTCGGCGGAACAAGTATGAACGGTGGACGCGGAAGAATCTGGGGAACCTTCGTAGGTGTACTCATCATTGCGGTACTTAACAATGGTCTCAACATCATGGGAGTTTCTTCATATTATCAGTCAGTTGTAAAGGGAATTGTCATTCTCATTGCGGTACTTTCAGACAGAAAGCGTTGATGGGAATTGAGAATAAAATAATTATTTAAGCATTAAACGGAGGAGAAAAAAATGAAGCTTAAAAATTTATTCACAGTAGCAGTAGCGGGTATTATGGCAATGTCAGTTGTAGGCTGCGGTTCTGCAGTATCAGTTGACGGAGAGAAGAAGGCAGAGGCTACAACAGAGGCTGCCAAGGCAGAAGCTGCAACAGAGGCAGCTAAGGCAGAAACAGAGGCTGCCAAGGCAGAG
>JAILDF010000185.1 GCA_024689585.1 Oribacterium sp.
AAATTCTTCTCAAGATCCAGCATTGAGACACTGTTATATATGCCGTACAAATGCTTAAGATTGGCATCAAGTTTCTCCAGCTTTACCTTCTTACCATCTTTGTTGCTGTTAGTAAGGCTGAAGAGTATCGCGCATCTGTCAATATGGCGGGCTACCACCCGGGCCTCGAAATAACAATAATATCCGTTTATGGTAAAATCAGAATAGCAGGAACCCAAATCTGTTGTTTCCTCTATTACTTTCCTGAGCTTTTTCTTATCGGAATCTTCGGAAATATCGTTTAAATCATCATCCTCATACCCAATTGCCTTCAGAGTCTTCATATACTCGGCATTACGGTAAAGATACGTGAAAGTATTTCCGTCATACTCCACCATCGCATACGGTATAACACTTTCGTATGCCGATTCCACAGGCATGTCTGAATTACCCGCAGAATTTACTCTGGTAAGTGAACCGGGACTCAGGATATTGATGCTTCCAACTTCATCAAAGTACTTAACCTCATCGGGATGCTCTACCTCGATCCCTTTATGGGTAATCTCTTTCATGCAGTCTTCCAACGGAAGAGGTTTGCAAAACAGAAATCCCTGAGCCATCTCACAGCCTATGCTTCCCAAAAATCTTAACTGCTCCTCGGTCTCCACACGCTCAGCAATGGTAAGGATGCCTATCTCTTTAGCCATATCCACAACGGAAGCCACTATACGGCACGCCTTTGGACTGAAATCCTTGAGAAATCTCATGTTTATCTTGATCTCATTTATTTCGAAGTCCTTAAATATATTTAATGAAGAGTATCCACCCCCAAAGTCATCCATGCAGATCTGATAACCTGCATATCTGAAACGGTCAAGCTGTTCTTTTATCTTTTCGGTATCCCGGTTAAAAGCATCTTCTTTGAGCTCGATGATAACAAATTCTCTGGAGATTTCGTATTTCTTTACTGAAGCTTCAATAACTTCAAAAATATCGCACAGCTCAAAATCCTTTCTCGATAAATTCACCGAGAAAGGTACTACCTTCTTACCCTCTTCAATACTGTGTCTGAACTGTTTGCAGGATTCCTCTACCACATAACCGTCAAGCTTATGTATAAGCCCGTGTTCTTCCAAAGCACTAATAAAAACATCAGGAATAAGTATGCCATACTTAGGATCTTCCCATCTGGAAAGTGCTTCAAATCTGCTCACCTTACGGCTTATCCCTCTTATGAGGGGCTGATAATACACCTTTATCCAGCCCTTTGATATGGCATCATCTATGTGTTCGACAATATATTTTTCAAGATCAAAATTTCCCATTCTACACCCTATGCGCGCTTACATGCAGTCATCTATTTAATCAAAGAAAAAAAGATTTGAAATAATTATTTTTCCGTACTAAATCTATTATTTTGATTATAACTATTTGCCCGTTATAAAGTCAACGAAACCAACATTAAACTAATGAAAATCCAATATAATCTTCAAAAGCTCAGGGGCTACTGAACGGTTACCGCTAAAAAAATCCGCGGACAAAGGTCCACGGATCATCTTTGATCATTTATTTACGAGATCTATCATGATATCCGGAAGGATACCGTCATTTCCGGCCCACATTTCTTCAATCTGAGCTTCATCCACAGGTGAAGTTCCGATACCGCACTCTATGGTAACGGAAGGTATGTCAAGCTTCTGTACTGCCCAGTCCTTGAATCCCGCTGCATCCTTTTCTGCCCAGGTATTGGAAATTCTGTAACCCGTATTCTGGTTCACGATAGAAGCAAGGTTGTAACCTTCGTTTTTATAGTTTCCGGTCTCTCCGAAATACCAGTAGATAACCTTTCCCTGCGTGTGGTAGCTGATGGTTCTGTCCGGCATCAGACTTCGTGTAAGATCGGCAAGTACCTTTGTCTCGATCTCGCACTCAGGCGCCGTTCCCTTATAGTTCATGGATGACGGATGGTCTACCTTGGAAGGTGTCTCCTCCCAGTTTGCATCGAAATTACGGTTAAGGTTTACACCGTTAATGTTGTTCTTCCATGTTCTGATGTACTGCCCCATATCCGTAGCATTATCCATACCTGCAATTGTCATAACCGACATTCTCGCATCTTCTGAATTAAGAGCTTCCAATCCGCCCTGAACCAGGGTAATGCCGTCGGGATCCACCATTGGCACAAAATGAATACAGGTGTTGTTCAGAAGTTCCGGAATTGAGCAGCCTTTATATACTGTCCCGGCCTTCTGCATCTCAAGCAGTGAAGCTATCTGTCTCATGACAACCTGGCAGACGATATACTCTCTTGCATGGATTCCTGCGTGAACCAGGACTTTGTGCTTAGCCTGAGGATTACCGACTACCACATGATAAAGATTACGGGCATCCGCTGTGGTGGCAAGGACGTCCATCTGCATACTCGGATATGAAGCCTTGAGTACTGTAAGATCGTCCACCATATTCTGATAGGTGTAGGCAGCGATATTATTGAAATGGTATCCTGCCGGAAGCGGTAATGTCTCCACCTGTGCTTCTCCTGTCTGAGCTGCAGTCTGATCAGCCTGTGCTGTCTGCGCTGTGGCAGCATCACCTGAAGCCGCTGTTGTCACACCACCGATGGATGGTCCGAATTCCGATCCGACGGTCTGTTCTGTGCCTGTTCCCACTACAGGACCGTTTGACTGTATTCCCGTTGTATCTGTTGAAGTTGAATTTCCTGTCATAACCGCTATGGGAGCCTCGTTTTCTGTTACGGCGCCTGTCGAATCTGAATTACCTGATGCTGAAGAGTCTGAGTTTTCTGCAGCCATTGTTACGTCACTCTGCATTTCCGTGGTTGATGAATCTGTATCTGCGGTTAAGCTTTCCCCTGTTGTTTCGGAAGCTGAAGTATCTGAAGCTGATGTTCCGGAAGAATCTGAAGCAGCTGCCTGCTGAACTTCGCTTCCCGCTTCAGTTCCCTGATCTCCTGAATTATCCAACGCTTCCTGAGCGGTACTGTCTGCTTCAACTACGGCAGTAACATATCCCTCTCCATTAACAACCTCTTCGGCATAACCGTTTAAACACAAATAAGCACTGATTGCAGAAGCTGCAACCATAGCAAATATAAATTTTTTCATAAACACCCCTGATGGTTTTTTCCTGTTGTATTATAATCATGCTACAGTATAGCCCACCTTAATATGACTGTGAACCTACGATTTTTTTAAGATTTAAACCTGACATGCTGAAAAAAAAGATAAAAACCATACTTTTTCTTGACCTGATATCGCTTTTTACGAGTTACATCGCAGCAACCTCCCGGGGCTTTGCCGATTTTTACTCTCATAATATTTATCGCTATGTGAGCCTCACGGTAAGCAGTATCACCGGGCTCCTGCCCTTTTCCCTGACTGAAGTTTTTCTGTATGTATTGATCATTTTTGTTATATTGGATTTAGCAAAGTCTCTGAGAGGTTTGATAAAGAATTTCAAAGAATATGGAAATGACTCTTCAGAACGTCCCTCCCGGAATAAAGCATTAATACCATATAAGCTATTTAAACCAATGATTCTCTTCGCAGTGAACCTGATTCTTATCGCATCTGTCCTTTTCGCGTTATATGTATTTAACTGCGGAATCAATTACAGACGCACCAGCTTTTCCGTGGAAGCGGGAATCCCGGGCTATGATACTTCGTCTTCTCAAAATGAGGCCAATGCTGACCTTGTGGAACTTTGTGAATATCTGGTAGAAAACATTAACCTGACAGAAGAACGGATTCTGGAAAACTCACAATTGCCGGAGGGTGTAACATTGGCCCCCGGAATGTACGAAGGAAATGAACAGCCGGCCACGCCGGCTTCGGAATCCCAAAACCCTGATCATTCCAAAAGTGATAAGCCTCTGTCTCCTGTAAAACTCTACAACGGTGCCTTCATCGGGGAAACTTCTGCCTCCGAAAGGGCCTCAGCCGCTTTTCTTTGGGAAACCGGTAAGCTCGGACAGGAAGCAATGGAAAGCCTGGGAACACGTTTTTCAAGGTTGTCGGGACATTATCCTTTTCCCAAGCCCCTCATAAATTCATGGATACTAAGCATCCAGCAGGTAACGGGAGTCTACTCACCATTTACCATAGAGGCCAACTACAACAGGGATATCCCCTACTATGACATCCCCTTCACCATTTGTCATGAGTTATCTCATCTCAGAGGCTACATGCAGGAGGAGGAAGCAAATTTTATTGCGGTTCTCGCCACAATCGGCTCCGGGGATCTTTACTTCAATTACTCGGGCTATGTTTCTGCCTGGGTTTACGCCGGAAATGCCCTTGCCAAAAACGATCGTGAAAAGTTTTCAGAGCTTTACATGAAGATAAATTCCTACACCCGTCAGGATATGATGTACAACAACGAATTCTGGGATCAATATGATACAAAGGTTGCCGAGGTTCATGAAGAGATTAATGATGCATATCTAAAGTATAACGGCCAGACTCAGGGCGTTAAGAGCTACGGTCATGTGGTGGATCTCATGCTGACGTACTTTTCGGAAAACAGAAGTATGAAATAGTTTTAATGTTCAAATCTTCACACAAACCAAAAGGCACCAAAATCCGGGATGAATGGGTTTTGGTGCCTTTTCATAAACATATGCGATTATGTTTCTATAACTAAATCACGATCATTTGGTGCTCTTCTGATCATCCTTCCAGGAAATCCAGGAATTTAATAGCAATGTCCTTCCTGTCGGAAACCACCGGAACTCCAAAAACCGGAACTGTTGCCGCAAAAAAGCCACCGTCGGATATGATTTTTGTATCTGTTACGATTATGCCGACGGGAATAGGCTCCTTCATCCTGTCCGGATTGGGAACTTCAAATTCTTCTCTGGCCACCACATCCGGCTTCCCCATGAGGTCAGAGGCAAACTGCTCCATCTCGTCGAGGGTCTCCTCTGCATCTACGTCATTCCTGCCTGCGTCAATGTTTTCACCGGAAGTCTGATCACTGTCAACCTTATCTTTTTCTTCCGTTCTGCCGGATTCTGAGCTATAGGCATCAATTTCCCCCGCCTCGATACTCTTCATCTTTTTCCTGATATCATCATCTATATAGTAGATTTTGTTTTCTTCCTCTAACTTCCGGAATTCGTCTTCACTGAGAACTTCCCTTAAATCAGCAAAGGCACCACTCAGGGCATAATATGTAAAAACTCCGGGATCGATAACCATGGCATCCAGGTCATGGGAAGCAAAAAGGGCTGTGATCTTGGCATTCTGGGCCATGGTGTACTGGCTGTTAACATTAGGATTGAAGGAGGCTGTTGTATCGATGACAACCTTCTCCTTTCCGCCATCTATCTCAGCATATTCCGCAAATCTCTTCTCCAGCTCGTCGGCACCTATGGACATCTCCTGACCGGAACCATTTAGAAACATGGCGTAAAAGCCCAAAGGTTTGTTGTTTATCAGGGTCTTCAATATAGAAACCACCAGTACGATACCAACCACGGTTACAATTATTGGGAATTTATAATATTCAAATATGTACTCAGCCTTTTGCCCGAAAGTCATCCGGCTAAGCTTCTTCTTTTCATTTTTGATTTCACTCTTTAATTTTTCATTCATATCAGTAATCCCGTCTTTGACTTATCTTCTGAATACAATTGATAAACAGTTCCTCCCGCCATGATGAAACATATTTTACACGTACTCATCGGCATCCCTATATTAAATGGCGATAGGACTTTATCAGCTATACTATCAGAATGCCGGAAAAATATCCACTTTACCAATCTTCAGTTTTGATATACATTGTAGTTGAAACAGAAAACAAAACATTTTTTAGCAGAGTAGGCAATCGAGCGTACAGTGCCTTCCGAACGGGGAGTTTGTCGGAGGGACGAAGCCAATGCAGAACGCGGTCAGGGAATTCGTTTGAAAAGTAACAATATTTCGACCGGAAAATATCCGAATGGGATAATGCATCGGCGCGGTTCGATGGTCGCATCCCGCTGCAGCGGAGTATAACCTCCTTTGTAGTCAGGGGCTGCAAAGGAGGTATTATTATGAAAAGATTCTCAACGAGAAATCTGGTAACCCTTTCAGTTCTTGTGGCTCTTCAGGTGATCCTGACAAGATTTTGTTCCTTTAATGCCTGGAACGTCAGAATAGGACTTGGATTCACAGCACTTGTTATCGCCGGAATATTTTACGGACCCGTGGCTGCGGCTCTGGTGGGCGGTTTAGGTGATTTCATCGGTGCGGTGGCATTTCCCACCGGCCCATATTTTCCCGGCTTTACCCTGACTCAGGTTCTTATGGGGGCTGTGTTTGGGTTAATGCTCTGTCAAAAGCACTCTTCAGAACCCTTATTCTCAAAAGGTTCTGATTCTGATGCTTCGGCCTTTTCTCTTAGAACAGGTTCAGCTTCGATGATCCTTCGTATTGCAGTGGCCGTTCTCATTAACCAGTGTATACTTAGTCTTCTGCTGAACACCTTCTGGATTTCCTTTGTATACGGCTCAAGCTTCACCGGACTTCTGGCCACAAGAGCAATGCAGGCAGCAGTAACAGCTCCGATACAGATGATCATAATCTATGTTCTGAGCAGCGTACTGAAACGCGCAGATATCAAAAATGTTCTAGCAATCTGATCATAAAAAACCATCGGGGACGGTTCTCGCCGGCGAGAACCGTCCCCGGTGGCTCTCAAGACAAATGCAGCGGAGGAATGGAGATTTATATGGACTGGAATGAAGCAATAGCTCTTTTACATGGTGCTGACTGGAGACATGCGAAAATAGGTCTTGATCGCATGAAAGCTCTAATGACTGCTTTGGGAAATCCTCAGAAAAAACTCAGATTCATACATATAGCCGGAACCAACGGAAAGGGCTCCACCTGCTCCATGATCAGATCCATTCTCACGGAAGCCGGCTTCAAAACCGGACTATATATTTCCCCGCATCTCTTCAATTTCAATGAACGCATCTCTGTGGACGGAGTGGATATTTCAGACGATGATCTCCGCAATATCTCCGAAAAGATAAAAACCGCTGTAACAAGTCTTAATGAAGAACCCACTGATTTTGAAATGATAACCGCCATTGCACTCTGCTACTTTCATGAAGAAGGCTGTGACTATGTAGTTTTGGAGGTTGGCATGGGCGGCCGTCTGGATGCCACCAACATAATTGACGCACCGGAAGCTGCTGCCATAATGAGCATTGGTCTCGACCACACAGAGGTCCTGGGGGATACGGAGGAAATGATAGCAGCTGAAAAGGCCGGAATAATCAAAGCCGGATCTCCTCTTGTTGTACTGAACCAGAAAGCTTCTATACTTCAGGTCATTGCAGATAAATTCAAAGAGGTCAACAAATATAATGTTGACCTCTCTAACAACCCCGGCGATTCTGAACCGATACTCAGCCCATGCACTGACCATAACGAAACCGGCTCTTTAGGACAGGTTCCTATGACCATAACCGATCCTAACGACCTTACGGTGCACTCTTATTCCCTGAAAGGAGAAGTTTTCAGCTACCGGTCAATAAAAAATATAAAGCTTCCACTTCTTGGTTCTTACCAGATTGATAATGCCATGGCCGCCATCGATATCATACTGAGCTTAAAATACCGCGGCATAAACATTGACGATGAAACCATAAAGCAGGGACTCCTGAATGCCGGATGGCCGGGAAGATTTGAGCTACTGTCCGAGAATCCGGTATTTATCCTTGACGGCGCTCACAACCCAAACGGTGTTGCCGCTCTCGCGGAATCCATAAAAGCGTTTCTGCCGGATAAAAAGGTAATCTTCGTCATGGGTGTGATGAAGGACAAGGATCATCTGCAAATGCTGAAGCTCATAACTCCTTTTGCAGACAGCTTCATAGCCGAACTTCCCTACGATGGCCGGGGACTTGATCCGGAAGAACTGAAAAAAGAGATTTTTACAGTCTTTGAGGGACCGGTCTTCGCTGCTCCTTCCATTAAAGATGCCGTAGCCATGGCAGTCACCCGGGGAAAAGAATTGAATCTCCCGATAGTTTGCTTCGGTTCACTATACCAGGCAGGAGAAGTCAGAAGATACTTTATTCATTGAAACAGTTCTGTCCGGGATGAGGTTGACCGGAAGCACCTGACATCCATTTATTAGCTTTATGTACAAATGTGAAGAATCATAACCTAACTACTTATAGTTTCAGCTTATATCCTCTCCTAATCAGAATTTATTATGAAAATATATTCTTTTGTGGTTAAATATAAAGAAAGACCGTTTTTGAAAGCATTAAAAAAGGCTTTGAGAAATCACTTTTTCTCAGTTTATATTTCTTTTTCAGGAGGAATCCATGCGGATAATTGACATACTGAATAACGGCGAGACTACTTTGTCTTTTGAGGTCTTCCCGCCCAAAAAAATAGAGAACTTTGACACTGTTCAACAGGCTACTGAAGAAGTCGCAGCCCTTAAGCCAAGCTTCATGTCAGTGACCTACGGTGCAGGCGGCGGAACTTCTGAATTCACATTGAACATCGCAAAAACCATCCGGGATAAGCACGGAGTTGAGGTTCTCCCACATCTTACCTGTGTTTCCTCCACCAAAGAACATGTTCACAATATGCTCTCAAAATTCAAGGAGTACGGCTTCGAAAACATCATGGCTCTTCGCGGAGACATCCCAAAGGATGGCACTCCCCACCATGATTACCATTATGCTTCTGAGCTCATTGCGGACATCAAGGCCCACGGCGATTTCTGCATCGGCGGTGCCTGCTATCCGGAAGGCCATGTGGAGTGTGCTCACAAGGACGAAGACATTAAGAACCTGAAGAAAAAGGTGGATGCCGGAGTTGATTTCCTTACCACTCAGATGTTTTTTGATAATGCTGAGTTCTTTAACTTCCTTTACAGACTCAGAGAAAATGACATCCGCGTGCCGGTGCTTGCGGGTATAATGCCTATAACAAATGCCAAGCAGCTGGGCAGGTCTGTTGCTCTCTCAGGAACTTCTGTTCCAACAAGGTTCAGAGAAATAGTCGACAAGTTCGGAGACCATCCGGAGGCTATGAAGCAGGCGGGTATAATTTACGCAACCGAGCAGATCATTGACCTCATAGCAAATGATGTAAAGCACATACATGTTTATTCCATGAACAAGCCGGATATCGCTGAAGCGATACAGAAGAACCTTTCGGAGATACTGAAGATCTGAAGCTATATCGACTTCATCGGTTTTTCTCCATGACTTTGCAGAATGTGAATCTCTCTTCTGCCCTCCGGTGAGTGTATATCGGAACAAGCATTGATTTACACACTGCGATTCAAATTTACCGTGCCGTCGCCCCGCGGGGTACGGCACTTTTAGTATTTTATGATAGAACTAAGACAAAAAGAAATTTACCGTTTCCTGGGGTACCAAAAGATCACCCCTTCACCGGAGGTTGATGAACGGATAAAGGAATGCGTTGAAAAAATGCAGAAGGCTGCGGCACCCCGATGTTTCTATCGGAGCTTTTCGGTAAAGCAGACAGCCCCGGATATCACAGAAATTGCGGGACTCAGCATTAAATCAAAGAATCTGTACAAAAACCTGGAGGGCTGCGATCACGCTTATATGTTTGCGGCTACTGTGGGCATCGGTATCGACATGCTCATAAAGCGAAGCGAGCTGACAAGCCTCATGGAGGCCTCCATATATCAGGCGGCCGGTGCGGAAATGGTGGAATCTTTCGCTGATTCGGAAGTAAAAAAAATCAGGGAAAGCGAAGCCGCCTCCGGCTATACCCTGCGGCCGCGCTTCTCTCCGGGTTACGGCGACCTGCCCCTTGCCCTGCAAAGCGATTTTGCAAGGATACTGGATATGCAGAAATGGTGCGGCATAACTCTCACGGAAACCCTTCTCATGGTGCCCAGCAAATCCATAACTGCTTTTATAGGATGCACGAAGAAAACAGACTCCGGAAATGATGGAGACTATCTGGCAAAGGTCATCAACCCTCTTGAAGCCACCGGACTTTCTGCCGGTGAAGCTTCAGGTATTCCCGACAATCAGGAATGTAATTCCCTAGGACCGGATATGATTGAAACCGAAGTTGATAATAAGATCCAACACAATCCGGATAAAACCTCCTGCACTCTTTGCAGTAAGGCAAAGGACTGTCTTTACAGAAAATAACATATTGTCTTAAATGCTAATCCGGTTTCAGTGAAACAAAATGTTTATTAAACACCTGACACTGATACCGTCAAACTCTATAGAGGAGACTTACTTTAATGCGAAAAAATATATTAGACCGCCTGGGAAAAGAATGGATATTTTTTGACGGAGGCACCGGCTCCATACTTCAGGAGAAGGGACTTCAGCCCGGAGAGCTTCCGGAAACCTGGAATCTTTTACATCCTGAGGAGATCATTGACCTGCATCTCGGTTATCTCAATGCCGGCTCCCATATCTTTAACACCAACACCTTCGGTGCCAACCGGCTGAAATTTCAGGATAATCTTGATGAGATAGTTACTGCTGCCGTGAACCTTGCAAAAGAAGCAAGAAAAAGATCCGGACGGGAGGAGGATGCTTATATCGCCCTGGACATCGGTCCAACAGGAAAGCTGCTTAAACCAATGGGAGACCTTTCCTTTGATGATGCGGTGGAAATATTCGCCGAGGTAGTGCGAATCGGAGCCCGGGAAGGGGCGGATCTGGTGCTCATCGAGACCATGAACGATTCATATGAAGCTAAGGCTGCTGTCCTTGCGGCAAAAGAAAACTGTGACCTTCCGGTTTTCATAACCTGCGTTTTCGATGCGTCGGGAAAAATGCTTACGGGCGGAACTCCGGAGTCAGCAGTTGCGATGCTGGAGGGCCTGGGAGTGGACGCTCTCGGTACAAACTGCTCCCTCGGTCCCGAACAGATGATTCCCATAGTGGAACGTCTTGTGAAGGCAGCTCACGTTCCGGTGCTTGTGAATCCCAATGCAGGCCTCCCGAAATCCGTGGAAGGCCGGACTGTTTATGATGTGGATCCGGAAGCATTTGCAGGATTTATGAAGACTATCGCCGAACTCGGAGCTGTGGGTCTCGGGGGCTGCTGCGGCACCACCCCTCAACACATCAAAAATGAAATTGAAGCCGTGACTTCTCTTCCCTTCCGGGCACCGAAGCCGGAGGCTCATACCGTTATCTCCTCCTTCTCTCAGGTTGCGGAGATCGGCGGCGGCGCAAAGCCTGTAATCATCGGAGAGCGCATCAATCCAACAGGAAAGAAACGCTTCAAGCAGGCTCTCGTGGAGCATGACATCGATTACATTGTGGATCAGGGCTTACAGCAGGAGGACGCCGGAGCCCATGTTCTGGATGTTAATGTTGGTACCCCGGAAATCGACGAAGCAGAGCTTTTGGACGAAGTCCTTATAAGACTTCAGAGCGTGCTGGCACTGCCCCTTCAGATAGACACATCTGACCCGGTCGCCATGGAGCGGGCACTTAGACATTATAATGGAAAGGCTCTTATCAACTCCGTAAACGGTAAAGAGGAGGTAATGCACAGCGTATTTCCTCTTGTGAAGAAATACGGCGGAGTTATCGTGGGACTTGCTCTCGATGAAGGCGGAATTCCCGATACTGCGGACGGTCGTATCGCCATTGCGAAAAAGATTTATGATACCGCGGCATCCTATGGAATCCCTAAAGAAGATGTGGTTATCGACGGTCTTTGCATGACTATTTCAAGTGACCCACGTAGCGCACTTGTGACCCTTGAGACCATTCGCAGGATCCGTGACGAGCTTGGGGGAAGCTCTATTCTGGGGGTTTCCAACATCAGCTTCGGACTTCCGGCGAGGGAGCTTGTGAACTCCTATTTCTTCGCCATGGCGCTTCAGAACGGACTGTCCTGCGCCATCATTAATCCGAACAACCAGGCAATGATGCAGGCCTACAGAAGCTTCTGCGCCCTTACCGCTCAGGATGAAAACTTTCAGGATTTCATCGGGGCTTACCAGAATTACAAAACACCCGACAAGCGGGTTTCAGAGGCAGTGGATGCCTGCCGTTCAAGGGTTCTCAATGCACTTGGTATTTCAGCCGGAGACCTTAAGTCTTCCGGCAGTCCCCTAGGGGGTAATGTTTCCTTCGGGGCATCAAACGGGGGTTTTTCTGGAAATTCAGGTGGTTCAAGTGCAGGCCAAAACGGAGCCACCAGAGGTGCGTCCAGTGCTTCATCTCAGGATGGTAACGGAAACACTCAAGGCTACCACTCAAAACTCATGGAAGCCATCGAGCGTGGAATGGCAAAACCTGCTGCCGATGCAACAAAAGAGGCTCTCCTGACCAAGTCGGCTCTTGATATCATAAACCAGGATCTGGTGCCGGCATTGGATATCGTCGGAAAGGGATTTGAAAAAGGAACTCTCTTCCTGCCCCAGCTTCTGATGGCGGCTGATGCCGCAAAGGCGGCTTTCACGGTGGTCAAGGAATCCATGTCCGACAGCCAACAGGAATCAAAGGGTAAAGTCATTCTGGCTACTGTAAAGGGCGATATACATGATATCGGAAAGAATATCGTAAAGGTGCTTTTGGAGAACTATGGCTACGATGTCATTGATCTCGGAAAGGACGTTCCGCCTGAGACAATCGTTGAAACCGCAATTCAGCAGGATGTAAAACTTGTTGGTCTCTCCGCCCTTATGACAACTACCGTTGTGAATATGGAGGAAACCATCAAGCAGCTTCACGAAAAAAAGCCCGACTGCAAAATCGCAGTGGGCGGTGCCGTCATGACTAAGGATTACGCCGACAAAATCGGCGCCGACTGCTACGGCAGTGATGCCATGGCGACCGTAAGATATGCGGATGAGCTGTGCGAAAAGGGATTGTTGTAACATACCATTGGGGACGGTTCTCGCCGGTGAGAACCGTCCCCAATGGCATTAAAAGCGGAGGGACTGTGACCCTCCGCTTTTAAAAACCGAAAGAGAAAACTAACGATTTTCCCTTTGGAAATGTATTATTTACTGAAATCCACCGCATTTCCAAAGAAATCGGTTCCTTTCATGGTTTTAACATTTACTGTGTACCATGTCCAGGTAGTCTCGTGGAAAGTGCTTCCGTCATTAACGTACTCGTACATCCTCAGGGTGATGGTATTGTCATCATCCCATTGTATTTCAGCTTCCGGGGCGCCGCTGAGCTTCTTAGCCCGGTTCACAATGGTCAGAACCTTTTCTGCTGTTTCATCTCCTTCGCCCATATCGTAAAACTCATTCGCTTTCTCGGGAGTCATACGCATAAGCCCGATATGATCAACCTCTCCCGAACTCCAGGTCACGGTTCCCATCGCGTACTCTTCATCCCGGTTTTTTGAAATATAAAAATCGGTGAAATCGATGTTTCCTATGTCCGCTACAGTATGTACTGTTGCAGTCTTGGAATTCCATTTTCCTTTTCCTATGTCATATCCACTTTCAACGATAGACTGACTGGCATCTCCCGGATTAAATAACCACCAGTTAAGCTTCACAGAAAAGTTATCGCCATCAGTATCTATCACTGCATTGAGATACCTTTCATATCCGTTGAAGTAACCTGAGTCTGCACTGAACATGTAGCACTTCCAACCACCCTTCAGAAGATAGGGTTCATCTCCGGTAACGCGATCCACAAACTGTTCGTCGAGAGCATTGGACCACTGCCCCATTGAAGAGTTGTAGACTTTATCGATCCCCCAGTCGAAATCCATGGCAAGAGCCGTGTCTGTGGTGGACATCGAATTGGCAATGTTTTCCTGGGCAGCTCTGTCAATCGAGGATGAAGAATAGCTCTTCCCACTCCCATTATCTATACCGAATTTTTGTTTTAGAAAATCCTGTTTGCTGGTTCCTGCATAAACGGTTAAGGTTGTCACTGCTGCAGAAATCACCAGAACTCCAAGCGATATATTATTTTTAACTTTTTTCATGCCACTACTCCTCTCAAAAATCCCTACAAAAGTCCATTCATGTAATAATATCGTTCATTTAAGAGAATTTTATAATAGTAGCACTTTTTCTGTGACATACTCTGATTATGATGCCTTATCAATCATATCGTGAATATATGCCCTCAGACCCTCATCTGTATCTATACCGTATTTTTCATTAATTCGGATATAATACTTCATAATTCTCTCTTTAGAAAGAAGTTCACTGGACGATATACTGTCGCCATATCCTTTCCTTGCTTCCATCCACGGATCCTCATTATGTGTGATCTTTTCCAATACCTTATAGACTTTCTATTCTTTCTGCGGCAGTAAAAGCTTTCCTGTATGCCGCATCTGTCAGCTTTCCGCGGTTCTCCATGAGTTTCTGTTTCATAAACGTCGGAGAGGAAAGCGCCGCTTTAATAACATCCGAATACTCTTTAGACGGTACCTGCCCTTCCAGATATCTCGGTATCGTCACTTCGCCAAATCCAAGTGCCAGAGACAGCGGAGCCTTACCAATCTTATAAATCTTCATAAGCTTCTCAATGTCATCCATTGATACAAGCTCCTCTGCTGCCCTGTACTGATCGTCTATTTCCTGAACATTCTTATCAATAAGACCGGGGATATTCATTTCTTCTCCACACTCCGAGCAAACTGCTACGGTAATTGAAAACGTATACTCCTTATCCCTTATGTTCTTTACAATGTCTTTTTTATTTATAATCAATGCTATATCCTCCGCAATATTAATGATTGCTTTTTTTATTTTTTATATCATTATCATATGCCTGTGATTGCTTTTTACAATATTTAATCACCAAAAAGGGTATGTCGCTTTTGATGATTATCATCTAAAGCGACATACCTTCTTTTTTCACGATAATGCTATCATGTGGGCGTTGAAACACACATGCTACTGCCAACGCGAAATCAATAAATGTGTTATATTCGATTAAATATCCTCAGCTCTGATACACCTTCATATCTAGCTCCTCTTCACTTTTAGCCGCGATCATCGAAACCGCCACATCTCCGAGGCAATTGCTCATGCATCTGAACATTCCGCATATGGAATCGATACCCATTACGAGGCCGACGGCCTCAACCGGTACTTTAATCTGCGTCAGAAGAACCGAGAGGCAGATAAGTCCCGAGCCGGGGATACCCGGAGCTCCCATTGAAAGAACTACTATGGATATGACCATGGAAAGCATAGCTCCTCCCGTCACCTGCACGTTGTAAACTTTGGCAAGTGCCAATGCAAACACCGAAAGGTAAATGCACGTTCCGTGCATGTTGAGGGTCGCACCCAGGGGAATAGACAAGGAGAATATCTTTCTGCCTATACCCAGCTTTTTCTCACAGGCTTCCATGTTTATGGGAATTGATGCATTGGAGGAAGCCATGGAAAATACCTGAAGCATGCATGGCGAATATTTCCTTACAAAGGGACCCGGATTGATGCCTCCCATCAACGCCATCAGCATACAGTAAAGCATCATCATCAAGACAAGTCCCAGTATAAAGGTTGCCATCATTCCGAGAACCGATTCCAGAGATCCCACACCCATGGTCAGGATCATAGACATTATGGAACAGAAAACAGCTGCCGGCATAACCTTTATGATCATTGTGGTAACTTTCAGGAACAGATCATTAAAGGCCTCAAAAAGATCCCTCAGCATATCCGAATACTTTCCGAGAAGTCCCGTGGCGATTCCACACAACACTGCCATGAAGATAATCTGAAGCATATTCAGATTCAGAAACGGGTTAATGATGTCAGAAGGCACGATCCCAACTATAGTATCCTTTATGGAAACATTCACGGTCTTTGAGGTAATAGCCGAAGCGTCTGCAATAAGAGACTTGGCAAGAGAAGCATCACCCGGTTTTATCAGATCGAAGGTCTCAACACCTACCCAAACCGCAATTATCGTAGTTAAAAGGTACATCAATATGATCTTTCCGCCTATCCTTCCCAAAGCTGAAAGATCCGAGAACTGAACGATGCAGGAAATGATCGAAAAGAACACCACCGGCGCAACGATCATCTTTAGAGCATTCATATACATGGTTTTTACGGGGACCAGAACCAGGCTGTTAAGTGATTTGTTTATCTCATCCGGCACATAAGAGGAAAACAGAATCCCGCACACTATGGCAAGAGCCATGGCTCCCAACGTAAGGTAAAGGAATGTTCTCCTGGAGCGGATCACTATCATCCTTATATAGTTGACACCGTTCTTATGTATGTATCTTATGTCCTCCGTCATGGACTTCAGAATGATATTTCTGAGGGACTCCTGAATGTCATCTCCCTTACTATCTTCTTCCATAAGAGCGGTAGATGGCATGTTTTCAGCAAGTGAATACTCTGCTCCATCAGCTTTCAGCTCGATAGACACTGTACCGAACTCTGCTTTGAATATTACGGTTATCTCTCCACCGTTGTCACCTTCCTTTTTATGGCTTATGAGACTCCCGGCAGCCTCTTCAACCACCAGAACAGCTTTAATTCTGTTTTTTCTTTCTATTCCATACTCTTCGAGCTTTCCGCTTACAAACTCAGTAAGCTCTTCGATACTTTGCATTTCCGCACTAAATTGACGCTTTTCTCTCATAACTCATCCTTTAACCCTTTTGTTTGCTCTTATAAAAAACACCTTGTTACATATATCGGATAATAATCCATTAATATATGTAACAAGGCGTAATTTTTTTATTATTCGGTTACATCTTCCTCTTCTTCGAAATCATCCTCCTCATCATATTCGTCATCAAATTCTTCATCATCAAAGAACTCTTCATCATCCGGTTCGTCATAAATCGACTCATAGTAGCCGGCAGTCTCGAAGCCGTCATCTTCATGATCAGACAGCATCCACTCCTTAAGCTTTATCTTATGGAACCAGGCGTTCTCCGACTGATAAAACCTGATATCTAAGATTCTCGATTAAAACTCATTTTTTATCTGATTCAGCTCTCTGTTAAGTTCCTTTAGATCAAGACCCTCAGGGATATCTCTGCTAAGTATGCTCTGCATGGAAAGCCCAAGGGGGATCACATCCTTTTCAGTCATAAACTTTACAAGTTCCGGCAGATATTTCTCAAGCACTGCCCTCGCATCAGGATCATCGAGAAGATCATTGGCGGTATCCTTTAAGGAAAAATACCCTTCCTTAACGACATCATCATCTGAAAGAAACCAGTTTTTTACCGCCTGTCCTGCATTATTGCCCGGTAAACGATAGTTTTCATCCTCTG
>JAILDF010000201.1 GCA_024689585.1 Oribacterium sp.
AGTTGATTCCTGCGGCTGACATTCTTGCGAAGGCGTAGCCTGTGAGAGCACTCTTCCAGATTTCATATCCGGCAGGGGTTATATGCATAAACTTGTCACTGCAGTATGCCGGATTCAGATCACCATTCTGATCGGCGAGAAGATCACCAACATTTACAAAGCCCCAGCCATAAGCATTGGCATAATTCTGCATGGCAAGATCAAGTTTTTTGATGTTGGCGCTGGTGTAAGGCGCACCGTTTTTACCGGGATACATGTAGCTGGCACCGATGATTGTGACATCTGAGTCGGGAACATACTGCTGAAGGGTCTGGATAAGCTGAACGTAAAGCTCAGGGGTATCAGTCCACTTCTGATCCTTATATCCGAAGTGCAGATAAATATGAGTTGTCTCTCCGGGATGGTCTGCGGCCATAAGCTGAAGTGACTCCCATACAGGACGCTTTGCACCTTTGTACATAGGGGTGCCGGCGTCTTCTATGCTGGCGTCAAAGGCAGAATGAACACAGAAGCCGGGATATGCAAGACTCTGGAAATTACCCATTACAGGATCAGCAGAATTCTTAAGGCACTGAAGGCCCCAGCCACAGCCTATGGAATCGCCCACGATAACTGAATTTTTAAAGTATTGATACAGAAGCTGGTTTTGATGTTCTGTAGCAGTACCTGTAAAAGTATAGATAGCGGCAGGATTGGAAGCTGCAACAGTAGCAGCAATGGAAGGGTCACCTGCAGCGGCGGACGGTGTCATGACAGAAGGGGCTCCTGCGGATAAAGCAGAAAAACTTTGCATGACTGTGATGCCGGTCAAAAGCAATATGGTTGCTAAACTTTTTTTGAAATTGAGTTTCATAAACTACTCCCTTGTTAATTGTCGATCATTTGATTATATTCGCGATATGTAATATTTTAACAGATAACAGTAATTATATCGAATATTACTGCATAAATATAATGTATCGGAAAGAATTGTAAGTTACTCTTATGGAAATAGATTTACAAATAATGAGGTAAATCCGATATAATAAGAAAGCGCTGTTAAGCTTACTAAGTTCATAAAGTAAGAGTTTATTTAATTGATGTTATAGGGTATGTGTGAAAAAGGAGATGTAATGAAGAAATCCAGACTTTTTATTGCAGGGATATCTGCCGTACTGTCATTAAGCATGACAGTTCCCGTATGGGCAGGAGTTGCCGGTCAAGGCATCGATTTCAGCAGCACGGAAAGTAGCATGATGGGTCCAGGACCTGCAGCAGGTGCAACTCCGGGTGCAGCAGTTAATGAAATTGCCGGTACAGTTGCTAATGTAATTAGTTCGGTGTCGGAAAAATGGGCTCAGAGAGATGTTGCCTATCTTACAGATGAAGAGAAAGCGGCTCTTAGAGATTATTTTCAGGGCTCTGTAATAATCGGAGACTCAATAGCCGAAAATTTCCAGCGTTATAATATATCAGGAGGCATAGGCGATGAGGTAAGTGATAATTTCACCTCCCTTGCGGTTGCGGGTTACAGCATCTCAAAAGCCCTTCTTCCAAACGACGGAAAGAATATCCACCCAATGATCCAGGGTCACAGATACAGACTTCCCGAGGCCATCGGCATGATCGGAGCCAAGCACGTATACAGCTTTTTCGGCTACAAAGATCTTGCGGATCCAAATGCCGCCGATAACTATGAAACACTCCTTAGAGAGATACAGGCGGCGAATCCCGGAGTTGATATCAATGTCATCTCCACCACCTATATGACTGCAGCCTACCAGAAAACCGGCTACAACAACGATTCAGTCCGCATGCTCAACGCTGCCATGAAACAGAAGTGTGCCGAAAACGGATGGACCTTCATCGACGTTCAGGAAATAATGAGCGACGGAAACGGAAACCTCCCGGACAGCTGGAGCATCGACCAGCAAATACACTATAATTACCAGTACTATATCTACTGGATAAATGAAATGAAGCGAGCTGCGCTAACAAAACTTGGACTTTGATCTCAAACAAATACTGAAATTAGACAGAGCCGGAGGTAATGCATTTAAAGCCGTTGAGCTGAGTCGTGAAAAATCAAAATCGGACCCCTTAGAACCACTTGGTTCCTTTTTCCTTAGACCCCTCGCCAAGTCAGAGTTTTCATAAAGAAAATCTCTGACATTGGCGAGGGCCTAGTGGTTCTTAGGGGTCCGATTTTTGATTTTTCCGACGAAGCGATTCGGCTTTAAATGGATTATCTCCGGCTCGTCCGTCTTTAGTTATCGCTAGCGTCATCCTCAGAAAGAGTGAAGGTAAATCTCTTCTTGATATCCTCGTCAGATGCAAGGTACTCATCATAGGTTGTCATCTTATCGATGAGGTGACCGTCGATGATTTCGAAAATACGGTTTGCGGTAGTCTCAACAACCTGGTGATCACGTGATGAGAAAATGATAACACCCGGGAAGTTCTTGAGACCGTCATTGAGAGCAGAGATAGACTCCATGTCAAGGTGATCGGTAGGCTCGTCAAGGATGATAACATTGGAACCTGAGATCATCATCTTACTGAGCATACATCTTACACGCTCTCCTCCGGAAAGGACATTAACCTTCTTTAAGCCGTCATCGCCCTTGAAAAGCATTCTTCCAAGGTAGCCGCGGACGAACTGAGTATCCTTGTCAGGGCTGTACTGAGTGAGCCACTCAACGATGGTATCCTCAGACTTGAACTCAGCAGTGTTATCCTTAGGGAAGTAGGACTGGGTTGTGGTTACGCCCCACTTGTAGTCGCCGCTGTCAGGCTCCATCTCACCGGAAAGGATCTGCATAAGAGTTGTCTTTGCAAGCTCGTTAGGGCCAACAAGTGCGATCTTATCTGTACGGTTTACGATGAAGGAAATATTATCCAGAACCTTTACGCCGTTAATGGTCTTTGTAAGATTCTTAACCTCAAGAACGTCATTACCGATCTCACGGTTTGGCTTAAATACGATGTAAGGATACTGTCTTGAAGAAGGCTTAATGGTATCAAGCTCGATCTTCTCGAGAGCACGCTTACGGGAAGTTGCCTGCTTTGACTTGGAAGCATTGGCAGAGAAACGCTGGATGAATTCCTGCAGCTCCTTGATCTTCTCTTCCTTCTTACGGTTAGCTTCCTTCTGCTGACGAACTATAAGCTGTGAAGACTCAAACCAGAAGTCGTAGTTTCCTGCGAATACAGTGATCTTTCCGTAGTCGATATCCGCAATGTTTGTACAAACCTTATTGAGGAAGTAACGGTCGTGGGATACGACGATGACAGTGTTTTCAAAATTGATAAGGAACTCCTCAAGCCACTCGATGGAGTTGAGATCCAGGTGGTTGGTAGGCTCGTCCAGAAGAAGGATGTCAGGGTTTCCGAAAAGCGCCTTGGCAAGGAGAACCTTAACCTTCTCTGAGCCCTTAAGCTCATTCATAAGCTTGTAGTGAAGGTCTGTACCGATTCCGAGACCGTTCAGCATGGTCTCTGCATCAGCCTCGGCATTCCAGCCGTCCATCTGAGCGAACTCTGCCTCAAGCTCGGCTGCTCTCATACCATCCTCATCTGAAAAATCAGGCTTTGCATAGATGGCATCCTTTTCCTTCATGATGTCATAAAGACGCTGGTTTCCGCGGATAACGGTGTCGATAACCGTGCAGTCATCGTACTTGAACTGATCCTGTTCGAGAACGCTTAAACGCTGTCCCGGAGTCATGGTGATCTCACCGCTTGTTGCCTCCAGAGCGCCGCTCAGGATCTTGAGAAATGTTGACTTACCTGCACCGTTGGCACCGATGATACCGTAGCAGTTTCCCTCGGTGAACTTGATATTAACATCCTCAAACAGTGCCTTCTTGCCTACACGAAAGGTAATGTTGTTTGCTGCAATCATTCGCTTCTCCTTTTCTGATGTATGTTGATATAAGTCCTCAGCATGGCTTCGCCTGTTACCTGACTTATACAATAAAAAAGTGGCTTTGGAGCCACTCTTAAACGTCATTAACCTTAGGCATTATATCCGAGACACCGCATAAAAGCAAGGTATTTAGGGGATATAAATCTGCATAAATCTGTAATAATAAGTAAAATTATTTTGTATGAAGTTTGGTGTATAATCATTCCACAGGTAATATTGCACTTATATATGTCGAAATATATTTGGCGAAGATTATACCGGTCATCATGCGGACCGGAATCAATGAAAGGGTAATGTATGAAAAATCACTTAATTAAAAAAGCGGCTGCAATGGCGTTGGCAGGCATCATGACTGCCTCCATGAGCATACAGGCATTGGCATTTTATAACACACCGGAGAGCATAAAGGGTATACATTCCTCCCATGTGACCATGATCGAGGATATGGTGGATCTCGGATGCAAGCAGGTTATTTTTCAGTTCAATGCCAGCTTCCTGAAGGATGAGCACCAGATGCAGGGTGTTGACGCCCTGATAGATGCATATGATGCCGCGGATCTAACCGTTACTATAGGGGTCATGAATGATTTTCAGCCTAACGATGCGTTACTGCCGGTTGATCTGGCAGTTTCAAATCTGTATCAGTTTAATACTTTGACTGATATGGGAAGACAGAGAACTGAAGAGGTGGCCAATGCTCTGGCCCACAGATATAAGGATAAGATATCCAACTGGGTCATCGGAAATGAGATCAACAACCAGCTTCAGTGGAATTATCTGGGAGTGTCGGATATAAATGAATATGCCAAGGCTTATGCTGACAGTTTCCGCATTTTCTACAATGCCATAAAGAACGCCAACCCCGACGCAAGAGTTTTTATCCCGTTTGACTATAACTGGACCATGTCCGGAGGAGATATGTACTATGCTTCGAGGGATCTTTTAGGATATCTCAATATGTATCTCGCTGATACAGACTATGGCATAGCATGGCATCCGTACCCCCAGGATCTTTCAAATCCGGATTTCATGAATACTTCACCACTGGCAACAGATGATCCGGATTCAAAGATAGTTAACATGAAGAATCTCCATGTTCTTACCGATTACATGCAGAATCAGGAAATGCTTAGTCCGGAAGGAAAGGTGAGACATCTGATTCTTTCAGAGCAGGGCTTCAGCTCCATCAGAGGTGAGGAGGCTCAGTGCTGGGCAATCATGCAGGCCTGGGAAAAGGCTAAGGAGAATCCTTATGTGGAGGCTTTCCTTCTCAGTCGTCTTGTGGATGCACCTGTGGAAGTGGTTCAGGGTTACGCCTTCGGTCTCTGGAACTCAAACGGTGCCAGCGAAACACCCACAACGAAAAAGCAGGCCTGGTACTACTATCAGGCGTTGAACTAAACAAAAGGCTGAAGCCACCGTCTCGGTAGCTTCAGCCTTTACTTTACAGCAGTCCCTGCTTCACGAGCTTTTCCAGCTCTTTCATTTCTTCGGTGACCCACTTGTCTTTGTGGTAGAAGATCTGTCTGTACATGGTCATGCTGAAGTCTGCAGGCTTTATTTCTTTAAGTTCACCGTTGCGGATACCCTCCTGTACTGAGAAGGCAGGAAGGAAGGTGATGCCTTTGTTTTCCTTCACGAGGCGGATGATGACCTCGGTGTTTCCGGTTTCAAAGAAAGGACGGATCTGCATGCGGTCTGCGGCCAGATCCTGCTCCAGAGCATATCTGTAATTGGAGTCCTGCTCTGTCAGGAAGAAAGGAAGCTGCAGAAGGTCATTCATATGAACCTGTCCGGTTTTCTGGTCTTCTCCGGGAATCTCAAGATCCGGGCTTGCCACAAAAATGATGGGTTCCGGTTCCTCAAGAATTTTTATCCAGTTGGAGTCATAAACACGTCTGTCCAGGAAATAAACCATATCCACCAGGTTATGCTCCAGCATGTCTATGAGCTCTTTAGGTGAACCCGTTTTTATTTCCAATGTTATCTCCGGGTGATTGTCATAGAAGTATTTCACCACATTGGGAATCTTATATGTAAGAAGAGATTCCAGAGAGCCTATACGAAGCTTATGTTCCTGCATCTGGGGATTTCCCAGGGCTGTATGGACATCATCAACCCGGCGGAGGATTTCATTGGCATACTGGAGAAACTCCCGGCCCGGAGGGGTGAGGACAACGTGTCTTCCCACTCTGTCAAAAAACTTTGTATTGAATTCCTGTTCAAGCTGACGTATCTGAATAGTAACCGCAGCCTGAGTATAACCAAGGGACTCGGCTGCCTTACTGAAACTCTGCATCTCTACGATCTTTACGAATGAATTGAGCTGTCTTATTTCCATAATATCTCCATTCCGCATATTTCTGCCGGAGGCACAAACAGTGATGAAAAGTGTTTTTCAAACTTTCCTCATCAATTTCAATAAAGTATGGAATAGTATATATAAAAACGGGAGAGCTATCAATCATAAAATAAAAAATATTTATTAAAAATTTAAAAGCTTTAAATTGAATTTTTATTCAATAAAACCTTGGTTCCCACTATTGACGATATAAAAAAGGATGCTAAAATGGTAAAAAATCAAACGAGGGATTTTAAAATTAAGATGAAGATACTGATTAAAAGGTCATTCTAAATAACTATCAAGCACGCAAGGAGGGAATATTTCCTCCTAAGCGTGCTTTTTCTTTGTAATGACAAAGCAGTCAGAGCTCATTCAGTATCCACCGGGGACGGTTCTCGCCGGCGAGAACCGTCCCCGGTGGATGTGACTGTAAAGCATCTTGGTTTATTATCCTGACAGCCAAGGAAGGGGTTAATAAATGAGTAACGAAAAAATCAAGATCGGCGAAGAAGGTATCTATGATGCCAGAAAGCTTGGAACAGGAAAGGTGTTGATCCTGGGATTCCAGCACATGTTTGCGATGTTTGGATC
>JAILDF010000226.1 GCA_024689585.1 Oribacterium sp.
GGTTCTCCCCCTGGGAAGTCACGACATGTTCCTCGCCGAAGTAGTTGCCGTCCGTGTTGACGAACAGTTCATCGACGAAAAAGGCGCTTTTCACATGGACCGGGTAGGCCTCGTAGCCTATTCCCACGGCGACTATATGTCTCTCGGAGAGAAACTTGGCAGCTTCGGCTATTCCGTGAGAAAGAAGCCGTTGCCGACGAAAAAGAAACCGGAAAAGAAGCAGGTAAAGAAAAGTACATTCGCAAAGGTAAAAGCTACAGAAAACCCTGCAGGCAGGAGCAACTCCACCAAGAAGACTTCAGGAAAAAAACCTTCAAATAAGAAACGAAACTCATGATGTTTGTTGGACCGGTATGAACAGAAAAAAAACGAGGCTTCAATGCTAACGATTCACTACGTTGGCATTGAAGCCTCATTTTTTCAGCAGATAACGGGAATCGAACCCGCCTCCTCGGCTTGGGAAGCCGATGTACTACCGATGTACTATATCTGCAATTATTACACTCCCATAATTTTACTCTTATTTTCCCTCAAGTCAACATGAAGCAGGAATTCCACCGGGGACTGTTCTCGCCGGCGAGAACCGTCCCCGGTGGAATTCCTGTCATATATAAAGAAGTTTTTACTTTTTTTATATTCTCCCCGCTTCTGTCAGTAATTTGTAAATGAAGTTCAAATGATTTTATAAACCGATTTAGTCCTTTTGTGCTACAATACTCCTTGCAAATTATAATTAATAGAAGAGGTCTTTATGAGACAGATTAAAAAAATCGCAGCCTTGGCACTGGGCACAATACTTGTCTCCGGTGTTTGCAGCTTTGCTTCCCTTGCTGCCGCCACAGGTATTTCTGCAGTGGATTTAAGCAGCTATAGTTCAGACGCTACAGCTACAGCCGGTGCGATGCCGGCAACAGGCATCAGCACTCCGGGATTTTCTACCGATGATGCTCTGGATCAGCTGTTTCAGAATTCTGTAATTGTCGGAAACTCCATCGGAAACGGCTTTGCCCTTTACACCAAGAAGCACACTGACGATCCGGTGCTCAAAAATTTCCAGTCACTTACCGCCAATGGTTTTTACATCGAAGGCGCTTTTGAGGATATCAGCTCCACAAGCCGCCATCCATTCTATATGGGCCAGCAGCGATACGTTTGGGATGCCATCCAGCTTATGGGTGCTAAGCACGTATTCCTTTCCTTCGGAACAACCGAGGTACAGTACCCTTCTGTTCTTGAGGATTATCAGAGACTTATCAATCAGATTAAGGCTGTTAACCCTGATGTTGACATCACGGTGATCAGCGCCACCTACATTTACCCGGGCAAGTACTACGGAACCATGACCAGTGCCAATGTTAAGAAGTTCAACACAGCCATGGAGCAGATCTGTGCCGCAAACGGCTGGGGCTTCATCAATGTTGCCGACCTTCTGGCAGATGCAAACGGAGATCTGAATCCGATTTACAGCTCTGACGAGTATATCCACCAGAACGACCTGGCCTATGACATTTGGACAAACTCCCTTAAGGAATACGGACTCAGGAAGCTTGGACTTGCATAATAGGAAATAATGTACTATACCAAATGTACTTGAAGGATTTTAACGTCTCTTCATGCGGTAGTACAGGTTTCAAAAAAATGACTACGCAGGGAACTATATTCCCGAAAACAAGGAGTCGACCGGATCTGCATCTGTATGTCAGATTTTAAGACTTAAAAACAGCATTAATATAGGAGTAGAGAGTATGAAAAAGTTTTTTAAGAAGGCAGCAATCATCGCGCTTGCTTCATCCATGATCGTTTCATCCGGCATCATTTCAATGGCAGAAGAGACTGCCGCAGCTCAGGAAACACAGGCTGCCGCAGACCTTTCCCAGGATCCGGTTGTTAATGCTCAGGAAGATCAGCGTGTAGTTGATTTTTACAAGGATTCCATTATCCTCGGAGATTCCGTGGCAAACGGTTTCGAGAGATATGCAATCCAGAGAAAGGCCAACCCGATTCTTGCAAATCTTCAGTTCATGACACAGCCGAGATACAGCATTCATGACGAGCTTCAGGCTATCGGAACAGAAGGCGTTAACCACTTTTGGTATGGTGGAGCTCAGCATTATGCTTACGAGATGGTTGGTTTGCTTGGTGCAAAGCATGTTTATCTTTCACTTGGACTCAATGATATCAAGGCTCGTCCAAGCGAGGTTTTCGAGCAGTACAAGACTTACATCGGACAGATCAAGGCTGCAAATCCGGACGCAGACATTACCATCATAAGCACAACTTACATTCATCCGGATGCTCAGACTTCACTTGCCGGCATCAAGAGCTGGGCATTTGACAATGCTACAGTACGTAAGCTTAATGATTCCATGCAGGCATATGCTGCAGAGAACGGCTATGGATATATCGATATCGCTAACCGTCTTGCTGATGCAAACGGAAACCTGAATCCGGCTTACTGCACAGATAAGTATATTCACCAGAATGCAGAAGCTTATGCTATTTGGGTTCAGTGCTTAAGAGAGTACGCAGCTTCTCAGAACTATGCTCATGCTAATGATGCAGCAGCTGCAGCTGCTTCCGAAACAGCCGCTTCTACAGAAGAAGTAATCTCGGTTGTTCCTACACAAGCATAATAACTAAGCGACTATCCACGTTCATCACAGAACGACGGATAGTCGCTTTTTTAGTACGTCAGCACCGGCACGATGCCCTGCTCGTTGCCTTCATTGTAGGTTTTCCGGACGAAGTTCAGGAATCTCCGGACGGTCTGGGAAGCGTTCTTCCTGTAAAAAATGCCGTAGGGCAGAGAATAGTTCCACTTGCAAGGGATTACTTTCATTCCCGGCAGTATATCATTCCAGCACATGGGAACCAGCAGGAGCTGATCTTTGAAGCCACCGCCCCAAAGAATTACCTCACTGGGATAATCATGGATATCCAGATTTATGCCCTGAGTCTTCATGCAATCAAACATTTCTACTATGGTTGAGGCTCCTTCATCCCGGAAGCATACAACCGTTTCTCCGGAAAGCTCCGCCGGTGAAACCATATCCTTTTTTGAAATCGGATGCCGCTCCGGTGCCGCAAAGCCAAAAGGCACGTCGCATATTCTTATAAAATCCCATTCTTTCATCCAGGAAACTCCGCTGTTGACGCTTTCTATGAGATCAGTCTGGGCCGGTATGTGATGCTCGGTATCGATGGAGACCATGTTTATCTTCACATTGTCATTTACAGCCGAGTACAGCATCCAAAGCTCATAAAGCAGGCGGCTTTTCTCCAGCAGAGAGGTA
>JAILDF010000246.1 GCA_024689585.1 Oribacterium sp.
TAAGAAGTCTAAGACAAATCTTGAGAACTCACTTCAGCTTCTTAAGGATGTGCTTCCTCTTCTTAAAGCTCAGGAGGATTACTCCAATGATGCGCTTTTCGCACTTCTTTCGGAGTACGGCAAGGAGAAGGAGCTTAAGACAGGTTTTGTTATGTGGCCTATTCGTATCGCTCTTTCAGGCAAGCAGATGACTCCTGCGGGGGCTACCGAAATCATGGAGGTTCTTGGCAAGGACGAGTCTATTAAGAGACTTGAGGCGGGAATCGCAAAGCTTGAGGGGTAATGCTTTTTACCGATAGTTTTTGAAATGGGTCAAGAAAATGCAAGGGACGTGTGACGGCCCACGAAGTTGAAAGAACATCTCGAGTAGTTTGTCCGCCTGGTTCGCACTTACGTGCGCCCCAGGCGGACAAACTACTCGAGATGTTCTTTCAGTTCGCAAGCCTAGCCACCCATCCCTTGCATTTTCTTTCACTTTTTCTCTTAATTTACAAAAAAATACATTCTATTTTCGCCGCAGCTTAACTGTTTTAAATGTTGTTAATCGTCTTCTCACAAATTTCTTTTTTTGTATATAATCGTTAATATTTTATCTTTGTCTTATATGCTATTATAGTCTCGTATATTTTTTAAGTCCTTCCAATATTCGGAGGACAGATTGGAGTATGTATGGGATTCTTTTTATTATTTCCTTTTTTAGTTATTCTTTTTCTTGTTTTGAGTAGCTGCATCAAGGTTGTGCCGCAGGGGTATGCTGTTAATGTTGAGCGTCTCGGAAAGTATCATGATACCTGGCATGCGGGGCTCCACTTCAAGATGCCTATCATTGACAGGGTTTTCCGTAAGATTTCTCTGAAGGAGCAGGTTTGTGATTTTGATCCTCAGCCGGTTATCACAAAGGATAATGTTACCATTTCTATTGATTCTGTTGTTTACATGACAGTTTTTGATCCCAAAGCTTATCAGTATGGTATCGAAAATGCCATGAGTGGTCTTGCTAATCTTACCGCCACAAACCTTCGTTCCATCGTTGGTGAGATGGAGCTTGATATGACTCTTTCAGGCAGAGACATCATCAACAGCAAGATGCAGATGGCTCTTGATACGGCTACCGATCCATGGGGTATCAAGGTCACAAGAGTTGAGGTTAAGAACATTCAGCCACCTCGTGAGATTGAGGAGGTTATGACCAAGCAGATGAGAGCTGAGCGTGAGAGACGTGAGACTGTCCTTCAGGCAGAGGCTCATCAGGAGTCTATCGTTAAGAGAGCAGAGGGTGACAAGAGGGCCAAGGTTCTTGCGGCTGAAGCTGAGAGAGATGCCCAGATCGCCATAGCACAAGGTAAGGCAGAATCCGTAAAGCTTGTTTATAAGGCAGAAGCAGAAGGCCTTGAGATGCTCAAGTCTGCAAACGTGAACGAGACTGTCCTTAAGCTCCGCGGAATAGAAGCCCTTAAGACTGTGGCTGACGGTCGCGCAACAAAGATTTTCCTTCCGACAGATATTTCTGCAACAGTTTCTTCTCTTGGCGCTCTTACAGAGGCTGTGGGAATCGGTGATTACACAAAGATCGACAGAACCCCAAAGGAGGCAGCACAGCGTCCGGTTGACCCATGCCTGAATGAAAACAGCACTTCTGTTACTCTTGAAGCCGCTGGAAAATCAAATCAGATTGCAGACGACATTGAGCATAGACTATAATAATATGAACAAGTCCAATCCGAAATGAGAAGCCAGAGCCTGAGGGCATCCGTTTAGAAACGTTGAGCGAGGACGTGAAAAATCATAACAGAACCCCTTAGAGGCTCTTGGTTCCCTTTTCCTTAGCCCCCTCGCCAAGTCAGAGTTGTCATAAAGAAAACTCTGACATTGGCGAGGGCCTAGAGCCTCTTAGGGGTTCTGTTATAGATTTTTCCGCCGGAGCGACCCGTTTCTAAACGGATGCCCTCAGGCTCTGGCTGGACAGTTTTATAATTCCTATAAGGAGAGTAGTAAATGAAAAATTTCAATAACAGCGGTCCGGGAAATGGTCCCGGTATGCCGCACATCGATATGCCGGATCCAAAGAAGGCAAAGGAAACGGCAGGAAAGATCTTTAAGGTTCTGGCTCTGATTATCGTAGTTTTTCTGGCCATAAGCTTTGTTTCCTCGGGTCTTTACAGAGTTTCCGAGCAGGAACAGGCAGTTGTTACAAGATTCGGTAAGGTTCAGGACGTTAAGACCGCAGGAATGTATTTCAAAATTCCATTCATCGATACAGTTCATCTGGTTCGCACAACCACCTACGGAATTCCGATTGGTTACAGGGTGTACGACGAAAACACCGGAGAAGACGGAAGAGCCGAATCACTTACCGAGCAGTCTCTCATGATCACCTCGGATTTCAACTTTGTAAACACCGATTTCTATATCGAGTATCGTGTTTCTGATCCGGTGAGTTACCTTTATAACTCAAGCAATCCAAAAGCAATTCTTGAGAACCTTGCCCAGGCAGCCATCCGTACCATTGTTTCCAACTATAACGTTGATGATGTCATGACTACCAGCAAGAACAAAGTACAGTCTGATGTCCGGGATTCTCTGGTAAGCGCCCTTTCAAAATCAAACATCGGTCTTGAGGTTGTTAATGTCTCCATCCAGGACGTGGAACCTCCAAACCAGCAGGTTATGTCTGCCTTCAAGGCCGTTGAAAACGCAAAGCAGGGATCAGAGACTTCCATTAACAATGCAAATAAGTATAAGTCAGAACAGCTTCCCGCAGCCGAGGCCAATGCCGACAAGATCGAAAAACAGGCAGAGGCAAAGAAGGAAGCCAGAATAGCGGAGGCTCAGGGGCAGGTTGCCAGATTTAATGCCATGTACGATCAGTACAAGCTTAACCCCCTCATCACCAAGCAGCGTTTATTCTATGAGACAATGGAGGATGTTCTTCCGGGTCTTAAGGTCATCATCGATGACGGCGGCACCCAGACCATGCTTCCTCTCGAAAGCTTCACATCAGAAAACCGCACTAATGTCGTAAACCATTCTGAAAGCACAGCTGCAGCTGCGGAAACATATACAAATGCAGCTTCAGCAGAAGAAAACCAGACCGGAGAGGAGAGCAACTCATGAAGAAAAGCTTTAACATAATAAGAGCTGTCCTTGTGGTCATACTGCTTTGCTTTTTATTTCTGTCCGGTACAGCCTTTTATACTGTAAATCCCAATGAATACGGTGTTGTAACCCATCTTGGAAAGATTACAAAGGTAAGCACCGAAGCCGGTCTTTACACCAAGCTTCCTTTCCTGGAGAGCGTCCGTTACATCCCGAAGGACCTTCAGATTTACGATATCCAGCCTTCAGATGTCATCACAAAGGACAAAAAGTCCATGATTGCGGATGACTTCATCTTATGGAAGGTTACAGATCCCGTAAAGTTTACCCAGACTCTCAATGCCTCCACCAGAGCAGCAGAGGATCGTGTCGGTGTAGCAGTTTACAATGCCACAAAGAACACAATTTCCTCAATGTCTCAGGACGAAGTCATTGCTGCAAGAGGCGAGCAGCTTACGAAGCTAATAACAGAGGATTCCAATTCCGACATCGGCGGCTACGGCATTACCATCACCGAGGCTAAGATAAAGGCACTCGACCTCCCCGATGACAACAAGGATGCCGTTTACGAGCGAATGATCTCCGAGCGCCAGAATATCGCTGCCTCCTACAAAGCACAGGGTGACAGCCAGGCTCAGAAGATCAGAAATGACACCAACCGTCAGGTAACCATCATGGAGGCAGAGGCCAAAAAACAGGCCGCCATCATCGAAGCCGAAGGTGAAGCCGAATACATGAAAACCCTCGCCGAAGCCTACAACACCACTGAGAAGGCGGAATTCTACAATTACATCCGCTCCCTCGACGCGTTGAAAACCTCCCTCAAGGGAAGAGGCGACAAAACCATCATCCTCGATAAAGATTCAGAGCTCGCAAAGATCTTATACGGTACAGACATTCGATAAACCAGGGTTAGCGCCGGCGGGCATCCCGTATGGTCTAAATTCAGACAATATGCTTTTTCCGAAGCTCATGGTACACTATGTGCCATGAGCTTTTCTAATGAACAAATTCAGGCAATCAATCACATAAACGGGCCCGCCATGGTGCTTGCGGGTCCCGGCTCCGGAAAAACCACAGTCATCACTCAAAGACTCCTGAACCTCTTATCCTTAGACATTCCCTCAGAAGACATTCTGGTGATCACCTTCACAAAGGATGCCGCTCAGGAAATGGAAACGAGATTCAATAAACTGGCAAAAGAGAAGGGCCGCGAAGGACACCGGATCACCTTTGGGACCTTCCATTCGGTATTTTTCTTTATTCTGCGGCTCAGGTACAACCTGTCCTTCAAAAACATAATAAGCGACAGAACAAAGGTAATGATCCTTCGTGAACTGACCATGCAGGAGCACATTGACAGCTCATACGACATGGATTTCTTCAGACTGCTGCTGGCCGAAATCTCGAAATTTAAATCCCTTGGCAAAAACACCTCCGGCTTCACTTCAAAACTCATTGATACCGACAAATTCCTACGCATCATAGAGCAGTACCGGCAGGAGCTCCGGACGCAGCGGCTGGTAGACTTTGATGATATGCTGCTTTTGTGCCATGAACTGTTTCTCAGGGAACCCGGGGAACTCAGAAAATGGCAGAAAAAATACCGCTTCATTCTCGTTGACGAGTTTCAGGACATCAGCCCCGTACAATATGAGATAGTTAAAATGCTGGCGGCTCCCGAAAATAACCTTTTCATAGTGGGAGAC
>JAILDF010000263.1 GCA_024689585.1 Oribacterium sp.
TGATTGTAGCATTCGGCATGACCTCTTCCAGAATAAACAAGCTGTCAGAGAGGACAGCTTTGTTATCATCTACTATGATAATATTTAGAGAATCCTCACTACTGGCAGCAGCAGAGAGAAGCTTGCGTACATCCACCTCGAGAACTCTTGCAAGACGGGTGATCATGACAGCATCAGGTAGACGCAGGCCGCTTTCCCAGCTAGCAACCGTGGAATGGTTTACAACCATCAGGGTTCCCAATTGAATCTGTGAAAGCCCTTTTTCTTTTCTCAGTTTTTTAATGTTTCTGCAAAAAAAGTGTTTATAATCCTGTGCTCCACCTCCCTTTTCACTCATTGTAATCAAACACATACCAAAATCAATTATATAGGATAAGTGGATTTTTCTATTCTGGAACACCCTCTTGATAGGAGTAGACATAAACGGAATAATTATAGTTAGGTATATTTGGACGGTAGAACTTAAAGTAAAGGAGTTTTACATCATGAAAGAAAATGTGGCATAGTGTCGTGCAAGGGTATTCCTCTTGTCGGCGAACCGTACAGCAGCTAGCGGTAAGACCATTTTATAAGATTTTTTTTGTATGAAAAATAATAATTTTATTATTAAAGGTAAACTTTTGGACGACAGAAATTGTGATATGTGATTTCCCGGTTTAGTTGATTATGGCGTGAGTCAGGAGGATGGTGGATGTTAAATATTGTTGATAAAAATCAAGATGATCTTACAACTTTAAAACATGGAATTAATGTTTTTCATGATGCTCTTTCAATGGTGAGGAAGGGGGAAACTAGATTTCATGTTACAGATGAATCGGGTTCAGTACCAGATTATGATCTTGTGTATACTGCAAATGCAGACTTGATTCCTGCGCAAGCTAGAATGCAAATTAGTAAAATGACGGGTGGCAGTTCTATTTATTCGTCGTTTCTCATTTATGATGAGGATGATGAGGAAAACTTGTGCCTTGATTTCTTTGGACAATTTAAAAAAATTGAAATTGAGTGTGTAGATGAATATAGTATTATATTTGCACGTCTTGCAATTAAGCACACAAATATTCCTATATATTATACTGATGATAAATTTGCATGGTTTTTTGGGGATTCTTCGCAGCTTAATCTGATCAAAGATCTACCTTCTGCGAAGGAGAAAACTACTCTTCGTATAACAACAAATCCATTTGATATAGGATATTCTGTACGTGATTTTTCTAAAATGTTTTCTTTAGCAGCTTTTCAGAATCTTTTTTTCTGGCAGCATTACACCTGTGGAAAAAAGGGACCTTTTAAGTATTTGGAAGTTGTCACATCGCGATTAATAGGAATAGGAGGTATCTTATCGCATTTGACCAGTTTTGGAAGAGTAGGTGCACAAAGAGGTCTTTTTACATTCTTGCGACCAGGATGTACCAGATATCCTAAAGAATTACTTTATAAGTATTTTAAAGTTAATCCAAAACCAGCAGATGCAAATGATGAAAATACTATTGTGGCTGAAAACATGGTGTTCATTACATTGTCATGGTTCTATAGTCAGTTCCCTGCTAATTTTGATGAGAGTATCTTAGATGAGAAATTTGCTTCAGAGATGCGGGAATATGCAGATGCTGTTATAGGAGGTAGGAAAACTCTTGGTGTCCTCGCCAGAGGAACTGATTATAAAATGTCAGATCTCGGGGCGGATAGAAATCATGCCAGTGCTGATCAGATGATCACTGTGATTAAGAAATGGCTGGAAGAAGATGGCTATGAAAAGATATTTCTTGCCACAGAGGATCAGGATAATTTTGAGAAAATCAGGGCCGCTTTTCTTGGAAAAATCATTGCTATTTCACAGGAGCGCATGAGTATAAAGGAGATGGCAAAGAAGGGTACCACCTTAATATATGAGTTCGAGGAAAAAAATAATCAGGGACAGGATTATATTGATGCTCTTGAGGATACTACTGTCAATTATTTTTATGCTCTTTATATATTATCAAAATGTGATGCATTCTTATGCTCTGGACAGTGTAATGGATGGGATACTGTGAGATCCTTAAGAGGTGGGAATTTTAAACGCGAAAGAAAACTATTTGTAGCTAAAGATGGTGATCCAGCCGTGGAGGATTGGGAGGAGATAAGACCAATAACTGCAGGAATGTTTGCACGAGGGACGTATCCAACATCTAAGCCATTTTATATGACATTTCGTTTTGACTTAAAGGAAGTTGTAAATCCTGATGCAATAAAGAAAGCGTGGGTTAAAACGCTTTCAATATATCCGTACGTGGGATACGCAGTTTCTGTCAGAAATGGAAAGCTTGTGCTGTTAAAAAATGATTTACCATTTGTTTTCACCGAAACTAGTGAAGTTGTAGAACCGTATGATAGAGAAGGTAATTTCCATACAGTCACATTTTGCTATCTTGAAAATGTTTTATGGATATATGCAGATCATGTCCCTTATGACGGAACAGGATTCAAAGCTGTTTTGGAGACATTTTTCTATCATTACTACAGTGAGATAGATGCACATAATTATGTAATACCAGATGGCATATATACAGAGAAGGATGGAGTGATAGAAGGGCAGGAAATAGATGCTTATCGTATGGTTGATGCCATAGATCCAAGTGTAGTCATGAAAAATTTATCAAAAGAAAAAACATTCTCTCCAAATGAAGCAAATCATGATGAGATGTTTTTAACAAGAGATGATTGTCGTGGATATTGTATAAGCGTACCGAGTGATGAATTTATGAGCTACGTCAAGACCGTAGGTGGCAGCCCTATGTCAATGCTATCTATTTTCATGGCTAGATCAGTTGAACGTGTACACCCTGACAATACGCTGCCTATCAGTATATTGAATCCAATAAGTGTACGTAAGGTCATGGGAAACAAAAATTCACTTTTACATCAGGTGGTGCATACTCCATATACATTTAGTAATGATGACTTGAAAAAGGACGACTCTGAATTAAACGTAATGTATCGGGAGTTCTTAAAGAGATTTACTTCCGAAGAGAATATTAAAAATGTATGTGGAGTTTATCGGGGTATCTGCGAGGGATATGAAAAGGCTTTTAGTGCTGGTGCTCTGGATAACATTATTTTAGAACAGCGTTCAAAGGCAGGTATATCATGTATGGTAAGCTATCTCGGTACACTGAGAACTGCGGAGTATGGAGAACGTATACGGATGTCAGCATTCCATGTTATGCAGGAAAAAGGCATTATGCTTCAGGTATCAGAAGTAGGAGGTAACTTCTATATAGACTGGTATCAGGGTTTCCACGGTGATATGTATGCTAAGGCAATGAGAGATATTATGAGAGAATCCGGTATGAAGGGTGCAAATCTTGAACGTGTAGAATAACGTATTCAAATGGCTATAAGTTATCATAGAAATTAATATAATAGGAGAAAAATTTATGCTTAATATTGATAAAAATGTAGATGGAAAAAACCTTAATATATGTCTTACAGGCAGACTTGATACTACAACTGCTCCGGATCTTGAAAAAGTTGTCAAAGAAAATCTGGAGGGTGTTGAAACTCTGGTATTTGATTTTATGAACCTTGAATATGTTTCATCTGCTGGTCTACGTGTACTACTTGGTACGCAGAAAACCATGAATAAACAGGGGAATATGATTATTAGAAATGCTTCGGATGATGTAAAAGAAATTTTCCAGGTTACGGGCTTTTCGGATATTTTAAACATAGAGTAGTTTGTCAGATTTAAGGAGAATATGCGATGAATAACTATAGCAAGCATGATTGACAAAAACTGTCTTCTCGGTACTGCCAACTTCCCGCTCCTCGATGGCATCACACTGCCAGAGGACCGTGCAGATCTGTATAGGATGTGGGGAGATGAGAAGCGGTCCAAGATCGATATGGTGATTGGGTCTAACCTTGACGAGATCAGGTACTTCGTTCCGACCGAGGGAGGCAAAGAAGGTTTTGCTAATACCCTTAAGTGGATTGCTAAGCGGGATCGTGCGCTACTTAACGACCAGGAGAAGGCAATGTATGACGAGTTCATGGGTACCTTTGCAAACGAAAGTTACGCTGCTTAAAAGTATGATCTGAAGTAAAGTCTGCCTTCCCTAACTAAGAAAATCATATGAGATAGTGTTAAGGATAGTTTCGAAAGAAACTGTCCTTTTTTTAAAAAAATAAAATAATTATAAACTATAAAATATGTGTTGACACGAAGTCAACACGATGTTATCATCCAATCATTAAATGACACGATGTCAACCGAAAGGAGATAATAATTATGACAAAGACATTACCAAAGATAGCACTCGGCGCATGGGCATGGGGAAATGATGGAACATTTGGAGACAACTGGACTGCAGATTCTTTAAGACCTATATTCGATGCCGCAATGAAGGCAGGACTTAACCTCTGGGATACAGCGTATGTATACGGCATGGGAACCTCAGAAAAGACTCTGGGAAGCTTCCTGAAAGACTTACCAAGAGATTCATACATCGTATCTGATAAATTCACACCGCAGTGTGCAGATTACTCTTCAGCAACACCGGTTGAGGATATGCTTAAGACAGAGTATGAGATGCTCGGAATCGACAGCATGGATATCTACTGGGTACATAATCCTGTGGATGCACCGAAGTGGATCACAGAGGTTGCAAAGTACTTTGAAGGAAAGGACAATGTTCCGGTAATCGGCGTATCAAATCATAACCTTGCTGAGATCAAGGAAGCCGACAGGATCCTTCGTGAGCACGGACTTAAGCTTGGAGCCGTACAGAACCACTACAGCCTTCTTAACAGATCTTCAGAAGACTCAGGAATCGTTGATTACTGTAAGGAAAACGACATTCAGTTCTGGGCATATATGGTACTTGAGCAGGGGGCTCTTTCAGGAAAGTATGATACTAAGAACCCAATGCCGGAGGGTTCAGGAAGAGCACAAACTTATAACCCTGTACTTGATAAGCTTGAGATAATGAATGCCAAGCTCAAGGAAGTGGCAGACAAGTATAATGTGGCACCTGCACAGATTCCTGTAGCATGGGCAATCGCTAAGGGAGCACTTCCTATCATCGGTGTTACAAAGGTTAATCATGTAGAAGACGCAGTTAAGGCAAGCAATATCGCTCTTACCGCAGACGAGATAGCTGATCTTGAAAAGACTGCAGACAGCCTTAATCTCAACCTTATCCGTATGTGGGAAAAGAAGATGAATTAATGTTTTATGCCCTATAATTGACTACGTGTCAACATTATAGTATTATAAGCTATATTTGACACAAGAAATTAAAGGAGAATTTATCATGGCAGTAGAACTTAAGGAGACAATTGACAGAAGAAGAGAGGAGATAATGGATGCCTGTGAAAAGCTTTATGAAACCATGGGCTTTCACAGTATCACTATCAAAAATATAAGTACTGAAACAAGCTTCTCCAGACCTTCGATCTACAATTATTTCCAGACAAAGGAAGAGATATTTTTAGGACTACTGACCCGGGAATACATGAAATGGAATGATGCTTTAAGGAGCATCATAAACAGAAATTCGGATATGGACAAGGATGCCCTGGCAAGAGCCATCGCAAAATCAATGGAAGAAAGAAAAACGCTTCTCAAGATTTCGGCTATGAATCTTTACGAGATAGAAGACAACAGCAGGGATGAACTACTGGTTGAATTTAAAAGAGCCTTTAAAGAATCGGTTGAGCTGTTTGGTGAATGCCTTAAAAAGCACCTTGATATAACAGCACAAAAGAGTGAGCAGATAAGATACGCATTCTTCCCTTATATGTACGGCATATATCCCTATTCGTATCCGACAGAAAAACAGATAGCAGCAATGGATGAGGTAAAACTCTCCCATGTTGATGTAACTATATATGAAATGACATATCAGTTTTTGAAACTGATTCTTTAATATCACAAGACCGCCGAAAAGAAGATTTTACTTATATAACGGCGGTTCGAGGCCAGTAAAGGGAAAGGATTCCCTTACTTAATTTTAAGGAAGAAGGAAGTTTAAATGAAGAAGAATATTGGAGCAACATTAGCATTATATCCGGCACCTGTGATAGTAGTTGGAGCTATGGTAGACGGAAAACCCAACTGGACACTTGTGGCACATGCAGGAACCGTGGCACACAGCCACCTTATGGTTTCCATGGTTCAGGCACACTATACCAATAAGGGTATCCGTGAGAACAAGATATTTTCTGTAAATGTAGTTGATGAGTCATGGCTTAAGGAAGCTGACCGCATGGGTATCGTTTCAGGAAACAAGGAAGATAAGTCTGAAGATTTCAAATACACAGTAGGTGAAAATGGTGCGCCTCTTATTGATGAGGCAAAGATTTCCATCGAGTGCGAGATGGATCATAACTACGAGCTTGAGAACTTCGATAACTTTATCGGAAAGATCCTTGCCACATACGCAGCTGAGTCAGTGCTGAATGATGCTGGCAAGATTGATTACCATGTATTTAAACCGGTGCTTTTCGAGTTCCCGACATATGAATATTTCGTAACAGGCAATAAAGTGGGCGACTGCGGAAAGATGAATAAGTAATTGTGTATAAGTCTGCGGTTTTGCCGCAGGCTTATTATTAAGAGGATTTTGTAATGATAATAACGGTTTTATTGGGAAGTCCTAATAAGAAGGGTTCTACAAGTATTCTGGTTGATGAGTTTAAACGTGGTGCAGAGGAATCAGGGCACACAGTGGAGATACTTGATGTATGCCACATGATCATAAATCCCTGCATAGGATGTGTTAAGTGCGGATATGAAGGTCCCTGTGTCCAGAAGGATGATACAGAAATAGTAAAAAGTAAGCTTCTTA
>JAILDF010000016.1 GCA_024689585.1 Oribacterium sp.
GCTAAACGCTGCCGCTCTGAAAACATAAAATGATTTCCAACAAAGGTTGAGGCCTGTTTAAGATCATATCCTTCGTTTATAAGATAGCATATATGACGAGAGGCTGAGCGCATATCTTTAACTGCATCTTCAGAAAAGTTCCTGTCATCTTCCGGTACATATCCTCGTTTTGCGTTCATTAGATGTCCTCCGCGTAAAGGATTGTCTTATAGTTAACCGGATCTGTAACTCCCTCAGTGTTGATGAGTAAAATAGCTGAATTTTCATCTATCTTCCAAAGCTTCCTTAGTTCCGTATCCTCAAGAATCTCAAGAAGTAATCCATATGTCACTGCACCGGATTCTCCGGAAACGATTGCGGGATCTCCATTTTCCGGAAAGGCATAAGTCTGCATCCCTCTTATTGCAATGCTGTCATCACATGCACAGTAGAACGAAGCAGCATCTCTAAGAACAGGCCAGGTTATACTACAAGGCGTTCCACAATTAAGTCCTGCCATGATGGTCTCAGGATTACCCTCAATAGCATGCGGTTTCCCATCTGCTTTTTCCGCTGACATATAAACACATGCTACGGTACTTGGTTCAGCAACTGTAATAATTGGTGGATCCTCCTTAAAGACATTCATAAGAAAACTTGTGACACCTCCTGCCATCGCGCCTACTCCTGCCTGCAGAAACACATGAGTCGGTTTTCTCCCTCCCATCTGTCCGATGATTTCCTGAGCCATTGTAAGGTATCCTTCAATGATGCAGCGGGGAGTCTCCTCGTATCCTTCCCAAGATGTATCCTGAACCAGAATCCATCCATTTTCTTTAGCAAGCTTCTTTGCAAGGGCAACTGTCTTATCATAATTTAGCTCCGTTATCAAAACGGAGCTCACCCCTGCATTTTCAATCGCATGTTTTCTTGACTCAGCAGAGCCCTTCGGCATCAGCACATGTGACTTACATCCAAATAGGCTTGCGGCCCAGGCAATACCTTTTCCGTGGTTTCCGTCTGTTGCGGTTACAAATACAATCTTCTCACACTGTTTACGAATATCGGAATCCAGGAAATCCTCGTAAACTGAAGTCTCATGATCCATTCCAAAATAGTCGCACAGTATTCTGAAAATGGCATAGCTTCCACCAAGTCCCTTAAATGCATTAAGTCCGAATCTCGTGGATTCATCCTTTACAAAAATTGCTCCGACACCGTACTTCTCTGAAGCGGATGACAGGGACTTTAGTGGCGTTTCATTGTAATACGGAAGACTCCTATGAAAGCGGATGGCATTTTCAGCTTCATTCCTTGTAAAAAGAGAATCCTTGTACCCGTTGACTGTATATTTATTTTTTAAAATCCGAATATTGTTGTTCATCCTGGTTTTCATCCTTACTGCATTATCTTGAATCTAAGTGTCTATCCTTATTAATTCTGAGATTGTTTTGTTTCTGTAGACCAGATCTTCTCTAACAGTAAATCCAACTTTCTCCCAGAATGCATTTCCATCTTTGTTTCTGTCAAAGACAACCAGTGCAACTTTGTTTATCCCATTTGCTTTAAGTGCATCCATAGCTGCCTCTACAAGCATCTTAGCGATTCCTTGATTTCTATACTCAGGGTTTACCGCTGTATGATAAATGAATCCGCGCCTTCCGTCGTGTCCTGAAATTATTACACCAATAATCTCATCAGACTTTTCGGCAACAAAGCAAGTATCAGAATTTCTATCGAGGTATTTAGCAATTCCGTCCTTGGAATCATCAAGGTTATTTAGCCCCATTCCTGAACAAGAAAGCCATAACTGATAAACCTTTTCGTAGTCTTCTATTGTCATTAATCGTATTATCATATCTATTTACCAAACTACTGATTAGCTAATGGTTTTTGCATCCCGGAATCTTTTTAGCAAGATTCACTGTTACTTCATCCAATTCAACTATATTTCCACTGACCTGTAATTCTCCTCTGTATTTCCCTACATCTTCACTGGAAGCAGTTGTGATTACTTGAGATGTCTCGGGAACTGGTTTTAGCATGTTATGACCGGGAGCGGGTACCAGTTCGAATTTTTCATAGTAGACGGAAATGTTCTTTACGACACCTTTTAGTGTATATATACCATCCCAATCATCGAAATGTGCATCATAGGCGTATTCAAGCCCGTCTATATCGAAAGGTCGTATAAGTCTGTCTGCGCTGATAACATGCCATTCGATGGAGTCACCAATCTTAAAGGGAGTACCGCAGCATTCCATCTACCATAGTTCATAGAAAACTTTTGTGTTTATGTTTATTTCTGATATTTAATCTGAAAATTACAGTGTGTGATAGTATGGGCAGATGTTCTCGTAATGCCCGTCTTTCATCCTGAATCCTCCGGGAATAGTTCCAAGTTGTACAAAACCGAGTCTCTCATATAAGTGTCTTGCATGGATATTACTTTCTACAACGGCATTGAACTGAAGCACCTTAAAGCCAAGTTTCTTTGCCTTTTCTAAGCAATCCTTAACCAATTTTTCTCCGATATGCTGTCCGCGGCACATGGAACTTACCGCATAACTGGCATTGCAGATATGTCCGCACCTGCCTACATTGTTTGGATGCAGAATATACAGACCTACAATCTCACCGTCATTCTCAGCAACACCTGTATAACTCTGTGAGTCAAAGAACTCCTTCCCGGTTTCTTTGGAAAGCTCATCCTCCTGAGGAAAAGCAACGCCATCTTTAACTACCTCATTCCAAATCATTGTCATCTCAGAAATGTCTTTTTCTTCATATTCTCTTATTATTATCATTCCGTCCTCCCTCATCCTCATCAAAATATTTATAAATCTGATTATCAGTCCACCACCCGAATGACATTATCGGCTTTAATCTCATCAGACTTATCTGTATCACTGCTGTATTCCCTTGAATGACTTATCTCAATGAAACACAGATTCTCAAAGTCATAACCCCAGTGGGGAACCAGAAACCATCTGTTCATGAGACCGGTATACTCTTCTACCTTTTTTCTGAAGTAATCTTTCGGAAAGGCGTGTTTCAGATTCCTTAGATATCTTTCAAAACCCGGCATGCGGTGGTCTTCAATGGCATCATAGTCGTAATACTTATGTTCAATATAGTACCATTGCCCGTTTTGTGCATGATCCCTGTACCAGCGCCAGGTTTTGGATTTATCAGCTTTTCCGACAAACCCGCAGATGATATCTAACTGCCACCATCTAAGATCCTCCT
>JAILDF010000029.1 GCA_024689585.1 Oribacterium sp.
AGATTCACAAAAGGAGCTTCTATTCTGAGCTGATGTCCGGAGCCTTCCCAAATAGCTGCATTCATATGCTCATTGAAAACAGGTGAGCAGTCAGGATAAGCACTTCCTGCCGCATCATCTGAATGTGCGCCGTAGTATATAACTCCGCAGTCCTTGCTCAAAGCCAGACTGGCTGCAGATGAAAGGAATAAACCGTTTCTGAAAGGAACATAAGTACTTACAGGAACCTTGCCGCCGGTCTCCTCGATCTGCTTTGCATAAGATTCCTCAGGAATCTCCTCTGTTGACTGCTTGAGAAGTGAGCAGTTACTGTACTCAAAAATCTTTTTAAGATCAAGGAACAGATGCTCTACACCATAGTGCTCAGCTACCGCAGTGGCAGCATTAACCTCTTTATCGTGCTTCTGGCCGTAAGAAACAGTCAGTGCTATGACATTGTCCTTTCCATATTTATCAACCGCCATACCAAGAGCAGTGGTGGAATCCACTCCTCCGCTCAAAAGAACCATTGCCTTCATAAAATCTCCTTTTTTATCTCAGGTACATCTGGAGGCTCGGATCATTCCTGAATGCGCCTCTAAGCTCTACCGTAAATGTCTTTGTATTCTGCTTTTTGATGCCTCTTGCGGTCACGCAGCTGTGGCAGCCTTCAATAGTTACTGCAACATCCTCACTGCCTGTGATCTCGATCATTATATCCGCTATGTCCTTGCCGATCTTTTCCTGAAGCTGAAGGCGTCTACCTACCATGTCGCAGATTCTTGCTATCTTGGAAAGTCCCACAACCTTGCCATTTGGCACGTAGGCAACATTAACCTTCATATCGTACATGAGGGCAAGATGATGCTCGCAGTAAGAGAAAATGTCTATGTCCTTCATAACCACAACACGTCCTGCACTGCCTGTATCCTGAAGATCCTCTTCAAATGTCTTGTCAAACATTTCGGCAATCTCATGATTTGTATAGTTCATGCCCTGAAAAACTTCTTCATACATCTCGGCGACACGCTTGGGAGTCTCCAGGAGTCCCTCTCTGTTGGGATCATCGCCAAGAGCGATCAGAATCCCGCGAATATGCTCTTCTATAGCCTTTTTATCTATCATTTAAACACCTCTTTTGTTGGGATCCCAGATCACCTTGTGAAGCTGTATCTGAAGTCTCACATCATTCATGTTGTTTTTTATCATAAAGTCAACCATGTCCACCGGCTCAATGCTTCCGAATACAGGACTGAGATAAGTATGACATCTATTTGTAAGATCATAAGTATCTATGATGCTTTTGGCCCTCTCCAGATCTTCAAGACTTCCGGAAACAAACTTGACTGTGTCCTGCTCTCCCAGAAGTTCGAAGTTGCTGTGAAGCATCCGGCTCTCGCACTTGCTCCCCGGAAGTTTGTAATCCATTGTGAAAACAGGTCTTTTAGACTTCGAGGAAAGAATTCTGTCGGATCCTTCTGAACCGCTCATATCTGCGCGGTTCTCACTGTCAAGAGCTTCAAACTTGATGAAAGGCTTCAAATCCACCGCACCGTTGGTTTCGATCTCCACTCTGTGACCCGAATCCAGCAGCAACTCTATAAGTCTGTCCACACCTTCCTGAAGAAGCGGTTCGCCACCTGTCAGAGTCACATTCTTCACACCCGTGGATTTTACATAATCCAGGATCTCTTCCTGTGACATCTCCGTAAAAGGACAACCCTTCTCGTTGGCCCACATAGTGTCACAGTAGCTGCATGCAAGATTACAGCCCTTAAAACGTATAAATACCGCAAGCTCACCGGCTCTCGTTCCCTCGCCGTTAATGCTCACAAATTTTTCAACAACCTTCATCCTTTAACCCTCGTAGCACGCACAGTTATTGGGAGTCTCATAAACCTCAACCCTGTGAACAACAAATCCGGAAGTCGCAAGGCTCTCATAAAAGAACTTTGCAAAATTTTCCGCCGTCGGCCTGAAGGCCACTACATTCATCTTGAAGTCTTCCTCCATGAGTGCCTTCACAGTCGCATCCTTCAGAGAACCTTCTTCATATATAAAAGTGTGATCAAACTTATCACAAAGCTCTTTGATCGCCTTTTTCAGATCCGAAAAGTCCACCAGCATACCCCTGGTCTGAGCTTCTTCACTCAGTTTCTCTCCTTCTATCTCCACCACAACTCTCCATCTGTGTCCGTGGATATTGCTGCATTTTCCCTCATATCCTTTAAGAAAATGCGCCGCATCAAAGCTAGATTCTGACTTCAAAAAAAACATATATGCTCCTAAGATATAAAAAGGCCCTGCAAACGCAAGGCCACCAAAATCAAACTATCATCATAAAGAAAATAGTAGTAGTCCAGGTTTTATTTATTGACAGGAAGGTACAAATGAACTGTCATCTTCAATTTTCGAAACTGTATCATACCACTGAAACCAGATATGGTCAACATCTACGAGTTATAATCTCACGGAAGACAAGGAGTAACAGTTCATCCGAATCAACCTGTCGCAGCTGTTTAATGTATCCTTATATCCGTGATGGCCACCTGATTTCCGGTGATGGCAGCGTAAATCTTCTTTGCCCCATCCTGAACCCTGGTGGTATTTTCGATGAAAATACCCAGATTCTCGGAATTCAGTATAATGCGATTCCCCTTACGCAGGAAAACCACCTCATATTCCACACCATCCTTGTTGAGACGCTTCCAGTCCTCCCAGGACGTAAAGGCCTCGGTCTTTTTCATGGTGAACCTGTTCTCGGCATACTCATTGCTGTTCTCATTTTCACCATTCAGCTTTATAAGCGCATACTCATGATAACCCTTTCCCTTAACCTTCCTGTCGTCAGAAGAGAATATAACTATATACGGGCAGTCCCACACAAGACTGGCCGACGGAAGACTCATGGAATGGAATTTGATCTGTGTCCAGTCAGTGATCTCGATAGCCTTGGTAAAGGCAGTTCTGTTACGATCCACCTGAACATTTGCAATATCCGAGGACAACCTGTCGATATAGCTGACCTCTTCCGCAATACGCGGGATATCTCCCTCCTGAACCTTTTGGTCGGACTGTTCCACTTCTATATCGTAGATACAGCAGTTCTCTCCTGTGAGGCTAAGGAATGAAAGCTTCGACTTACTCGGCAGGGCAATGATGGCATCAACCGTAGTTTCGGCACTCCTAAGCTGGAGTTTGATATGATCCTCATATCTTCCCATAACAATTTCATAGAACTGTTCAGGTTCTGCTCTTTCGGAAGAAGCCATATCAACAGAAGTCTTTTCAACAGTTGCCTTATCAGAAGAATCCTTTTCGGCAGAAACATTATCCGTAGAAGGCTTGTCAACAGTCGCCTCATCAACAGCTGCTGCTTCATTATCCCGATGTGTCCGGCTGTATACAAATGTATTTTCCGTTACCTTCACATCGGTATTTCTGGCACCTGTCGAAATGATGTGTCCGTCAAACCACAGCTCACCATACTCCAGATATTTATAGGCTTCTATAGATTTATAGTTGCTGTGAATATGTCTGTCAAAAGATTCAAACAGTATTACAGAGGGCAACGCAGGGCCCTTGTCGTGATCAAGGACCTTACACTTAAATCTCAGCTTACTTATATCATTTGCCACAGGAATGCCGACTGTAACATTATCCCTGTATTCATTACAGTTAAGCTCTTTTTCCATGGAGGAATCGGTTCCGTCCATAAGATCCTTGCTGTCATCATCTATGATTTGGATCATGATCTGTGAGAACTTGGGATCAAACTGGCCACCGGATTCATTGAGGAGCTCCTCCCTTACTATCTGCATGGGAAGCGGTCCCCTGAACCTCTTTTCAGTCACCATGGCGTCATAGGAATTGGCCACCGAAATGATCCTGGAAATCTCCGGAATCTGATTTCCCGCCAGTCCCTCCGGATAGCCTTTTCCGTCATATCTCTCATAGCTGTAATGGGCACCCTGGCTGAGGAACGGATACTCCGTTATACTTGAAAGTATCTCCCAGCTCATGAGAGGTTTCTTTTTCACTATCTCATATTCTTCCTCAGTAAGGTTATCTGTCTTTCCGATGAGACTGTCCGGAAGTCCGATCATGCCTATATCATGAAGCAAGGCCGCATAGTAAATCTTTTCGCAGTCTTCCTTCCTTTTACCGCTGAGCTTTGCGATCCTTCTGGCTATATTCGCAACTCTTGCAGCATGGCCATGGAGGAACGGATCCTTTTTTTCGACGGCTGCAACGAAGGCATTGGCTGTCTGGTCAAACATTCGCTTCATACTTCTTTTTTCTTCACGGAGACTTTCCATTTCAAGTCTGTGGGCCCGCTCGATGGATTCATTGATATCCATAAGTACGAACATATAAATGATGATCACCATCAGGACGATGCCAATGTTTATGAAGGAAATTCCGTAAACAAAATACTGGACCAGACCTCCCACCAAAGGCATGATCGAGAATGACACCAATGGGAAGAAAATCTTTTTTCTGAAACGACGGTAATATTTTATGACTACCGTAATCTCAATAACAGCCATCAGGACCGGAATCACATAAGATACGATATAACCCGGAGCTCTGACATAACGGTTATTCTCATCAAACATATAGTAGAATCCCGTAACCTGGGAAACGATGATAAGCAGTATACCTATGGCCGCGAGTTCATCATTGACGTAAAGTACATTCGGTACCTTTTCAGCCCTGCCTTCATTGATGCATAAATCCTTTATATACTGATTTACGCAGAAGATAACTACTATAGTCATGGTGAACACCAGGAAGTTGCTGGTTCTGGTCATGAAGAAGCCCAGGGTATCCGCACGGCCGCGATAAATATATGCGTATCTGTCAGAAAACAACAGCACCATTGAAGAAAGATCCATTCCTATAAGAGCAATCTTTCTTCGCAGACTGATGGAACGCGAAACCAGACTGTAGACCGCAGTCATTCCGCATATACTTCCAAGCGCAAGCATTATATTCAATTGATTTTCAGCTAAAAATTCAAACATTTAACACCTGCCGGTTTCATTCAACCTGTTTAATAGTAGTTTAGTAGTGCTTTGTTTCCGACCTTCCGGTCATTGTCATCCTGTTCCATAGTCGTTAAATAGTACTTCATTTACGACCTTCCGGCTTCATCCGGCCTGATCCGGATTTATCCCCGGTTTCTCCAGCATTTCCTCCGGAAGATGCTTCATAATGGTTTTTTCCAATATGAGACTGTCCACAGGCTTGGTAAGCCTTCCGGTAAAACCTCTGGAGATATAGTATTCTTCGCTAAGAGCAGAATTGGCGGCAAGGACATATACCGGAAGATCCGGATACTTTTCCCTTATCTTCTCTACGGTTTCTATACCGTCCATGCCCGGCATCATGTGGTCCAGGAGGACAACATTAAACGCGGTTTCCTTCAGCTTCTCGAGACATTCCTCTCCGCTTGAAGCGGTAGTAACAAATATCTTTGTGGGCTTCAGAAGTCCTCTGATGACACTTAAGTTTATAGGAGTGTCATCAACCACCAGAACGTCCGCGTCCGGTGCTATAAACTGAGGAACATAAGAGCTGACCGAATCATCCTCCTGTTCAAGGAAAGGTCCCACAGGGGTAGGATCCAGAATCTTCTGATTTACTGTAAGAACAAACTCAGAACCCTTTCCGTAGGTACTCTTACATATCAGGGTTCCTCCCATAAGTTCGGCAAATCTTCTGGAGATATCAAGGCTTAGTCCGGTTCCTTTGGAATTGTTGTTGTTTTCTTCCAGGCGTTCATAAGCCGTGAACAGCTTGTCCATGTCCCCGGATTTGATTCCTATTCCCGTATCCTTTACAGAGAAAACGATGGTACATAAATCATCTGTACGTTCCTTCATCGTAACCCCGAGTATAAATCCGCCTTTTTCCGTATACTTAACAGCATTATTGAGGAGATTCAGGATTATTTCCTTGATCTTTACAGAATCGCCGTAGAGATGTCTCGGCAGGGTCTCATCCACTGACACATCAAAGGCAAGTTCCTTCTCGGTACTTCTGGCTCTCACCATGGATATCACAGACCTGAGAAGCGTTCTGACATCATAGGACTGCTCAACAAGATTCATTTCTCCTGATTCAACTTTTGAAATGTCCAGGAAATCATTAATGATGCTGAGGAGAGATTCTGACGCATCCCTGATGTCTCCGGCGTAATTCATAATGGACGTGAAATACTCCTTAGGCACTCCGCTGGCATCTTCCCTGAGTATCATCTCATCCATTCCCCTGATGGTATTTATGGGAGTTCGGATCTCATGGGTAATGTTGGAAAGGAATCTGGTTTTTGCACTGTTGGCACGGTCAGCCTCATCCTTTGCCTGTCGTATCTCCTCGTACTGCTTACGGATTACGGTATTCTTTATGAGATGCCATATGATAATGCCTACAATTGCGGCAATGATCAGCACCCTCAGGATCTTTATGATGAGAAGCTCCGTAATCCTCGGCTTCTTATACAAATGATAAACCTCTTCCGAAAGAACAGTCCTGCCATCTTTTCCGAATATCTCGATATGAAGATCATAGTTCCCGTAAGGAAGATCTGTGTACTCCAGAGCACTCAGGCTGCTTTTGTTTTTATAGATACCTTCATCGGATACTCCCTCCAGATAAACATGTACCAGGGGATCCTCCATGGAATACTCATAAACATCCGGAAGAATCTTTACACGGTTGATCTCTGAAGGTATGGTAAACTGCCCATCTTCATTCGGATACACCGGTTCTCCGTCACAGTCTATGGATTCAAGTGCGGCCTTAACATAGGAACTGCTTTGATTAAGTATTTTTACACCTGTCTTTATAACTCCCTGTCTTCCGGCGATAAACATTTCCCCATCATCACTCATGGCACTGAAGGAGTTTCCTGTTATGGCATAGGGAAGTCCGTTCCTTACAGTGTAAAGGTCATAATCCACGATGGAATCGGAAAGCATATCCCTGTCTTTTACGATGTAAAGTCCCATGGAAGACAGAATCCATAGATTGTCGTTCTCATCAAAATAAATGTCGTAGTTATTGCTGTAAGGGAATCCTGTAACCGTCTTCAGAGCTCCGTCCTTTATATACTGAATGGAGTTGGAAGTTATTATCCAGATCACATCCCTCTCTTCATCTTTCTTGATACGCAGAATGACGTCACTGGTGAGACCTTCTTCACGGGTAATGTTTGTAATCTTTTCATTCTCCAGGATAAATATTCCGCCGCCGTCGGTACCCGCATATACTTTGCCGTCGGAGCTTTCCTCAAGAGTCAGAATGATACCGTTGGTGAGACCTTCTTTTTCTCCGTAGGTTTTCGTCACCCTTCCGTTTTGGATGACCGCTATTCCTCCGTTGGTACCTACCAGTATTTTCCCGTCTTTGGTTTCGGCTGTACATCTGATTCCGTCTGAAGGGAGTCCGTTCTCCTTTGTGAAGGCGGTGATCTCACCTGAAGGGGATCTCTTTACAAGTCCCATTCCGTTAGTGTAAACAGATACCCAGATATTGCCCTTTGAATCCTTAAGGATATTTCTGATTCTGTTTTTACCTATATATTCGGAAAGCTCTTCCTTTACAAGCTTTCCTGTTTTGTCAACAACCGCATACCCGGTGTCAGAGCCGATATGTATCCTGTTATTCACTATGCAGACAGCATTCACCGGATCTTCACCGATACCTGTATCCTCAGTAAGATTGATGAAACTGTTGGATACAAGCTTCATGACTCCCTGCTTTGAGGATACGAACCAGAGATTTCCCTGATAGTCGGAAGTCATCTGCTCTATGCCGCTATGAAATTTTATATTGGAAAGCAGCTGAAGCTTGTGGGAATCATCAAGATAACCCACAGTATCGGAGGACATAACCCATACTCTTCCGCAATCAAAGCTCAGCCAGTGAGCATTGGCTATGGGGTCTATGGATATACACTCCATCTTATCTTTGCTTGCTCCGAAATCCCCGTAGTAGACAGTGGAATCTTCGGTCAGGATATAGACCTTGTTTTCCTCCTTAGGGTCTGTCAATGCACCGGAGATATGATCTATATTCATCTCCTCCGGGGTATGGATCTCCAGAAAATCGCCGTCTTTAACTGTGAAAAGGATGCCGTCATAGGTCAGTCCGTAAACTCTTCCTCCCGAAGTTCTTCCGAGCTTCACGATGCGGTGGCCGTCGATTCTTTCGTCCGAAATCTTTTTAATTTTTCCCGTCACATCAATATATACTATTCCCGCAACGGTTCCCACATAGACATTACCGTTCCCATCATCGGAAAAACTGCGTATGGAGGAGGATGGAAGTCCTTCCCTGTAGGTATAATGTGTCCTTTCCTTTCCGTCTATCAGAACTACTCCGTTATCATTGGTGCCTACCCATATCCTGCCCTTACTGTCTTCAAATATTTCTCTTCCGCTTGTAAGGCCCCCCGTTGAATCAAGTCTTTCGAATGTCCTGCCGTCATACTGAATGACACCGCTGTATCCGCCTAACCAGATACGTCCGTCAGAAGCACTGTGGATACACATGGCATCAGAGGTGGGAAGTCCGTTCAGGGCATCATAAACCTCTGTGGTGTAGGACATGCCCGCCACCTGTCCCGTTGCGGCATATCCACCGCCGGTCTTTACGGGGTCTCCTCCGGACACACTGACCGAAGCCTCTTGAGCAGGGGCTTCAATGGCGCAAAAACCAAAGATGACCAGGCACAAGGCTGTCATCAGCATCTTCAGTTTTTTCTTTGCAGGATAGGTCATAAGCTTCATTACTCCAACTTACTCTGTCTTGTTGTATTTCCTCAGGATAACCTTAACTTCAGGCATTGCCTCGAAAAAGACTTCTATACATTTGGGATCAAACTGGGTTCCGGAGCCTTCCTTTATTATTTCCAGAGCCTTCTCCAATGTAAATGCAGGTTTATAAACTCTCGGTGAAGTGAGGGCATCAAACACGTCGGCTACAGCCATGATACGCGCAGAAAGAGGTATGACTTCTCCATGAAGTCCCTCCGGATAACCCTTTCCGTCCCATCTTTCATGATGGTATGCCGCCATATTCCGGGCTTCCTTAAGATAGTTTTCACCGGAAACCGTACTAATGGCATTCTCTATTATCTTCATTCCCTGGACTGTATGGGTCTTCATGATCTCAAATTCCTCGGAAGTGAGTTTTCCGGGTTTGTTAAGTACGCTGTCAGGGATATTGATCTTGCCCACATCATGAAGAGGTGCACTTCTGACAACATCCGACATAAACTTGGGGGTTATCTTTTCAGCGTAATAGCCTTTTTTCTCCAGACCTTCAACTATTATCTTTACATAAGCCGCAGTTTTCTGAATGTGTGCGCCGGTGTCGGAGTCACGGTTTTCCACCATGTTTGCCATGGTCATGATGAGGCCCTGCTGCATCTTTGCCGTAGACTCGTTAAGACGTCTCAGATTTCTCATCTGTTCCGCCTGATTGAGTGTCATGTCGCAGATTGAGGAATACAGCTTTTCCACCTCATCACCGGTATAGATATCCAGTTTTCTGAGGGCTCTCACATTGTCATCCAGTGCCTTCTGGTCATATCCCGAGTGCGAAAATCCGTCCACGCACTTGGCCAGACTGCTTATGGGGTAAGCATTGTATATATCAGAGGTCCAGATACCAAATACCAGTATCACAAGCAGGAACCCTGCCAGGATAGTAACAACTCTCAGAAGAAGGTTTCTCGTATAAGCAGCCATATAATCAAGGCTTATGTCCGCTCCCACATAGCATACGCAGTTTCCTTCCTCGTCTTTAAGCGGGTAGTAAACTGTCATAAGCCATTTGCCGAGGCTGTTGTTCTCTATGGGCTCTATCTCTTTTCCCTGGAGAAGGTCCGGCAAATACGGATAAAAAGCATCTTCTATAAGGCTGAAGGCGCCGGGTTCATACCCCTGGGTTCCGTCATCGGAATCCAGATCAAAGACAAAGATGACTCCTCTTTCATCGATTTTAACGGCATACAGATATTCAACTCCGGAGGCACTTTTGAGAATCTTATAAAGCATTTCCTCCGTTTCGTTGTAGCCCTCTATGTTTCTGCCTCGTTTTATGTAGTCATTAACCTTATCGGGATCAATGACAGAAGCAGCGAAGGAAACGGCATTCTTTGCACTCTCCAGTCTGTCCTGCTTTTCATTTTCAAAATAAATGCTTCCGCTTATCCATCCCATTACCGTACAAAGAATGAGAGATATACTTACAAGCACAAGTGTCATCCTTGATCTGGAGGATTTCTTCAGGTCTTTTCCCCATTCCTTTATCTCGATAAGCTCCTCTTTGGTGAGGGGTCTCTGTCTCCATATTCCCGCATTTATGATCTTCTTTTTATCTTCCGGGATAAAACGAAGGATAAAGGATACAGCAAAAACCGATAATGTCTTATCCAGGATATTGAACAATATATTGATTATCAGGTACGAAACAAAAAATGAGGTATGGAGGGTATTTGAAAGAGTCTCTATGAACACATTCATGGAAAGGCTCAGCGGAGACTCAAATATGCTAAGTGCTACCAATGTCCCCAGGGTTCCGCTTATCACACCGGAAATCAATGCAAAATGCATGGCATCCCGGGGTTTCTGAAAATCATGATCATTTAAAAAAAATACCGTATAGATGGCTATGAGAACATTTATAAATGTAAAATACATGTTGCCTTTGCTCAGGAAATCACAAATGATGTTTGTGAGAAAGGCAGTAAGAACACCGGGGAACATGCCTCCAAGTGCCGCAACTCCTATACTTCCGATGGTATCCAGAAATACGGGCAGATCCAGTCTTTTGACAATAATAAATACAATCACATTGATCATCACTCCTATGATGATCAATATGGCACGTTCTCTTATATTCCGGCGTATTCTTTTAGAATTGTATTCCATAATCAAATGCTCCGTATATACAACACCCCTGATGGTGACAATCAGCTTATTGGGACTCCTTTTTCCGCGAAACTCCCCGATTCTCATTTAGGCACAGACCTATACTTTATCTATCGGCGTTTTTTTCAAAATAATAGACTTTTAGCGCAAAAAAAATGTAAGGGGGTCAGACCCCCTTACATTTTTCTTAACCTGATCAGGATTTAAATCTAAGTGTCAGTTTCGCGGCGTTGGCGGAAACTGTATTTACGATGTTGTCCACATCCGCAAGAGCTTCGCTTAAGTTTCTTCCGCTCTTTACCTCTGCAACGATAATGTTGGAGAGGATTTCAGTCATCATGTTGCTGACGTCATCCGGTCCGAAGGAAACCTTGCCGTCCTTGTCAACATTGGCCCTCATCTGAAAAGCTCTGCCGTGAGGGAACATGGATGGCATGGGCTGTGGTGCCGACATGGCACTTAAACGATCCCTCAGGGCCTCCATGATATGTCTTCCCAGAGGTGAGTTAATGTCTATCTCCTGTATGCCGTTTACGTCAACTGCATCTCCCACATCCTGCCTAAGCTTTTGGGACTGCTTCTCAAGCTCTGCTTTGGAATCATTGTATTTCTTGTCAAGCTGCTCTATATCACGGTTAAATTCCTGAAGCTTATCATTGGTGCATTTCACAACTGTCTCAGCCAGTTTATCATAGGTGGAAACGATGGAACCGTCTTCTATACGCCCATCCACGTAGGCAACAAAATCCTCCATCACCTGAAATCTGTCATCCTGAGACCTGTCCAGAAGTATGAGCAGATCTTCATTGCCCTTCCCCATATATGCAGAGTACACCCTGTCATCTGCATCATAGATATATAAAATATAATGATCTTCAAAACCATTTATTTTTTTCTTAATAGCATTCATACATGTGTCCTCTCTCTACTCACGATTTATAATCGCGGGAGCCATGAAACGTCAGATGTTTCAAGCTAATCAGCCGAAACCATCCCTGTTAGAGCCACGGTTCAAAAAAGCCGCTGGGATTAGTTTCTTATTATACTAATCGGCAAAAATCAGTCAATAAATAATACTGCGTATTATTAAATAAAATATCAGGCCAATGTCACCTTCACCTTATGATCGTACCATTTTCCCTTTGTTCCAAGGAGGGCAAGGTCAAATTCCTCATCCAGCTCTTCAACCGGGATATCGAAGCCGTATACCTCTTCCTTGGTTCCGTCTGAGTATGTCACTTCATCAGTAGTTGGTTCCAATGTCTTTGCGCCTGCTTTTTCGGCATCCTTTGCAAGTCCGGGGAAAAGCTTCACTATATTCTTTGAAGCAAGGCTTACATGGATAGTCATCTTACCGTCTTCCACAGTAAGTTTTCCGAGGTCAGCATTAGCCTCATTTACATGGAACATGCTGCTGTCGGTGGTGAACCTGGCATCATATTCTCCGTCCTCAAGGGCGGTTACCTCTTCTGTGGTCCGCTTGGTTCCGGCTGATTTCTGTGAAGCCTTGATGGCAGCGCCGGAATGTGCGGCATATACTTCCTGAACCGCTTTTATGCTTCCGAGTCCTGCAATCTGTGTGTCCACACTGTCGAATGCTTCTGAAGCAAGGAACATGCTCTTCCAGGAATCCTCTTCATCACCGGCCATGTCATTGTTTGCATGATCTCCGGCAACTACCATGAGGGGTCTCAAAATAACCTTCTTGTAGCCTGCATCTTTTATTTTTTCGATAACCGCTTCGCAGGCTGTGTCTTCAGGCTCACCCTCAACAGTTCCGATGAAAACATTGGCATATCCAAGTTTTTCCATCTGTGCCTGCATCTGGCTGTAGGTCACCTTTGCTGTGTGAGAGGTTCCGTGGCCCATAAATACAAAAGCTGTGCCGTCTTTTTCCGCATCCTTTATATCCTTGAAGCCGGCAGCTTTGATCGCTTCCTCAGTGATCGCCTCGGCTACAGACTCCTTATCTTCATTTACAGTATCTGAATCTTTTCCTACCTGGCCAAGGAGAGGCTCGGCAACGGTGACAGACTCGAACATATCTTCATAATCCGCCAGCGTGTCGCAAAGCTCGTCATACTCCGTACCATGCATGAGATGTGTGGGCTGAACCACAAGATGCTTTACCTTATTTTCGACAGCACGCTCCAGCGCCTGCTCCACATTATCGATCTTTTCCTCATCACGGGCCTGTATATGGTTAATGATAATCTGAGCGGTGAAAGCTCTTCTTACTGACCAGTCCGGGAACTCCTCTGCAAGATACTTCTCGATACCGCCAATGTCTTCTGCTCTGCTGTTATTGAAGGAAGTACCAAAGCTTACTACCAGAAGCTCGTTTTCGCCAATGTCGTCGACATTCAATGGATCATCCTTTGAAGCATCTCCGGTGTCTCTTCCGAAATAATCTGGATCCGCATACTCGCCTTCAACCATTTCCTTTTGCTCATCTGTAAGGGCATCCCAGGCTTCCTTCGCCTCTTTGCACTGATCATCCGTATCGTCGGTTCTTTCCTGAACATAGATGGCATCAATGAGTTCCGCTACATGATCAGCTTTTGCCTTATCATCCTCTTCGGAAGCTTCGCCTGATGCAGCGGTGGTTTCTTCTTTTGCTTCCCCTGTTGTTTCTTCAACCGTTTCAGTTTCCTGAGCCGTAGCCGCCTCTGTTGTTGCACCTGCTTCAGGAACGCTTGTGCTTTCGCAGGCTGCCATCGTAACTGATGTAAGCACTGCGGCTAAAATCACTGCAAGTTTTCTTTTTTTCATAATTCCTCCCTTAAAAATACATTCTTGATGCGGTATTTCAAAAATCGACATCAAATCGTTCCGCACAAAACGCTCACATAGGAATGTCAGCTCATTTAAATTCTCTGTGCGAAGGGATAAAGCTATATATGGCAATTCCTTTTGAACTGCCAAAATCCCGCATATCCTATTTATAACACGAATCTCATGGATTGCAACATTAGCTCAAACTGCTCATCCGTAATGCCGTAAAGCTCCTTAAGCACATCCGGCTGCAGCACCTCCTCCGGAGAACCTGCCCTGCCAATGCCCTCTTCCTTAACACATATGACCTTATCCGCAATAACTCTCGCAAGCTCAAATTCATGAAGAGACATGACAATGGTGATCTGTTTTTCGCTTCTCAGCTTTTTAAGTATCTCTATCAGTTCCAGCTTGTAGCGAATGTCGAGATAAGACATTGGCTCATCCAGTATCAGTATCTCCGGCTCCTGGGCAAGAGCTCTTCCTATAAGTATCCTCTGTTTCTGCCCGTCACTGAGCTTCCTGAAGGGTCTGTCGGCAAGCTCATGAATTCCCAAAAGCTCTATGATATTGTCCACCACAGCGTGGTCACTTTCACTAAGTATCCCCATCTTCCCTGTGTAAGGATATCTTCCGGTTTCGATAATGTCTCTGCCGGTCATATATTCCGGATCGATACGTTCGGTGAGAAGCAGAGACAGAACTTTCGCGAGCTCCGCCTGATCAAACCCACGAAGCTCCCGTCCGTTCACATAAACAGCTCCGGAAACCGGCTGCAGCTGCCTCGATATAGTCTTTAAAATGGTGGACTTTCCGGCTCCGTTTGGGCCTATCAGGGTGACTATCTCTCCCTTTCCGATTTCAAGATCAATGTTCTCTATGATGGCATCACCCTCATACCCGACGGAAAGTCCGTTGAGCCGGATGATATCTTTCATGGCGGCATCACTGTCATCCCCTGCAGAAAGTCCGTTGGGTCTGATGATATCTTTCATGGCGACATTACTGTCACCCCTGACGGAAAGTCCGTTGGGTCTGATGATATTTTTCATGGCGGCATCACTGTCATCCCCTGCAGAAGATCCCTTCTGTTTCAGGGCTTTTTTGTCGGTGTAATTTTCAGACCTTTCCATCCAGCCTCCTGTCCATCAACATGAAAATAACTATAGGCGCTCCAAAGATACTTGTAACAGTGCTAATGTTAAGCTCCATCGGAGCAAATGTACATCTCGCTATAAGATCGCACAGCATACAGAAAACCGCGCCGCACATAAATGAAACCGGAATAAGCACCGTGGGATCCGAGCTTTTAAGCATCTGTTTTGAAAGAAACGGAACTGCTATGCCCACAAATGAAATCGGACCCGCAAAGGCAGTCACACATGCCGAAAGAACACTTGATAAAAGGATGATGACTGTGCGGAAGACCTTGACATTGACACCCATGCTTTTTGCATAATTCTCTCCGAGCCGAAGCGCCCCTATGGGTTTTGATAAAAGAAAAGTGATGATGAGGGTAATGCCTATGACCACGGCGGATACAAAAACCCCGTCCCAGCTCATACCGGAAAAGCTTCCCATGGACCACCCCCGCAGATTAATGATGTCCTTATCCTCAGCAAAGGTCAGAAGAAAATCCGTTGCCGCGGAACATATATAGCCTATCATGATTCCTGCCACTAAGAGTCCCGCTTTATGCCTGACGCTTCCGGAAACAAAGATAATGAATGCTGTTGACAGAAGTGCACCGGCAAAGGCTGAAAGAATCATGGAAAGCGATGAGCCTGATTTTGACATACTTACCCAGAAAATCATATTGAGGGCAACCGCGAATTTGGCTCCCGAAGAGATTCCCAGAACAAAAGGGCCGGCTATGGGGTTTCCGAAAAATGTCTGAAGCAGAAACCCGGATACCGCAAGAGCTCCACCCAGAAGGGCCGCCATGATCACTCTCGGAAGCCTGATGATCCGGATGATCTTCACGACATTGGAATCACCGGCTGTACCTGTCAGGGCTTCAAGGACCTCTTTAACGGAAACCGGCACACTGCCTGTGGTAATGTTGAGAACAAATACGGCAGAAAATGCCAGGACCAGAAAGATGCCAACCCATAGATATCGATGTATTCTTTTTTGAACTATTGTATTCTTTTCATTCATTCTTATATTATTTGCATTTCACAAGAAAAGACACAGCTTCATCTTTGCCGGTCAAAATAATGTTTATGTCTTTCGCAAATTCGGAAACCCTGTCGGTGGACTGATAGAATTTCCTGTCAATAAGGTAAACATTACCCTCTTTTACCGCTTTGAAATCCTTTAGAAGCGGAGCTTTGTTCAGAAGGTCGCTGAGGGTTTTTACATCCGTATCGATGTTTGTGTTGTAGATGAGAAAATCTGCTTCGGAGGCTTTCGAATAAAACTCTTCCATAGATATGCCCGTGTTCCCGGAGTCAATGGAATCGAAAACATTGATCCCGCCGCCGTCTCTTATCATGGCAGACACATAATCACCGGAATCCCGGACTATGGCCAGTCCCCGGGTGTTGAAATGGAAAAAGGCAACGGTTTTATCCGTCTTTTCGAAGCCGGTATCAGCTCCGGAACGCACCACTTCATCGTTGAAGAATGCTTCCGCCTTTTCCTCTTCATCAAGTAAGGCTCCGTACAGCCGTATCCACTCTGTGCGACCCAGAGCACTTGTTTCATAGCTAGACCAGTCGGTGAAAACAGGAATCCCCAAAGTCTCAAGCTGCTCCCTCACATTGGGTTTATGAAGGATCATGGTGGATTCTATGGCAAGCTCACAGCCTCCCGTAATGAGAGTTTCATAATCCGGCTCACTGTACTTTCCCGCAAACTTCATCCTTCCGGATTCCAATGCTTCCTTCGGTGCTTCAATGCTCCAGCCCGACACATCCGTGCCGGTGAATCTGACAGAGTCGACCCCCATGGCGTCGAAAAGTGACATGGCACTTGTTGCAGCGAGATAAAGATTATTAACGGGCTTTCTCAGAACAGTAGTGTTTTCCGGAAGTTTTTTCGGCACCTCAGCCTCCTCCGGGAGAAGAAGATATCTGCTTCCGTCAACGACTGAAATAAGCTTTATATCATTATCATAATAATGAACCGCAAATCCTTTTGCATATTTAAGCTCCATAGAGTGATCATAATTTAATCCTTCTATGACAGGTACTTCTTTTGTAAGATCTGAAAACCCGTCACTTATCTGTTCTTTTACTCCGGTTCTTATATCCTCAGAATCACTGCCGTTGCTTTCTTCGCCACCCTCTTCAGGTTTGATCTTCATATCGGCAGCAACTGCACTACTTCCCTCAACACTGTTTCCCGTATTTATCCCCTCAGTACTGCTTCCAGGGTTACTTCCCGCAGCACTGCTTCCCGGGTTATTTGGCTCTCCCGATATTTCATCGAGAGAAATGTATATCGTGTAGCTAATCTCATGAGGTGAGGACATAGCCGTGGTGCAGCCAATGAGCGTCATCTCCTCATCAAGCTTCACGGGGACCTTGAAAGTCGATGTTTTCTCCGTAGATTCTCCGGTGATCTTTAAATCATCAACACGGATATACTCATAATTCGGGCTTGAAAAAGCTATGGAAGCTATCGCCTCTCCGCCTGAAAGCTCAACCTCATCACAGGATATCGTCACCCTGCCGCTGCCCCCGGAATAATTGAAGACTGCAGGCACATATATGCCATCAGGCTTTAAACCTTCGCCGGCATATGCTGACATTATCTGAACAGCTTCCAATGACGTTTCTATATAGGCTTCTGTTTCGGATTTTTCGTTTACAGATTCCTGTCTTAACGTTTCTTCGGAAAATTCCTGCGAGGATTCCTGCATGGGATTTGATATTCCACAGGAAAGAAGAAAGAAAAATGCCAGTAACAATACCGGCAGAGATATTTTAATAGTCATTCATTTCCTCGATCATATTGAGTTTATTCATCTATAGAATATCTGATTTCCATAGATGTTTTGATATCCGTAGATGCTTTGATATCCGTAAGAACGGTTTTGACATCATCAAAAACCGTATCTCGCAAAGTGAGTTTTCCGGAATCCTCGGGAAAACTGATTATCAGAGTAATGACTTTAGTACCTCAAGTACGCCATCTTCCCAATACGGCTTTATCACTTCATCTGCAACAGCCTTAAGCTCATCTCTTGCATTTCCGACAGCGTAGCTGTGTCCGGCGCATTTTAGCATTTCTATGTCATTAATATTATCTCCGAAGGCATAAGTATCCTCTTTACTGATGCCGAGATATTCCTGAAGCCATTTTAATGCAGTTCCCTTACTTGCATGCTTCTCCACACAATCCATCCAGGCACTGCCGGCTGAAGCAATCTTCGCCTTATCCTTCCATTTCGGAGTAAAGCCTTCCCTGCATGCCTCCTCGCAGTCAACCCCATGAAAAACCGAAAGTTTGATAACCGGATCCTTTATATCATCGATATCCTTCATAGGAGTCATCTCAAACCCATAGGACTCAGTAAGCCAATGATACATCTCACTATCCGGATCAAGTGCATATCCTGAAGCTCCTGTTGATATAAAACCATCACACCCCGGAATCTTCATTGCATCCTTGAACAACCCCTTCCAGAGACTTTCTTCCATAGGAAAGGTTTTGATGATCTTCCCATCCTTCCATATGCTGGTTCCGCCATCGCAAATAAAATATAATTCATTCACAAATGAACCTAAAAGCTTCGAAGCACTGGAGAAAGACCTGCCGCTGGAAATCACCACCTGAATCCCTTTATCCAGTAATTCCTTTACCACTCCGTTGTACTCCGGATTTATATCCAAAGTTCCATCTTTCACCAATGTTCCATCAACATCTGAAATAACAATTTTTTTCATATATTAAAACCTCAAAACCATTTTAAAGTTGCTCTTTACTGTACAGATTTTTATTCTATATATTTTCAAGGCGACATGCAAGTTTGATTGACGCACAGAACAGTTCAGCCGGTATACCTTATTTTCACAGTTAACAAGGCATTACATTGACCCATATTCCGGTTACCAGCATTTGAGTCATCCTGAATGGCAGGTTACATTGACTTATATTCTGAATTCTGGGTTTTAAGGTCAATCAGTGGTTCCAATAACTCCGGATGGTTGGGAAAAGAGCCGACCACGGTCTTCGCGAACCATTGCCGGCTGAACTGTTCCTCCCCAATAAAAAAAAGACGGTCGCCCGTCAAGGTGATCGTCTTATCTGTCCAGCACCTGCAACTGCCAAAGATCCATGTCTTCCAAAGAAAACGTATTATGGGTCGGTGTAAATGCCGATGCAAGTTCTTTTGCGGTAACAGTGAAAATGTTTGCCATTCCCGTGACAAGAGTGATCATGCCCTCATCTTCATTGATAACGGCAGCATGTTTTCCGTCCGCAATGTTCTTGTAAATTCTAGTCTCGTTGATAACCATGAAATACCTCCTATATCAAGACTAATCGGTGAGTTTACATACAGATCCTGCCATTTGCTGCCGACACACATTTTAGACCCGTACACTTACTCACCCGGTACTGTAAATTTGTTGCACGAAAATTTCTTTACTCTTTATTATATCGGCAAAAATAATTTTTACTATAACAAAAGATTATTTATTTTTACAAAATTCATAAAAAATAATGGTAGATATTCAAAAATATAATTTTATATATCTCCTCTTTGGTGTAAAATGTTTCTCAATTGCAGTTTCTTAGGATGATAAATATTTATCATTCTGATGATCATTGCAGTTCATGCAGTATCTCGGATTTTTTTCATTCGTTATACGTGAAGGGGGAAAACAATGGAAAACTTCAAATCATTTTTAAAGCGTAAGGATATCGAGATTTCAGTGAAGCGTTATCTCATCGATGCTCTGGGTGCCATGGCACAGGGACTTTTTGCTTCACTTCTTATAGGAACCATCATTAACACACTTGGTTCCCAGCTCCATATTCCGTTCCTGACCAACACAGTGGCAACTATCGCAGGTACGGAATATACCGTAGGAGGACTTGCTTCCGCAATGAGCGGTCCGGCAATGGCTGTGGCCATCGGATATGCACTTCACTGCCCTCCGCTGGTTCTTTTTTCTCTTATTACAGTAGGCTTCGCTTCCAATGCTTTGGGCGGTGCAGGCGGACCTCTCGCGGTACTCTTTGTAGCAATCTTCGCAGCTGAAGCAGGTAAAGCCATATCAAAGGAGACAAAGATAGACATTCTTGTAACTCCGCTCCTGACCATCGGCGTAGGCATTTTCCTCTCTGCACTGTGGGCTCCGGCACTTGGAAAAGCTGCCATGAAAACCGGAACTCTGATCATGTGGGCTACCGCTCAGCAGCCTTTCATAATGGGAATTCTTGTGTCTGTCATCGTGGGAATAGCATTAACACTTCCTATTTCTTCCGCTGCCATATGTGCAGCCCTGAGCCTCACAGGACTTGCCGGCGGTGCCGCAGTTGCAGGCTGCTGTGCACAGATGGTTGGCTTTGCATTTATGAGTTTTAAGGAAAACGGCGTAGGCGGACTCGTATCCCAGGGCATCGGAACCTCCATGCTCCAGATGGGAAACATAGTTAAGAATCCACGCATATGGATCGCTCCCATACTCTGTTCCGCCATCACCGGACCTCTCGCAACCTGCGTTTTCAAAATGCAGATGAACGGAACTCCTATTTCATCCGGTATGGGAACCTGCGGATT
>JAILDF010000040.1 GCA_024689585.1 Oribacterium sp.
TCTATACTTATTTAAAGATTATCTTCCTATTGCGATCTTTCGAACCTGAATTCGCTTTCAGTCCGCACAGACCCTTTGAGGGATATTATACATTTTTGTTAATATTATGTCAAAAAGAAGTTGTAGAATTCTTAACAATTAATGTACTTTTCGTAGCAGTTCAGCCGGTGGACCACTAACCCCGTCCCCATGGTCCACCGGCTGAACTGCTACTACTTTTCTACTGAAATTTACAGAAATCAAAAACTATCTGAGCTGCTCAACCTCATAAGCTGAGATATCTTCCAAAGTGTATACATCTCCGTCATCAGCCATGATGTATCGTCCGTTACCCATCTCAAAATAAGTAAAAGTAATTCCGCTGACATTAAAGAACTGTAGGTTATTTGCTCCTGCCATCTGTCCCGGTGTCACGGTATATGTACCATAAAATCTTTCATATCCATCCATGATATAAGCAATATCCTGATAGCCATTATCATACAGGGCAACTACAAGTTCGTTTCCATAATTATCTTTTCCATATACTCCGGCAACATACTGTGACTGGTTAACATAATAAGCCGGTACCTCATCTGCGAGTGCTGTACATGTTGTTCCCAGGAAAATAATTCCAAGTCCTAAACCAACTGATGTAAGTAATGAGAGTAATCTTTTCATATTCATTTTCCTTTCTTCATTGAAGTATTTCATGTTATGACTTATTCAGTTTGCTCGCTGAAGTACTCTTCCAACGTATCTACCATTGAAAATTCCTGAGCCACATCATAAATCTCACCATCTTTTACATATACAGGAAGTATAATGGACTTGATAGCCTCGTCTGAACCTTCTTCATATACCTCAATAACTGCATATGCTTCACCTTCCTCAATCTCAGCATCAAAAACGGCAGTTAAAACATTATCCTCAACCCATGCATCTGCAACACTTGTTGAATCCTCTAAGTTTACTGCTCCAACTTCAATTCCTTCAGTATTAACTGTTGTGATAATGTATGCCTGGCCGTTCTCTGCATAATAGCGGAGGTCAAGATCATTTCCACTTTCGCCATCTTCTGATATTTCTGTTGCATTGATTTCTCCATCTAACGGCTCTGCTGCAGTAGTTTCTTCACCTGATGACTCTGTTACAGTGGTTTTTCCATTCGTTGTATCTGATGTGTAACTATACGATTTGGTTTTACCATCATTAGTTGTAGAGAAGTTAACTTCTGTTTTTACCGTTCTTTCTGTAGTACAAGCGCAAAGCCCTGTTGCAAGCAGCATGGATGCTGTAACCATAAATAGTTTTCTCATTATTTCCCCTCCTTTTTTTAATAAGATAAATTGAAGTATTTCAATTGCCGGATGATTGTCCTACAATTTTCCCGAATTATATATTCGTTATCACTGCAAGTCAATAGAATTATTAAAAAATCTCTTAAAATCTCCGCATCAAAAAAGGGCCGGACCTTAATGTCTGACCCTAAATTATTTCGGAAAACTCAACTATAATTCGAAATTTCCATTATATAATCCTTCAACCCAAAACATGACATGAGCTGTTCCATTTTCAGATCTTTGGTGTTCTCTTAAGGATTGCGTGTCTCTCAGGACCGTTGGATACCATGGTAATAGGTGTTTCAATCTGCTTCTCGATGAAATCGATATAGTCCTTGCACTCCTTAGGAAGATCCTCATAATCAGTGATACCGCGGATATCACAGTTCCATCCCGGAAGTGTTTCATAAACAGGCTTTGCCTTATGAAGGAGCGGTGTTACAGGGAAATCTGTAGTTACCTTTCCGTCTATCTCATAGCCTGTGCAAACCTTAAGCTCCTTAAGGTATCCAAGTACATCAAGTACTGTAAGGACAGCCTCGGTTGCGCTCTGGAGCTGACATCCGTACTTTGAAGCAACCGCATCATACCAGCCTACTCTTCTCGGACGGCCTGTAGTTGCACCGTACTCGCCCTTGTCTCCGCCTCTCTTACGAAGTTCCTCTGCCTCATCTCCGAAAAGCTCGGAAACGAAGTCACCTGCACCTACCGCTGAAGAATAAGCCTTTGTAACAGCAATTATATCTTTAATCTCATATGGAGGAATACCTGCACCAACTGCACCGTAAGCTGCAAGTGTTGAGCTTGAAGTAACCATCGGGTAGATACCGTGATCCGGATCCTTCATTGTTCCCAGCTGACCCTCCAGAAGAACAGTCTTTCCTGCCTTAAGAGCCTCTCTCAGGAACTTGGAAGTATCTGTAACATATGGTGCGATGAGATCTCTCTGCTTGTGCATCTCTGCAAGAAGTTCCTCATATACAAGCTCAGGAGCATGATAAAGCTCACGGAGTGTAGCATTCTTCATCTCAACAACCTTATGAAGTCTGTCAGTGAGAACCTCTTCATCAAAAAGCTCATTTACCTGAAGACCGATCTTTGCAAACTTGTCGGAAAAGAAAGGAGCGATACCGGACTTTGTGGAACCGTAGCTCTTGCCCGCAAGTCTTGCCTCTTCAAGGGTATCAAAAAGTACATGATAAGGCATCATAACCTGTGCTCGATCAGAAACAAGTATCTTAGGTGTCGGAACCCCTGCATCAACTAATGATTTCAACTCAGCAATAAACTTTTCAATGTCTAATGCAACGCCATTGCCAAGTACCGATGTTGTGTGGTCATAGAACACACCGCTCGGAAGAAGATGAAGTGAAAACCGACCATAATTGTTAATGATTGTATGACCTGCATTTGCACCGCCCTGAAAACGTACTACGATGTCAGAAGACTCTGCAAGCATGTCAGTGATCTTACCTTTTCCCTCGTCTCCCCAGTTTGCACCTACGATTGCTCGAACCATAAAAATCCTCCTAAAGGGATAGTATCCGCATGGACACTACTGATGCTTCTCACCTTTTTGACACATGCCGATTTAATGATCACTCTTATATGTCCACCATTTAGATTCCAAGCCTTCAGGCTCCCATTAAAGCACATTCAAGGCTCTCTTAGAGACCATTCAGAATAATCTTACATCATTATTCCGGAAATCGGGCGGCTGAACCGCTGTGAGAGATTCGTGACCGAAGCATCAAAAATATTATTATTTAGTCAGTCCCGTGAACCAGATGAAAATATATATCACCGTAGGTACCACGATCAGACAAAACAGAACCGCCAGGATATACTCTTTTTTAGCACCAGTGAAGGCAAAAAACAAAAGCATCACAAGCAATATGACAATTAAAACCAATGCCAAAACGGCAAGTATCCGTTTTAATGACATAACTGCACCTCCCGGCTCTGCGCCTCATAGCACAGACAAAAAAATTATATAAATAAACCTCCCATATTTCAAGATTAATGTTATAAGCGATCGAGTTTCTGTTGTCCTGACCTTCTGTTGTCCTGTTGATCACAGGATTCACCAGATAGTATCATCGATCATACTCAGACAGATATTTACAGAACCGGTCAAAGTATGCTCGATCCTCAAATTGCTGGATAAAGGAAATACTTATTTCCTTTCCTTCATTCCCGATCATTACAAGTAACGGAACCGGAGAGGCATTTTCTCCCTCCGCTGATTCAACGATATCCGGATACTTTCTTCCATTATCTATCATATTGGTAACGGCAAAGGTAGGCCGTATAATGGAACCGATGAGCATTTTGTCTTCGGGGTCTTCAAGCATTCCGTCGATCATCAGCCTGAATTTCATGAGCTGCCACTTTAAAGCTTCCGGCTTTAGGGATTCCTTCAACTGATGTAAGCTGTCCTCACCTGGAATGAAAACCGCAAGAGCCAGACTCATATTTTTAAGAGAATCCTCATGATGCATAAGAGCTCTCAGGTTTACGGATGTCCGGCACCCGATTTTATCAGCCTCAGGATGAACATCCTTTATGGCTTTTGCGATCATGTCAGCAATTATAACTGTGGCACTGCCCCCAACTGATGCAATATCCTTTGCCTGCTTTTGAGAAAGAGCCGGCAGCTTGTCGGAATTTATCTTTACAGTATAGTGATATCTTTCTCCATTGTCCTTCTCACAGTTCTCCTCAGGGAAACGATAGGTTCCGGCAAAGCTTTTATATACCTCGGGAGCTTCTTTTCCATAATCCGAATAATCTTCACTGAAGATCTCATAATAATGTCCCGGACAGTATACACTCTTCTCCTGAACCTCAGGCATCTTTCCTTCCAGCAGATCCTGATAAGCTTCCAATAAAAGCTGCATAAATAGATGCATGCCAAAACCATCCGTAAAGGCGTGGGGCGTCTTTATAAAAAGCTTCTTTCCGTCAGCGATGACCCTTATACGGTCTTCCTTGTCAACTGATGTCTCAGGTGTATATATCTTTGGGTTTTCTTCATCCCTTACATAATAAAGTTTTCTGTTTTCTGCCTCTATATGCTGATGATAAAACGGATAGTTTCTGTATACGGTAAACAGAGCTTTTTCCAAAAGCGTAATATCAGCCTCTTTCTTCAACGTAATGACCGTTTGGGAAGTGATATTATTAACGAAGGCATCATAAAAAGCCCCGCCTGATATATTCTCATCACGGTAGCCCGCCTTCATTTTTTCAGAATGCTCCTGAAGATCACTCTCTTCTTTTTTCCTGACATTTTTCGCAAGAAGCTCCGGAGTTCTGTAGCTGTAAACAGCATTAACATCAAGGTCATATCTGTCACATAGCTGCACAAGGCGGATAGCTAAGACAGAATCACCGCCTATCATAAAGAAATCATCATCCCTTCCCACCGCCGGAATATCCAGAAGCCTTGCAAATATCTCGCAAAAATACTTCTCACCCTCACCAATGGGAGGTTTATTGTTACTGATATATCTTGAAGCATCAGGGCTTTTCAACTCTTTTTTTGCAATCTTTCCATTGATGTTTAAAGGAAATGCTTTCAAAGGTATAAAATATGAAGGCATCATGTAGGACGGTAAAGCATTCAAAAGCTTTTCCCTGTCGAATTCCAGATCACCTTCGGTAAATATACCAAGCCGCTTTGCTTCATCCTCCAGATAATAAACGCAGATAAACTGGTGATGGTTTTCGTCAAAGCCTTTTGCAACCACCTTTTCAAGACCCGTAATTCTTTGAACCTGAGCCTCAATCTCCGCAGGTTCTATACGGTTTCCGTTAATCTTGAACATATCGTCCTTTCTGCCGCACAGATAATATATGCCGTTTTCATCTCGGCGGCAGAGATCTCCGGAGTGAAAGATCCCATTGACAAAAGCCTGAGCTGTTTTTTCCGGTAAATGAATGTACCCCCTCACATATTCATTCCTGTAACACAGCTCTCCCATCCCAGGTCCTTTGATAATTTTCCCATCATCATCAATGATCCTAAGATCAAGCCCTTCTACAACAGGTTTTCCTGCAGGAGCTACGTCATAAGCCTTATCAAGAATGGTGGTCAGGATGGGGAATCCCGACTCAGACATACCGTAGAAGTTGCAGATCTGAGGTTTCCCGCCTTCATAATACAACCCATTGGCCGGTTCGCTGCCCGTATTGATGAGCTTAAGGCTTGGAGCGGGATCCCTATATATCCTTATATAGGATGGCGGGATATACACCTCCTCAAGCTCGTTTTCTTCGATGAATCTGCAAAACTCAGGCTGATTCCTGAGAAGTTCCCCTGATACCATATAAAAAGTCCTTCCCCTAAGGGAATAGGAGATTATGAAACACACGCAGGCAACGAAGCTTGTGGGCGGCACCAGACCATGACGTGTCTCAGGATACGGAATGTCAGTGTCCACATAGGATCCCATCTGATCAAGGTTTCCGTATTCATGAAGTACACCCTTTGGATTTCCTGTGGAGCCTGAGGTATATATGGCATAAGCTGCATCATGAACATCTGTCTCTTCATATCCGGAAAGAGGCTCGCAGGAATTCATGATCTCATCAAAGAGCTCCATATCAAGAATAAGCTTTGCATCTGTATCCTTACATATATACTCTACTCTTTCGGGGGGATACCCCGGTTCGTTCATGACATAAGCGGCACCGGCTTTCCATACTCCGATCATGCAGCTTATGAAATGACAGTTCTTTGGCATGATGATATATACAAAATCTTCTTTTCCGATATTATGTTCCTTTAGATAGCGGTATATGCGGGCAGATTCAATATCCATTTCACCGTAGGTGATGGTCTCATCTCCGTCAACACATGCAGCTCTTTCAGGGATAGTCTCAAACACTCTTGACAAAAGATCAAGATATCTCTTCATCTCGATTCCTCCGTAATGATCATATTGCTAAACCTTCACAAGTAAATTGTTATAACTCATGGTGTTCATGAATGTTACATCCGAAGCAGATCCAAAAACCATTCTTATGCCGAAATTGGAAACTTTATCATCTTTGCCCGAATAGAGATCATAATATTCCTTAGGGTTGAAATGCACCCCATTATCCCTGAAACGAATTTTGAAGCCTTCCTCGGTAAACATAAGCTTTATGGACAACAACGGATCCTTCTTCTTGTCATATGCATAAGCAATGATATTCTTACCCATCTCTTCAATGCACAAAGAAACAAGCATTTTCTGACGCTTACTTCCTCCATGTTCACTTACAAATCCGGCTGCATTTGATGAGAAAACGCAAAGATCCTCAACTGAAAGGGAAGTATCTTCCATCATGTTTTCTTTGGCTATGCCGAAACTGTCTGGTTTAAGTATCCAGGCATCAGGCATAAATGGATTCTTATGAGATATGGTGCATATGATCACCATGATAAATACAAGATTAAAAAGCATTACAACAACGAAGTTGTACCATAGTGACTCAAGGCCGAGGAAACCAGGTACAACGTATGCATAAACCGCCGTACACAAAGCCATAAATATGAGAATCATATTTCCGAGACCGTGTCTCTTTATACCTCTCAGATATCCGATGTAACTTTCAGAAATGCATCTGAATAAGATATGTATGGTGAATATCCTCAGGCCATGCTTGGCAAGGCTTAGTATATTTTTATCAAGTGTAAAGATTCTTGCCGAAAGATCTCCGGAAAAACATATCACTGCCAAAAGGGCCAGGGATATGATAACGGATTTCTTCAGCATGATTATAAGTATCTCCTTGAGACCTTCCCTGTCTTCCTCGCCATTGATGATTCCGGTAACCATGGCAGACAACTCACACATTCCTGAGGGGAAGCATATGAGTAGTTCTCCCACCTGGGATACCACGGTAAATATAGACACATATCTTTCCGAACCGAATTTCAGAAATGCTGCATTGATGGCTGCGGTCGACAAGGCGATACACATATTTTGTATCAGAACCGGTAAACCGTCATGCATTATTTCTCCAATCCTTGAAAACCGTACGTTTTTAATTGAATACTTAACGGTATGATTACCTGAATGCATTCTGAAAAGAACAAAAAGTGCAGAGATCCAATAGCTTAATGTTGTTGCCATGGCCATACCGAAAACACCGCCATGTATAACAAAAAGGTTCACAAGATCTAAAACGATATCCAGAATAAATGAAGAAAATACCGCAATTATACTGGTTTTATTATCCCCTTCGATTTGGAGTATGCCCGGAAAAACCATAATGACCGAAAGAGCCGGCATAACAAGAACGTATCCGCACATATAGGCACGGGTCTGTTCAAACAGTACAGAGTCACGCTGCAAACCAAGCATCATACAAACAAATGGTGAAAAAACGAGTACAAGGGTTGTAAATACAATGGAAATTCCTACAGATATGGTCACCGCTGTTGAAAAAACCGTGTTTATCTCTTCTATATTGCATTTACCCGATTCATTGCTGCATATATTGGCATTTCCCGCAGCCATGATGCTGGAAAGACCAGCTACCACCAGAACCACAGGGCTCACCATTCCTTCAGCAGCGATAGCCTGCTCTCCCAGGAAATGTCCTGCGAGAGCGGTATCGATTATGGAACATATCGTGATCACCAACTGACTTGCGATCATGGAAGGCAGCATCCGGGATATGAAGTCCGATATAAATGACTTGTTTTTATTCATTTAAATCTCCATTCCGCCGCATTCAGAGGCGATACAAATAGCGACAAAAAGTATTTTTTTCACACTGATCCTCTCTTAATCCCTGATAACCGCATCGGGATTTGTCAGTTTTTCCGCAATGTCAGAATAAATCGAGCATAAACGGATAATGCTTTCTTTATCGTAAATTGATGAGTTGTACTTAACTCCCAGAATAAGCTTATCGTCACCATCATTATCCACAACGCCTATGCTAAGACCACCCACGGATTCAGATGAGGAAAGTTCAAGCTTGATCTGCTCCTCTGCTGTTTCTATCGGAGAGCTCTCTGAAATAAGATTCTTCTGGTAAACAAATCTTATGAGAACTGAGACATCCTGCATTGTTGAAAGGAATGGATAATCTGCATGAGTTTTGGCAAACTCCACCTGATCCTTTGCCTTTTCAAGTACCTGTTTTGAAGTCTCTCCTTTAGTTATCGTCAGGTAGAACGGCAGCGTCCTTATCATGTATCCGAAAGCTGACATATCTTCTCTGCTGTCACGTCCCTCATGGATCCAGTACAGGAATGCGCTGTCTGTTCCGTTAAACTCTGCAATGGCAAGAGCCGCAGCAGTCATGAAGAAAAGATTGTTTGTCTGCTGGGACTTTTTGATGGGAAGCGGAACGATCTCCATTCCGCTCTTATTCTCCCGGGAATCATGATCACCCTTAAGCATCAGCTTTGCCTTGTCCAGATTTCCCCTATCATAATAGTTTTCACGATAGTAATTCTCGGCTTCCTGATACGCTTCACTGCCCTTTCTGTCGTTATATCTCTTTAACAGATAGTAGTAATGATCTGCAGGGAGTGTATGCCCAGGGTCAGCCATACATGCATTTATCTCGTCAAACAGCATCTTTATGGAATATCCATCTGAAATGAGATGATGTATATCCAGGAATAGATAGTCATCCGCACCGGTTCGATAAACTTCCGCTCTCATAAAACTGTTTCCAATGACATCATATGGTTTTACAAGAGTTCTTTTGATATGTTCAAATTCTTCCTCTGTAGTATTAACCACCTCAACAGGTTTGAACAAATTCTCGTCATAGCACTGTACAAATTCACCGTCATCACTCTTCTCCATTCTGGTAAGAAGAGCCGGATGATGTTTCTCTAGTTTTTCTATTACACTTACAAGACGATCAATGTCAGTTCCCTTTTTCAGCCTGAACAGATACGGTTCATTAAGCGCAGCAGAATCCTTCGACATCGACTGCAACATTACGAGAGCCTTCTGGTCAAAAGTGATACCCTGCGGTTCTTTGAGAGCCTCAGCATTTTCTTTATCTATATCCCGGCTGTCTTTTTCCACACTTTCACAATACACTGCAAGTGCTCTCGGAGTACGGTACTTATAGATAGAAGCTGTATCCACTCCCGGATGATTGCACTCCATTATATACCTGATGGCAGTTATGGAGTCACCGCCGATCTCAAAGAAATCATCATTGGCTCCAACCTGGTCAAGTTCAAGAGCAAGCTCCATCTTCTCACAGAGGAACTTTTCCATCTCTGTTGCAGGCGCATCGTAGTTTTCATTTTTAAGTTCCGGAACAGGCAGTTTTTTTCTGTCCACTTTCTGATTCTGATTGAGAGGGATTTTGTCGATCTGAATGGTAACTGCGGGAACCATATAAGGCGGTTTAGTCTGTTTGATAAAAGCTGCCAATGCTTTCGTATCCACTTCATCATCAGAAACAACATAAGCCGCGATATATTTTCCTCCGGTTGCTTTGTCAAAAGCAGCAACAGTTGCGTCCTTTATTCCGGTAAATCTGCGGATTACTTCTTCAATCTCGGAAAGCTCGATCCTGAAGCCTCTTATCTTGACCTGAGTATCACGTCTTCCAATGAATTTGATATTACCGTCATCACATCCGATGACTATATCACCGGTACGATATACTCTGTCATAGCCATCTTCATCACTGAACGGATTTTTAATGAAGGCTTCCGCAGTTTTCTCGGGACGTTTCAGATACCCTCTTCCTACAAGGGGTCCGCTGATCCAAAGTTCGCCCTCCTCACCGTTTTCTACCTGCTTTCCGTTTTCGTCCACTATGTAGAGTCTTGTATTATAAATCGGCTTACCTATCGGCACACTGTCATAAAGTTTATCGACTTCGAAACAGGTACTAAGGATTGTACATTCTGTAGGTCCATAGGCATTATGGAACTTATA
>JAILDF010000042.1 GCA_024689585.1 Oribacterium sp.
AACCTGGGCAATGTTCAAATTTGTCACATGAAAGCCATAGTGCACTTTAACCCATTCATCGATTTCCTTGTATGTAGCCTTCATCTCTGCACTTGTGGCATCAATCTCATCCAAATTGATTTCTATTTCTATGTGATCATCAGGCTTTTGTTGGGACAAAAGAACTACAGTCTCGACGAGAACCGTCTCGGTAAATAATTTTCTGTTATTTAGTGAAATCCTCAAATCCGTCTGTAAAGGTTTTCGTCCCATCTTCAGAGATCCACATTACTTCTACCCTTCCTACTCTGTCGCTCTTTCCCAGAACGCTGCTACCGTCGGAAACAGATTGTATGAGTTTCTTTCCGTCTTCAATGCTCATACTGAAAAGTGCAGTGGACAGCGCATCTGCCAGTGCCGAATCATGGGTAAGGATTGTGACGCTTCGGTGGTAAGCTGCGGGATAAAGGGTCTCAGGATCAATGATGTGATGATAACGCTTTCCGTCCACAACATAGTAGCGCTCGTAATCGCCGGAAGTAACCAGAGACATGTCATCCAGATAAGTCATGGCTGAATACTGGTCTCCTGTCTGTGAGTCGCGGTAGGTGGGGTTTTCAACGGGACAGACCCATTTCTCTTTATTGTCCTTTAGTCCTATGGCCCGGAGGTTTCCTCCAAGATTAAGCATAAAGCTGTCAGAGCCTGCGGACTCAAGCAGCCTTGCTGCATCTTCTGTGGCGTAGCCTTTTGCTATACCTCCCACATCCAGGCTCATCTCAGGATCCTGAAGATAGATGGTTCCTTCAGCTTCATCGATGAGTATGTCATTTATGTCGGTATGCTTTGATGCCTCTTTCAATGCCTCCTCATCCGGCAGCTCACCCATCTCGGGGGTTGCCATACCTATCTCCCGCTTTTCGTGCCAGAGTCTCAAAACTGCGCCATAGGCAATGTTGACCTTACCATCCGTAAGGGAATAGATATCCTTGCCCCATTTAATAAGCTCTATCAGTTTTTCGTCAACCTTTACCGGCTGAATGCCTGCGTTGTCATTGACGGTCTTCAGATTATTGATACCGTCGTAGTCATTGTAAATATCAAAAAGCTGATGTTCTTTAAGAAGAAGCTCATGGGAAGCATTATAGCGCTCCTTGAAGGTTTCTTCGGTTGCTTCATAGCCGATCTCCATGGAGATTGTATCGAACACATCAAGAAACTGGGCAGTAAAACGTTCTTTTTTGACAGATGCTGCAGCAGGTAAGGAAGCGCACCCCGTGGTGATTGTGAGAACAGCTGCCGAAAAAACAGCAACTGCAGATCTTAAATTGTTGTTAGATAATGTTATTTTCAAAGCTTGCCTCTTTATTGATCGATTATATGGTGGTAACACTTCAAACGGAACATTCGCAGGACAGAGCCGACAGGATCCGGACTACGGTATGCATCGAATGAACAGTTACATTCGGTGATTATATCACAGGATTTGTGATTTTCTCAAAAAACGTCAAAAAAGCATGTTAAACCCTGATGATTTCATATTTGACTTTGCTGTTATGGTGTATTATATTTTTTAGGTATGATTTTTTGGAGATGTACCCAAGAGGCCGAAGGGGGCGCACTCGAAATGCGCTAGGTCGGAAACGGCGCCAGGGTTCAAATCCCTGCATCTCCGCTAAAAAACCGTCGGGATATTGTCCCGGCGGTTTTTATGTATTATGAAAAATTAATCAACAACAACCATATTTAGTTAAAAATTCAGAATACGGTAAAGGCTTCGAGTAATAATAGCCCTGGAAGGAATCCACATTACAGGTTCTCAAGGCGCTTTCCATTCCCTTCGTTTCAACGCCTTCAACACAGGTGGTGCATCCGTAGACCTTGGCAAGTTTTGAAATGACAGAAACCAGGTCAAGCTGCTTTTTATCACTTTCCACATTGATTATGAACTGGCGGTCCACCTTGAGGGTGTTAATATTCAGATCCTTGAGAAGTCCCAGGGATGAAAAACCTGTTCCAAAGTCGTCTATTGCAAACTTGATACCCTCCAACTGAAGCTCGTCATTAAGGCTTTGAAGCCTGCTGATATCTATAAGACGGCATCTTTCTGTTATTTCCAGACACAGATTATTTGTAGGATATCCTGTGGATTTGAGACATTTGTTTACTCTGAAGGTAAAACTCTCATCCTGAAGCTGCGCATAGGAAAGGTTTACATTTAATACAAAGTCAGGATATTTTTCAAGGAATTTTTTCCCTTCCTTCATGGCAGTAAACATTATCCATTCTCCAAGAGCCGGGAACAAGGCATCATTCTCAAGTACCGGGATAAAATCATTAGGGGGAACTACGGTTCCATCATCATCTATCCAGCGGATTAGGGATTCTGCACCTTTTAGCTGTCCTGTTTCGGAATCAACCACCGGCTGATAATATAAATGGAAATTTTTACAGCCTTCATGTACATCTTTACGGATTTTGTTTATAAGGTCTATCTGATAGCGCTTTTGGCTTCTGGGATCATTATTGAACTCACGAAAAGCGCCCTGATAATCATTTTTAGACTGATAGTAAGCCTGAGTGAGACAGGAATACAAAGTATCCTTGTCAATGTCAAAACGGTTAAGAGCCAATGCCCCGGCATTTATAGGCATATCGATATGTTCGCCGTCGAAAGGGAAGCCTTCTTTAAGCCGTTTCCGATATACTTCATATTGCTCTGAAAGCTGCTCCATGGTAAGGGACTTGGTCACGAGGGCAAGGCGGATACCGTCAAGCCTGTAAACATTACCGACGTTTCTATAAGCTTCAAAGAGGTATCTTGCCACATGCTGAAGGAGCATATTTCCAAAATCATAGCCATAGAGATCGTTGACTCTGGAAAAATGAGTCGGACCATACATGACGATGTTGACCGGAACATGCTTTTCAAGGCATAAGCTGATCTCTTTAAAGAAACTCATCTGATTTCCGAGACCGGTAAGAGCATCTATGCCGCCGCCGATGGTCTGGTTTCGGATAGCCCCTCCAAAATACTCGGGATTTCCCTCAGGGTCTCTTAATATGATGCCGCGACAGGTACACATGTAGTATCTGCCCTGACCGTCTGATGCACGATACTGCATATCATGACCATTGGCTGCACCCGAAAAAATGTCATCTATGCTTTTTCGGTACACGTCTCTGTCTTCCGGATGTACATGTTCTTCCCAAATCCTGCCAGCATCGTACATATACTCATTTTCAAGATTAAAGAAATCAACCGTACTTTTTGACCATCTTGAATAATTGTATTTCATGTCACAGAGGAACACATCAGCTCCCTCTGAAACGATGGCATATGACTCAAATAATTGATCAAGCTTTCTTTTACGGTCTTCCGGGTAAGAGATATCTTCTGTTTTTTTGTCAACAGTAACAGCCTGAGGTTTGATATCCTCAGGATTATTGTTCACCGGACAATTTGTATTTACTTCACGAGAATCAAAAGCATTCATCGTTTAAACTCCCCTACATGCTTCTTTTCAAAATAATATCTCGCCTTTGGATATAAGCAGAATATCCCATGCTTTAGTACTATACAATTACATAAATCACAGTAGTGTCACAATTATACACGGTTTTTTAATACCATTTTGTAAAAAGAATATTAAAAGTATATAAGGAACGTCGGCAAAAACCCCGATAACATTAATGAAATCGGTTTTTTTTTCTGAGTTTTACGGAGGAACCGGCTGTTTGAAAGATATTTGAAGGGATTATGAGACGGCTTTTTGAAAGCAATAATAAAAAACCAGCATCCAGGAAAACCTGAATACTGGTTTCTATGCCGGTAGCCGGGGTCGAACCGGCACGCCCATCACTGGGCACGGGATTTTAAGTCCCGAGCGTCTGCCTATTCCGCCATACCGGCAGCACCAAATTATAATACAAAATAATATGGCTTGTGTCAATGGGGAAATTGATGGTGTCAACTCAGCCGTTGGACCAAGGGGACGGGGTTAGTGGTTCATTTTTAGAAAAATGAACCACTAACCCCGTCCCCTTGGTCCAAAAACGGAAGGCATCCCGTTTTTAAAAGGATGCCCTCCGACCTAAGATCGATTCTTATGCGATTGAAGCTGCGCTGAGAAGCAACATGCAGAATACAAGTGCGAAAAGAGCAACTGTCTCGATGACACCGATTACTACGAAGTAGTTTGCGGTACCCTTTCCGGTAGCGCCAAGAGCGTCAGCAGAAGCTGCTGCAGCCTTGCCCTGGAAGAATGCTGAGAATCCGATAGCGATTCCGCCGAAGATACCGATACCGAGTGAAAGTGCCGGATCAATGGTTCCTGCCTTATATGCGCTTGCGATGAAATTCATAAGAAGGAATCCGTAGATAGTCTGTGTAAGAGGAGCACCTGCAAATGCAGTCATAATGAACGGTGCCTGCTTGCCGGCTGCGTAGCACTTCTTCCATGCTCCTACAGCGGCCTGACCTGCCATACCGGCACCAAATGCTGAACCTAATGCAGACAAACCAAGTGCTGCTGCCATACCAATATAAGCGATATTCATAGTAATTCTCCTTTAATTTAAAATTATAAACTTATTCTTTTATTTTGTCGTTCATTTTAAATGGATCGTACGCTATTCCCGTCCACTCGAGGCCTACCTGTCCGGAGAACTCAAGCACGTTAAGACGTACACCATGTACTACTACTGAAAGGATACACATAACTATATTGATTACGTGTCCGATTATTACGATGATAGCTGCCACTATCACGAGAGGTCCGTTTGCAAGACCTGCCGCCATGTTATTGAAGCTCTGTGCTATCGCGAGACCTGCCATTCCTACCGCAAAGAGTCTGATGTAACTCATTACGTTACCGAAACAGCTGATGGTGTTAAGGAAGCTTGTGAAGGCTCCTCCCAGTCCTGCTTTTACACCGTCAGCGAAGCTGACTCCGGGAGCCATTCCGCTGAAAAGTACTACCAGCACGAAACCAATCGCGATTGCTATAAAGATAGGTGTGACAGACATCGATTCTCCAAGCACCAGAACCAGTGACAGGAGATACATTGCGACTATCGTCACCATCCATCCTAAATCTGCAACAAAGCTCAAATCTTTATTGTCCATCTTCTTTTTAGCAGCAAGTAAACTACCAAGTTCCATCTGCATAGCACCTATGGTGAAGGAGAACTTCATAATGTTGTTTTGCTGCGTTGCCGTAGCCACTCCGAACTTCTCTGCGTAGTTTGCAAAGGAAGGAATGACCAGAGCCCTCAGGAACGGAACATTCATAGCGGATTCCATACCGAACCAGGTTCCTGTAACGGCGCCCCAGATAACGGTAGAGATCGACAGAACCAAAAGAAGGAAAACAGGTGTTGTTATCTTCTTTGTCTTATAGATAATGACGATCGCAGCTATAAGGAATATAAGTCCGTATCCGCCGTCTCCGATGATCATCGCAAAGAATAATGCGAAGAAAAGCAGGAACCAAAGTGAGATATCTGCTTCTCTGTAGCCCGGAAGTATTCCAAGCATATCGTAGAGCGGTTCAATCAGTTTTGTAACCTTATTATAGCGGAGCTTGGTAGGTATGGTCTCATCTTCAGGTGAAACATCGCCTATTGCATATGCCCAGTTATTTCTGGTTGCTGCTGATTTAAAGGTTCCCAGATCTGCCTCAGGTACATAACCTGAAATCCATACCAGCCGATCCTCGGTGGTTGCCGTCTCACTGGCTGAAGAATAGTTTTCTTCATTTTGCGCCTTTATGAGCTGATCATGGAAACTGTTTTCGTAAGTTGCTGCCTTTTTAAGGAATTCTACACACTCGTCGCTTTCTTTAGTGAATCTTTCGATATCACTTTTCAGCTCCCGGAGGCCCCTGGCAGGAAGTGAAAACTCTGTTGCCTGGATATCCGGAGGGAGTGTTCCTAAAACAGCCAAGGTATCGGTCTTTTCAACTGATGCCAGTTTGATTGCTTTAATGTTCTCATCCTGCATGATCTGCTCACATTCGGCAGTACCTACACGATAAAAGTGAAGGTCATATCCTTGCTTCTGCAGTTCTTTAACATCAGCCGGTGAAAAATCACCCCACGCTTCGATCCTTTCGATCTCGGCTTTTGTTGAGGAGATTTCCTGATTAAGACTGTCCTTTTTGTTAAGAGCCTCTTTGGCTCTCATATACATTTTATTAAATTCGTCGTCAGAAAGAACCGGAGGAGTTGTGGTTTCCTTTGATTTATCCGGCGCGTAGTCCTGGAGGCGTGATACTGTCTTGGAAAGCTCAGTGAACTTTTCTATGGCAGCATGATTGGCACTCTTCCTCTCCGCCAGATGCAGAAGACCCACAGCGCGTAAGCCCTCCAGCATATCATCTTTATGTGAAACAGTAGTAACGACGTGAACCATTTTCATTTTTTCTATCATCGTTCTGCCCCCACAAGTTTTTTCTTCGAGATTTTGCCACGTACAACTGCGGCCGTCTGCTGGTCTCCGAGATAAACACCGATGACACGGATATTCTCCTTTGCCTCCGGAATCTTTACCTTCTCGAACAGGTTTACTCTCTGGGAGGTAGAGCGGAGCTCCTTCTCCAAAAGTGATACCTGTTTGCGAAGTGTAGAAACCAATGCATCAAGACGGGCAATCTCACGCAGCTTTACAAGTGCAGTATCGACCCACAGCGGGTAATCATCAACGTTGTAGGAAATATCCTTGAAGGTCAATTCTTTAAAGGCCGGAAGCTTTACACCCGCAACATTTTCTGTTGTTACCAGAACCTTATCCGGCTGAACCAGGTTGTTCAGCTGTAATTCTTCCACGAACTGCTCGTTCTCGGCGAAAACAGCTACCCAGTCATCCAAATTGCCTATCATTCCTTCACGTTCGGCTTCCTTCTCTTCAAGGTCAGCCTTTATCTGCATGATAACCGATTGCAGCTGCTGCTTTTTAAGCTGCAGGGTAGGAAGATAACGTTGATACTGTTTCAGGTGATCCTTCTGCACTTTCTGTTCGTTTTTAGTGAGTTTGATCGCCATAAACCGCTCCTTTACTCATCCAATTTCTTTGGCCATCTTTCCTTGATGAGGTTTGTCTTAAGACCTGTTTCATTAGGCTCAAAACAATCGGCAAGGATTTCCCAGCCAAGATCAAGAGCAGCTTCCAGCGGAATGTTTACACTAAGGTCCATAAGCTTGGACTCGAACATCTCACCATACTTAAGAAGCTTGTCATCCCATGCACTCATGGTAAATCCCATGGACTTTTTCTCAAGACTTTCCTTGTACTGTGCATAGAGCTTGATCATACCATCCATAAGTGACCGGTGGTCATCACGGGTTGTGCCGTTAACGTTCTGCTTAAGTCTGGACAGGGAACCGAATGGCTCGATATGTCCGTTCTTAAGATAGAACTGACCCTCGGTGATGTATCCCGTGTTATCAGGAACAGGGTGAGTAACGTCATCACCCGGCATGGTAGTTACACCAAGGATAGTGATGGAACCTGCACCTTCGATGGCAACAGCCTTCTCATAACGGGAAGCAAGTGTACTGTAAAGATCTCCCGGGTAACCACGGTTTGAAGGAACCTGCTCCATGGTGATTGCCAGCTCCTTCTGAGCGTCACAGTAGCTGGTCATATCTGTAAGGAGTACAAGCACTTTCTTTCCTTCAAGAGCGAACTGCTCTGCTACTGCCAGTGACATATCGGGAACCAGTGTACTCTCAACGGTAGGATCCGCAGCAGTATGAATGAACATAACTGTGTGGCTCATAGCACCGCCCTTTTCAAGAGTATCACGGAATGCCAGGTAGTCATCATATTTAAGACCCATTCCACCAAGAACGATAACGTCAACCTCTGCCTGCATGGCGATACGTGAAAGAAGCTGGTTATAAGGTTCTCCGGAAACGGAGAATATAGGAAGCTTCTGGCTTTCAACGAGAGTGTTGAAAAGATCGATCATAGGGATACCGGTACGGATCATCTTCTTCGGAACGATACGCTTCGCAGGGTTAAAGGAAGGACCGCCGATATCTATCATATTTTCTGTAAGAGCCGGACCATTGTCTCTTGGTACGCCGGCACCGTCAAATATACGACCTAAAAGGTGTGATGAGAAGGAAACCTGCATCGGTCTGCCAAGGAAACGAACCGGGTCATTTGTACTTACGCCCTGTGCGCCGGCAAAAACCTGAAGCGAAACGATATCCTTATCCAGCTTTATAACATTGGCATAGCTGTTTCCAACCAAAGCAAGGTCACCATTTTTGATTCCCTCGGCCTTGACGGTAACAACGTTGCCGACGATTGACTCGATTTTTGTATATACTTTCTGCATAAGACCTCCTAAGCTAATGCCTTCGATTTATATAAATCCGTGATCTTGGTCTTCTGTGCTTCAAACTCAGGTGTCTCAAAAACAGTTCCATGCCAATCAAGGAATTCCTGTCTTAACTGGTTGAAGAAAGAACGGATCTCGTCTTTATCTTCGAGGTCATATTTCTGCATCAATGAATCATAAAGGACATCAAACTCTATTTTCTGTCTCTCAGGCGGGCAGGCTGCATCGATAGGATCGAAGGAGTTCTGCTGCAGGTAAACCGCGTCGAGAAGCTCACCCTTCTGATAGGTGATATAATCTTCTGCTGTTGTACCTTCTTCACCTACAACCTTCATCATCTGGTTGATTTCGATACTTCTGCGGAGGATTCCTCTTGCCCTTTCCACGAGATCCATTTCAATGATTCCGGGATACTTTGACCAGGAATCCATCGGGTGGATGGCCGGATACTTACGGGCATCGGATCTCTCACGGGAAAGTCCGTGGAATGCACCTACAACCTTAAGGGTTGCCTGAGTAACAGGTTCCTCAAAGTTACCGCCGGCAGGTGATACTGTTCCACCGATGGTTACGGAACCTATAGAACCATCCTTAAGACGAACCTTTCCGGCTCTCTCATAGAAGGTAGCGATGGTTGACTCCAGGTATGCAGGGAAAGCTTCCTCACCCGGAATCTCCTCGAGACGTCCGCTCATCTCTCTCATGGCCTGTGCCCAACGTGAAGTTGAGTCTGCAAGGAGGAGAACGTTAAGTCCCATCTGTCTGTAATACTCTGCGATTGTTACGGCTGTGTAGCAGGATGCTTCTCTCGCTGCAACAGGCATTGAAGAAGTGTTACAGATAATGATGGTTCTTTCCATAAGTGAACGGCCTGTACGTGGGTCATCCAGCTCAGGGAACTCTGTAAGTACTTCAACTACCTCACCTGCACGCTCTCCGCAGGCTGCGATAACAACGATATCAGCTTCTCCGTTTTTAGCTTCCATGTGCTGAAGAACGGTTTTGCCGGCTCCGAAAGGTCCGGGAACACAGAAGGTTCCGCCCTTTGCTACAGGAAGGAATGCATCCACGCAGCGGAGCTTCATGATAAGCGGTTCATCCGGTCTTAATCTCTCTTCATAGCACTTGATAGGCTGTTTGATAGGCTGAGTGATGACCATGGAAAGCTCTTTTTCCTCTCCGGCACCATTTGAGATAACGCAAATGGTAGAGCGGACATTGTAAGAACCCTTACTCTTTATGGATTTAACAACCCAGTCATCGCCCTGTAATGTAAACGGAACCATGATCTTGTGGGTGAAGATACCCTCAGGAACGGTACCGATGGTGTCACCTGCAACAACATTATCACCGACCTTGGCTACCGGAGTGAACTCCCAGTCACGGTTAGGGATAGCGTCAAGGTAAACACCTCTCTGTAGGAAGAAACCACACTGCTCTGCAAGTTCAGGAAGTGGGTTCTGAAGTCCGTCGTAAATCTGTGTCAGGATGCCCGGGCCCAGATCAACGCTCATCAGTTCTCCGGTGAATTCTACCGGATCACCAACTTTGATGCCGTTTGACATCTCATAAATCTGCATACTGGCTATGCCATTAGTAATACGAATAACCTCGCCCTTCAGACGCTTGTCGCCTACAAGAATATAACCTACTTCATTCTTGCGGACAGCTCCTTCAAAGATTACATTCGCCATGTTACTATTGATGCCAGTCACATGTCCTGTTACTGTTTCCATATAAGTCTCCCGATTAATTTATAATAATTACAAATTGTAAACGCGCTGCTGTACCTCACCAAGTAGCTGACGGAATTCCGTACTGCCCTTATCGTGATCAAAGCAGCCCTGACGCTCCAGTAATTTTAGTTTTACTGCATATCCGAACAATACGTGATCGTCGAACATGTGTAATCCTACCAGTTCATCAAGCTGCTGGAATTCATAATCCAGCATGATCTTTTCTGCCTCGAGAGGATCCTTCGCTGCAAGAGCAGAGCTGACAACCTGGGCAGTCATGAAATCCTTTGTTTCGGGTGTCGGATAAGTCTTTCCAAGCTTCATGCTTCGCTGATAGTTAAGCTCCTTCGTGAGAGATCCGTAAACCCGGTTCCACTCCTTGATAAGAGGTCCATCTGTTGAGGATAATGTTAAATCCTTTAGAAGCTTGTAATTGGATTCACTTACCTGTGTTTCGCACATGTCAAGGAATTCCTGGTAGCTCAGAGGCATATCTCCGTCACTTTTGAGGTCAGGCAGGCTTGATATCAGATAATAATATGCAGCCATCTTTTACCTCCGTTTAAATCTCAAGGTTTCTGAAGTACGGCATCATCATCTCGGCAATTTCATCTTCGGTACATGCAAAATATCCGGATCCGTCATTAGCCGCAAGACGGAAGCCTGCTTTTACGTTCTTTGTGGGTTTGATCTCAAGTCCGTCCTTGATCTCCTGTGCAAGCTCACCCTTTAAAGCATCTGAAACTTCAGCTACTTCGGCGGTATACTTGGATACATCTTCGCCGGTAACCGCTGCGCGGATGAGTTTTCCGAGAGACTCTCCGGTCAGTGCCTTCTTTACATCGTTTTTGAGAATGTTCTCAAATGCGGTCTGGACTTCTGTCTTAAAAGCAAGCACGGCATCCCGTTTCGCCTGCTCAGCGCTGACAGAAGCACTTTCTTTCATGATTCCGATTTCCTTTTCTGCTGTGGCTTTGGCGTTTGCTGCTTCTGCCTTGGCATCGGAAACGATTGCAGCAGCTTTTTTCTTAGCTTCCGCAATGATAGATTCTGCCTCTGCGTTGGCAGCATCGATACCCTCTTTACGGATCGATGTGACCAAATCCTGAATCTGTAATTCCATAAGTTTCCTCCTAGTAAAAAGTCGACATGCTTTTTGATAAAACTTTTCTACCTTCGTATTTTCGGCAATTTCCAAAATATAATTAGTTTCCGCACCGTAAAATAAAACACCCTGTCATTCGTTGTTTTCCGGGAAGAAACGTACGGATGTATGAGTGTATTTCTGCGTATCCGTAAGAGTTGGTAAATACTGTCTGATACGCATTATATGAGGATAAAAGAAAATAAATTTCGGAATCCCTATGTATACAATGTTAAATTTTACACTAATTCTCCGTCAAAGGCAATAATTCTATTGAGTTTGAATGAATAAAATGCGTATAATTTTACCGAAAATTGTATAATGAGCTCTGAGATTAACTTTTGGGAATAAAAACGTGATTTTACAGGTGGCGATTAATACTGATACAGATATAGGAAAAGGAACGATTGCAACAGAAAAACCCCTCACCTCTTATGAGGTGAGGGGCTTTTCCATCTTGGTCTATAGAAATTATTTTCTATCAGGCATTGGCAGATGTTGTATCTTTAGGCTGCTCTGCAGGTTTTTCTGCCGGAGCGGGTGCCGAAGCCTTGGCTTCTGTAGCGGCAGGAGCTGCAGCCGGTGCCTTTGGTGCGGCAGGTTTAACAGGACGCTTGCCTGTAATAGCACCTGTAGGACACTTCTGGGCACAGATACCACAGTCCTTACACTTATCATTCATAACTGCAAGACCATCGATGACATGAATTGCATCGAAAGGACAATTCTTTTCGCACATTCCGCAGGCGATACATCCGATGGAGCAGGAATCCTTAACCTGCTTGCCCTTGAGATGATTCTGGCAGGAAACGATGTGCTTCTTCTTATAAGGAACGATAGCGATGATGTTCTTTGGACATGCCTTAACGCAGGCTCCGCAGGCAACACACTTTTCCTTATCAACCTTTGCCACTCCGTTTACGATGTGGATGGCATCAAATTTACAAGCCTTAACACAGGTTCCGTATCCGCAGCAGCTGTAAGGACACTCTTTTTCTGAACCGTTAGGTACAACAGCGAGGTCACGGCAGTCTGCTATTCCGGTGTAGTGGTAAGCCTGTTTTGCCTTATCACAGTCACCCTGGCATCTTACGTAAGCAACCTTCTTATCAGCCTGTTCGCCTGATGCGTTTGTACCCATGATCGCAGCAATTTTTGCTGCAACAGCAGGACCGCCTACAGGACACTGATCTACGGGAGCTTCGCCTGATGCGATAGCCTTTGCACAGCCGTCACATCCGGGGAATCCGCAGGCACCGCAGTTGTTGCCGGGAAGAGCTGCTCTTACGTTTGCTTCTGTTTCATCAACTTCTACCTTGAACTTCTCAGAGGCTACTCCGAGGAACAGGCCAAGGATAAGTCCGGTCGCACCTACAAGTCCGGCAGCGACCAAAATAAATGTTACTATCACGTCGTTACCTCCTTATACAAGACCGGCAAATCCGAAGAATGCTATAGCCATAAGTCCGGCTGTGAGGAGCACGATAGGTGATCCCTGGAATGACTTCGGGATGCTGTCATTGCCCTCGATAACGTTCTCTCTGATAAATGCCATAAGGATAAGAGCAAGTGCAAATCCGATGGAGATACCGAGACCGTATACGAGACATTCTACGAAATTGTATCCGTAAGTTACGTTATTCAGTGCAACACCGAGAACGGCACAGTTTGTTGTGATAAGCGGAAGGAAAACACCGAGAGCGTCATAGAGACCCTTCATGTTCTTCTTCATAAACATCTCAACCAGCTGAACCAGTGCGGCGATAACCAGGATGAAAACGATGGTTGTGAGATACTCAAGACCATCCTTAAGACCCAGAGCCTTGCACAAAGGTGATGATGCAGCCATGAATACCACGTAGATGGCGTGGGAAACCAGGGATGCAAGCACGATAACAAAGATAACGGCTGCGCCCATACCCTTTGAAGAATCAACCTTCTTTGAAACACCAAGGAAAGCACAGATTCCGAGGAACTGGGACAGTACAACGTTTGATACGAGTGAATATTTAATTGCTATCAGTAACAGATCTAACATGCTCACGCCTCCTTCTTAACTTCAGAAGCTGGAGCTTCTTCTATCTTATTAAATGCGCCAAGCAGGTCACCTGAAGTAACGAACTCAGGAACTTCTTCTCCGCCGTTTGTGGCTGACGGAAGCTTAAGCTTGTTCTGGATGGCTGCAAGGAATGCAAGCACGATGAACGCACCGGGAGCAAGAGCAAATATACCGATGCTGAACTCCTCGGGGATAAGCTGGAATCCGAAGATGGCACCCTTTCCGATGAGCTCACGAACTGATCCGAGAACTGTTAATGCAAGTGTAAATCCGATACCCATGCCGAGTCCGTCACAGAAGGAAAGAACAGGAGTATTGAAAAGCGCATACGCTTCTGCTCTTCCGAGAATGATACAGTTAACTACGATAAGAGGGATGTAAATACCCAGTGATTCGTATACAGCAGGTGTATAGGCCTGCATGAGAAGCTGTACAATGGTAACGAGAGATGCTATAACTACGATCTCGCCCGGAAGTCTCACTCTGTTAGGAATGATATTTCTGAGTCCGGAGATAACCATGTTTGAAAACATAAGAACGGCGGTAGTGGAAAGACCCATACCGATGGCATTGAACGCACTTGTTGTTGTAGCAAGTGTGGGACACATACCAAGCATAAGGATGAAGGTAGGATTTTCCTTGATAATGCCGTTATAAATTCTTTCAAGATATTTATTATTCATTTATCACGACCTCCTTCACTTTACTATGTATTTCTGAACAAACTCGGTTGCGGCATTGGTTGAGTTAACAACCGCTGCAGAAGTCATGGTAGCACCGGAGATGGCATCGATTTCGCTCTCTCCTGCTCCGCCGCCCTTCTTGACACTTAAGTTTGTTCCTTTGCCTGCAAACTGCTCATAGAACTGTGGCTCAAGAGCTCTCTGGCCGAGACCTGCAGTCTCAGGGAGCGTTTCAGGGAAGGAAATGCCTGTAACCTTTAAGCCGCTGTCAACACCGATAACAACTACAACGTTTCCGCCGTAACCTGCAGCCTGTGCCTTAACGATGTATCCGATCTCTGTGCCGGAAGCATCCTTTGCGGCAACTACGGAAAGGAGCTCTGCTCCACCGTTGTCTGCGGACACGGTTCCTTCAGCCTTTGCTGTTTCCAGGGTTTCCGCGTAAGTTTCGTCATCATAGGTTTCTGCTGCCATAACCTGCTGATAAGAAGCTATGGTGGAAGCATTCTTGATGGAATCGATCTGATCCTTTGTCATGCCGTAAACTGCTCCGAGAAGTAATCCGGATACAAGAGTGATGGCTGTAAGGATGAGGGCGTCTTTTACAAAAGATTCTTTCTTCATTACTTCTCATCCTCCCTTCCGAATGCCTTTGGAATAGTCTTAAGGTTTATAACAGGAACGATAATGTTTGTAAGGATGATCGCATAGGAAACGCCCTCTGCAGAACCACCGAACAGACGAAAAAGTCCTGTCATGACACCAAGGATGATTGCGTAAACAATCTGTCCCTTCGGAGTGATAGGTGATGTAACATAATCAGTTGCCATGAAGAAGGCACCGAAGATAAGTCCACCGCCAAGGATCTCGCACAGGACATAGTTGATATCAAATCCGTGACCGCCGAAAAGCAGTGTGAATACTGCTACTGTTGCGATGTAGATGCAAGGGATCTTCGGAGATATTACCTTCTTAATAATAAGGTAAGCTGCACCGATAAGCAGGCATAGCTTTGAAACCTCACCGATTGTTCCCGGTATACGTCCAAGGAAAAGATTCATAAGGTCTACCTTGGCCATATCTCCGCCGGCCTTCATAAAAGCAAGAGGTGTTGCGCCTGACATGGCGTCCGGTCCTACTACTGTCCAACCCGTCATCTTTCCTGCGAAAGAAATAAGAAGGAAGCATCTTGCACCAAGTGCGGGGTTCATCCAGTTCTTTCCGAGTCCGCCGTAAAGCATCTTGATAACGATGATGGCGAAAACAGCACCTACGCAGGGAATCCATACAGGGATATCCGGCGGGCAGTTAAGTGCAAGGATAAGACCTGTTACCGCAGCTGACCAGTCACCTATGGTGATCGTCATCTTCATGAATTTCTCATAGGCATACTCTGAAAGTACTGCAAATGCCACTGTCAGGATAACAACCAGGGCAGCATTGAAGCCCCACTGTATGATACCGTAGAGAGTTGTAGGAATCATGGCGATAACAACATCACGCATGATCTCGGAAGTGGTAACTTCATCACGAATGTGAGGATTTGAGGAAAGATTTAACATCTTATTCATTTCTTCACCTCCTCAGTAGATTTTGTTTCTTCTTTTGCCTTTGCTTCGGCTTCAGCCTTTGCCTTTGCGGCAGCAGCTCTCTTCTCTGCATTGACAAGGCGCTTCATCTGTTTGAAAGCCTGGGTAAGAGGTCTCTTGGCAGGGCATACATATGAACAGCAGCCGCACTCAATACACTCCATACCGTAAAGCTCTGCGAACTTTGATGTATCCTTGCTGAGACCTGCTTTCATAAGCATTGTGGGAACAAGATTCTCGGGACATGCTTCAACGCAGCGTCCACAGTTGATACATGCTGTTGTGGGCTCTGAAGATACAGGATCATGAAGCAGTGCAAGAATTGATGATGAATTCTTGGCAACCGGGATATCGAGCTTGAAAAGAGGGATACCCATCATGGGACCGCCGCAGATGATTTTTTCGGGATCTGCCTTGAATCCGCCTGCCTGATCGATGATCTCCTGGTAGTTCATACCGAGAGGTACTTTAAAGTTACCCGGCTTTGCCACTGCATCGCCTGTAACAGTTACAATCTTTCTGACGAGAGGCTTTGACTCGCATACAGCTTCATAGATAGCAACTACGGTGTCTGCATTGTCAACTACGCAGCCTGCATCTGCAGGAAGCATGGAGGAGTTGATCTTTCTGCCTGTTACAGCATAGATAAGCTGACGCTCACCACCCTGAGGGTACTTTGTCTGAAGAGCTGCAACCTCTATGTTCGACTCGCCCTGTGCCTTCTCGGATAGAAGCTTGATGGCATCAGGCTTGTTGTCTTCTACACAGATAACACCTTTTGCGTTAGGGAAAATAGAGAGGATGACCTTGAGACCACCGATGATTTTTTCAGGAGTCTCCATCATATCTCTGTAATCAGATGTAAGATATGGCTCACACTCTGCGGCATTAACAAGGAAATAATCAATCTTGTCAATGTTTTTGGGCATGAGTTTAACTGATGTCGGGAATCCGGCACCTCCAAGACCAACGATACCAGCCTCCTTGACGATGTTGACGATCTCATCACGGCTTAACTTTGTATAGTCTCTTGCCTGACCGAAACCTTCAATAGCTTCATAATTCTGGTCGTTGTCAACGACGATAGCATCCACTACGGCTCCACCGGCTGTGAGTCGCTTCTCAATAGCCTTTACGGTACCTGAAACTGAACAGATAACCGGGCTGGAAACGAATCCGCCTGCCTCAGCAATCTTCTGCCCCACAAGGACATGATCTCCCTTTTCCACTACAGGTTTTGCGGGAGCACCTATGTGCTGAGATACCGGATAAACCATAACCCCCTGCGGCTTAAGCTCTACAATAGCCTGATCCTTTGCAAGATCCTTGCCGTCATAGGGATGGACGCCACCTTTAAATGTGGTAACACCCATATTCGTATACCTCCAAAAATAATTTCATAGACTTTTAATAATATAACAAAATTAAAGAATCATAACAATAAAAAACCTATTTGTGTATGACATTTAGTGCATATTTTCCACAAAAATGTTGTTAAAAATTTGTCACATTCAACAAAAGCCACAAACACGACGAAGTATTGTATACAAAGATTGCATGGTGTATACAAAAGCTGCATATTTACTCATCCTGAAACAGAAAACAAGAAGCCGGAAGGCATCCTTCCGGCTTCATACTTAATTATCTTATTATTCTACAGTAACAGATTTTGCAAGATTTCTTGGTTTATCAACATCGAGACCCTTGGCAACACTTACATAGTATGCAAGGAGCTGTAACGGAATTACAGCAAGGGAGGTTGCAAAGTAAGGATCTGTGGTGGGAACATAAACCGTGAAGTCAGCTGTATCTTCTATATTGTAGTTTCCGTAGGTGGTAAGTCCCATGAGATATCCTCCTCTGGCCTTAACTTCAACCATATTGGAAACAGTTTTTTCGAAAAGCTCAGGCTGTGACAGTATACCTACAACCAGGATGCCTTTTTCAATAAGAGAAATGGTTCCGTGCTTAAGTTCTCCCGCAGCATAGGCTTCGGAGTGGATATAGCTTATTTCCTTAAGCTTCAGTGAACCCTCGAGGCCGATGGCATAGTCGATTCCTCTTCCGATGAAGAAAACGTCCTGAGCATTGGCCTGCTTGGCTGCAAACCACTGGATACGTTCTTTGTCCTTGAGGATATCTTCTATCTTCTGAGGTAATGCTTCCATCTCGGAGATAAGTGCTGAATAACGTTCTGCGTCAATCTCTCCACGTACCTTTGCAAATTCAACCGCAAGAGTGTAACCTGCAATGAGCTGTGTTGAATATGCCTTTGTGGTGGCAACCGCAATTTCAGGACCTGCTAAGGTATAGAACACATTGTCGGCTTCACGGGCAATGGAAGAACCGATAACATTAACGATTCCCAGAGTCTTAACGCCTCTCTCCTTTGCTTCACGGAGAGCCGCAAGTGAGTCAGCAGTTTCTCCCGACTGGCTGATGATGATAACGAGACCGTTAGGATCAAGGATAGGATCACGGTAACGGAACTCGGAAGCAAGCTCTACGCGGACAGGTATACGTGCAAGTCCTTCCAGAACGTACTGGCACACAACTCCGACATGATATGCTGAGCCACAGGCAACGATGTAAATCTGGGAAATGTTTTTGATCTCATCTTCGCTGAGGCCAACGCCGCTGAGATCGATCTTATCGTCTTTCACTACCGAGTTGATGGTGTCACGAACTGACTTCGGCTGCTCATGGATCTCCTTCATCATGAAGTGCTCATAGCCGCCCTTTTCCGCTGCCTGAGCATCCATCTTGATTTCAACCAGTTCCTTTGTTACAGGCTCCTGATCGAGACTGAAGAACTCTGCCGTTCCGGCAGTAAGCTTCGCAATTTCCTGATTGTCAATGTAATAAACATTTCTGCAGTACTTGAGGATAGCAGGAACATCAGATGCGATATAGGTTGATCCATCCTGGATACCGATGATCATAGGAGCATCCTTACGGGCAACGTAAACCTCTCCGGGATAGTCTGTAAACATAAACTCAAGAGCATATGATCCGCGGATACGAACCATGGCACGGGATATGGCATCGATGGGGCCCTGACCGTATTTCTGATAATAGTAATCAACCAGATTTACGGCTACCTCTGTATCTGTCTCAGAGTAGAATACATACCCTTTTTTCAGAAGCTTATCCTTTATCTCCTGGAAGTTTTCGATGATACCGTTGTGAACGGCAACTACCTGCTTATGGAAGCTGACGTGGGGGTGAGCATTGGTCTCACTCGGCTCACCGTGGGTGGCCCATCTTGTATGACCGATTCCGCACTCACCCTTCAGAGCTTTTCCTTCATCTGTCTTTTCCGAAAGGTTTTTGAGACGGCCCTTGGCCTTTACTACCTTTATTTCTGTTTTTTCGTTTCTTACGGCGATTCCCGCTGAATCATAACCTCTGTACTCAAGCTTGCTGAGTCCGTCCAAAAGTATAGGTGCTGCCTGCTTATTTCCTACAAAACCAACTATTCCACACATAAAAAAATCTCCTCTCTGATAAAACATACGGGATGAAGAGTTTCATTCATACAAAAACCGGTGGTGATGTTCAGGCCAATGTTTTTGCCATGACATCATCACGAAACAAGACTTAACCTGCCTTTTCTGAAGTAAATATGATTACTGCGGCAATGGCACAAGTCTGTTATACAACTCTTTCATCAGTTCATCAGTGAGTGAGAAAATCTCTGTTACGGTTTTGATTCCGCTTTTTCTTTTTTCTCTTTCGATTCACAAATCCGTGACAGCATCCGCCGAGTCTTTCGATAACTGTCATCCTCGTCGACCAATTACGGTCCTGGCGCTAACCTGAGACGCTGTTCCTCTGCGTGGTCCCAAGTTTGTTGGTACTATAGCATAAATGGCACAGAAAATGCAAGGGAGCTATCCCTTGCATTTTCTTCCGTTACTTATTTTTTGTTTTCTGATTTTTCTTCGGCTTCTTTTTTCTCCGGCTCCTTTGGAGCAGATGAATCATTTTTGGCGTCAGCGGTTGGAGCTCCAGCAGTTTGAATTCCGGCCATCTTTGCGGCTTTCTTTGCGGCTTTTTTGCTGTGGAGTTTCACGATGCTGATCACGATAAACAAAACGATTCCGGCTACAAAGGCAAGGAACAGGAATATAGGAAGGCTTGAAATGAACCATACAAGGAAATCTGTAACTGCTTCGGCAAGCTCTTCTATATTTGACTCAAGATTTGCTGATACACGTCCCCAGAAGGTGGTCTTTGGTGTAGGTGTGTAAACAGATTTTTCGGTAACATCTACGGTTACGGTTGAATAATCCACCTGATTGTCATAGGAGCGAAGGTCAGACTCATAGTTATCAAGCTCATATCTGATATCTGATAAGCGCGCTTCGATGGTAATGATGGCATCCACTGATTCAGCCTGTGCCATGAGCTCCAGAAGTCGGTCATACTCTTCTTTCAGGGCTTTCTTTCTGGATTCGGTGTCATGATATTTTAATGTTATGTCCTGAGTATTCTCGTATTTTCTTGTGAGGTTGGCGCTTCCTTCGGCAAAATCCAGGAAGGTATCTACCTGAGGTTTGGGAATACGCAGTGTAAAGTATGCATAACGGTTTGAACTTGTTTTTTCGTTTCCGTTAATGTCACTGGATTCTATGTAACCTCCAAGCTCAGTGGTCCTGTTCTGGATGTCTCTTACAAAAGTGTCAAAATCTGTAGTCTCAAAAGAGAGGTTTACATTTCTTATGAGTTTACGATCATCAGGGATCTGCTCTGTAGCCACATCCGAACTGGAAGATTCTCCTGAAGCAGCGGTTTCGGCAACCATTTCTGCTGCTTCCATTTCCGGTGCCATAGACATATCTGCGCTGTTTTTTGCGGCTGACCGTGCTGCAAACATACCTGAACCTGCAGCAGCATCTTCCATTGGCATGCCGGCTTCTGCCATATAGTTAGAGCCTGAACTTTTTATACTGTCGCTGCTTGCGGAAGAACTGTGTCCGCAGGCCACCAATGTCATGGCTGATAAGACAAATGCAGCAGCAATGGCTGTTATCTTTTTACGGGTTAATTTGATAGAGCTTTTTTTCATGACTTCCTCTCCTTCCTGTAAGATTGCCCGGTTCTCTTTGAGTTTTTCAAAGGGGCTAAAGCCCTTAAACCTGACAATCTCTGTTCGTAATAAATATTATATCTCATTTCTGCAAATGAAATGGATGAAATTTTTAAAATTTGCAAAAAAGTGTTTATGAAATCTGTTTTACAAGTTCCAGGATTTCTGTTTCTCCGATGCTTTGTTCACTGTCAATGTCTATGGCGTAGCTGTAACCGTCTTTTGTCCAGGTGGCGACATAAACATTGTCACCTGTGCCTTTGAGGGTTACGTCTGTGGCGTCTATGCTGACAGTTCTCTCGTTATCATAGCTGTTGTAATCTCCGCTGATGTCCTGTTCTTTAGCATTGGACTTACGTATACGGAAGGCTTCCTGAGAAGCTGTGTCACAATATATAATCTCCAGCATTTTACCGGTCATGGATCTGAAGATTTCAGCCTTAAAGTCCATGAAGCTTTCCGGAATCGTGAGGTCAAAACCTGCGTCATTTTCCGCTTCAGACAGAGAGCTGCTGTCGTGCCAGGGGTTTGCGATCATAGTCATAATATCTTTCTTTTCTTCGGAAGTCGCACCATCGCCTTCGGATTTTACTGCATTCCTCTCCGCATTCTCCTGGGATAATGCATTCTCTGATATGCCATTGCCCGGTGATGCTTCTGGTGCAAATCCGGTTTTGGCCTGTGCTTCGGGGGAAACAGCTTCTGCCGGGGCCGCATCCTGCATAATTGCCTCCGGAGCCAAAGCCTCCTTATTTCCGTTGAATACTGTTATATATGCGCTGAAGCCGAGAACAATGATAATGGCGGCGGCAATAGTGCCGATGGGTTTAACATGCCGTTTATTTGTTATATGTATCACATTTGGTGCCTCAGTCTTTGGCATGGCTTCCAGTACAAATTTATCATCGATATCACCGATGGCTTTTAAAAGTTCTTTTTCCTTTTTCATAGCGATATCCCCTCACTTTCAAGTTCTGTAAGAAGTGCGGCTCTCATGCGGCTGAGAGCCATCTTTACCTTGCTCTCGGTGAAACCGTATTCCTCTGCTATCTCGCTTACGGGAGACATATACCAGTATCTTCTGACGAAGATTTTTCTTTGATCAGGCTTTTGGGTTTCCAGAAACCGGTTGATACAGTCGGTTAATGCTATCTTCTCGGGTATATCCTCAGGTCGTGTGGATTTCGTGTCGGCAAGACACTCCGAAAGCTCCTCCAGAACGGCTGCGGTTTCACCATTTCCACGCTTTGCGGCAGTTTGTTTTTCGTAAATGTTCAATGCCAGATTCCTCGTTATCTTTCCCAGGAAAGTTCTCAGAACAGAAGGCCGCCTGGGTGGTATGGCATTCCATGTATTCAGCCAGGTGTCATTTACACATTCCTCACTGTCTTCTCTGTTGTAAAGAATGTTCATGGCTATGTAGGTACAGTAGCTGCCATACTTTGCTGCGGTTTCGGTTATTGCAGATTCTGATCTTGAAAAATATAGATCCAGTATTTCCTGATCGGTCATATAATGTCCTCGTTTCTGATTTGGATAATCGGGTTGTCAAATATAGTTTTATGCGGCATATCAGGTTTCCGATGTTATCCTTATGTTCTTCATCCTAATACACAGGAAAAAGAGTGCATGGGTCACACTAAAAAAATATTTTTGTATTATTATATCATTATATGTATGCATAAAAAAACCGTCCGACAGGAATGTCGGACGGCTGCATATTATTTTACAAATACGGATGGATCTAAGCCTGCGCTTTCAATGGCCTTCTTTGCAGCTTCCTTGATAGCATCAGATGTAATGGTAGCGCCTGAAATGGCATCAACATTGAGACTGTTTGCAGAGAGGATCTTTTCCGGAAGCTCTTCAAGAGCCTTGGTACCTATACCGACTGTCTCCTTGTCGCCTGTTGCAACAAGCTTGATGATCTTGTCTGCAATAGCTGTGACCTCAACTGTTACAGGACCGCCAAGACCCTGAGCCTCGCCGGTAGCTGTAACTTCATCGGCAGCAGCTTCTTTGGTATCATCAGCCTTCCCGGTTTCAGCTTCGCTCTCCTCAGCTTCGCTCTTCTCGGATTCACTTTCCTCAGCGTCGCTTTCCTCTACAGCTTCTTTATCAAAGCCTGCACTCTCAAGGGCCTTCTTTGCAGCTTCCTTGATGGCATCAGATGTGATGGTAGCGCCTGAAATGGCATCAACATCAAGGCTGTTTGCAGAAATGATCTTTTCGGGAAGCTCTTCAAGAGCCTTGGTACCGATATTTGGTGTCTCGTTTTCTCCCTTTGCAACAAGATCGTAAATCTTGTCTGCAGTAGCTGTAATTTCAACAGTTACAGGACCGCCAAGACCCTGAGCCTCGCCTGTAACAGTTACTGCATCGGCAGGAATGTCTTTTTTCTCGGCTGCGGCACTTGTGGTTTCAGCTTCAGTCTCCTTGGTCTCGGCAGGAGTATCCTTTGCATCAGCACCGGCACCAAACTTAGATACATCAAAACCTGCACTCTCAAGAGCCTTCTTTGCAGCTTCCTTGATGGCATCGGATGTAATGGTAGCACCTGAAACCGCGTCAACATCAATTGTATTCTTTGTAATGATCTCTCCCGGAAGCTGCTCGAGAGCCATGGTTCCGATGTTAGGAGTCTCATTTTCGCCTGTGGCAACAACGTTGTAGATCTTATCGGCAGTAGCTGTGATCTCAACAGTTACAGGACCTCCAAGACCCTGAGCTTCACCGGAAGCTGTAACTGCGTCAGCAGGGATATCTGCAAGATTAACTTCTACAGTCTCCTTCTCTACATAACCGAAAGCTGTCGGATCAAATCCTGCAGCCTTGATGGCCTCAACTGTAGCATTCTTAATAGCTGTTGATGTAACGGTGGCACCTGTTACTGCATCAACGTCAATGCTGTTTGCCTCAAAGATGCTTGCAGGAAGCTGGTCAACTGCAAGTGTACCGATATTTGGTGTCTCGTTCTGTTCTGTAACATTGATGGAATAAATCTTATCCTTAGTAAGGATAAGCTCAACCTTTACGTCCCCGTCCATGCCCTGAGCTACACCTTCTACAGTGACAGCATCTGAAGGAATCTTGCTTTTCGGAGCACTGCTTGAGGTTCCGAGATCCTTTGACTGCATACCTGTAACCGCTGCCGCAACGATACCAACAGCGATAACTCCAAGAGCGATCATATTATTCTGTTTCATTTTAGTCCCCCATTTACCTGGAAATAAATAGACATCAATACGTCCATATGTCCCTTAAATATAACATAGGTTAATGCGGTTTTCATAGAGATTTCAAAAACTATTTTGTGGAAACATCAGAAGAACTGTTAAGAAAACAAAAAAACTCCATGCACCGTAGAGTGCATGGAGCAGAATTATATGGATTCAGCCTGCCAGCAGGATCATCACGCCGTAGTGACACATGGAACCTGCGATGACAAAACAGTGGAATATCTCATGATTTCTGAAATACTTAGGGAATCGCTCAAATACAGGAAGCTTAAGTGCATATATGATGCCGCCGATGGTGTAGATCACGCCTCCCCAGAAAAGCAGAGAAAACTCAGCATCCGTAAGAGAAGCCCTTATCTTCATGATGGCAGTGACACATAACCAGCCGAGAGCGATATAAATGAGAGCATTGAGCCACTTAGGAGTATGGATATAGATAATGTTTACGGCCATACCTATTGCTGACAAAATCCATACAACCAGAAGCAGCAGCCAGCCCGTCCTGTCTCCGAGAGCTATGGCACAGATTGGAGTATAGCTTCCGGCAATAAGCATATAGATCATCATATGGTCAATCTTCTTCAGGGTGTCATTAACCTTCGGTGATATATCTATAAGATGATAGGTAGAGCTTGCGGCATAAAGAAGAACAATGCTCAATGCAAAAATACCGAAAGCAAGTATGCGCTCCGGACTCGGATGCTGTGCCACCCTGTAAAAAAGCGGAATTGCAGCAATTATGGAAATAATCATTGCAACATAATGTGTAAAGAAACTGCCCGGATCCTTGATCTTAAGCAGTAAAGAATTTCCCTTTGTAAACATATATACCTCCAACGAAGTTGTTAGCTCTATATAACGTAGTTTTCATTACTACATACAATTATATCAAGAATTTGAAATATTGCAACTACGAGAGCCTATTATACACACCTTTGAAAATATTGGAAGTAGTATTTAGATTATTTAATAAAATAATCGAGGGGGTACAACAATTCAGCCGGAGCCGGATGGCAGGCATTTAAAGACGTTGAGCCGAGTCGAGAAAAATTAAAATCGGACCCCTTAGAACCACTTGGCTTCCTTTTTCCTTAGCCCCCTCGCCAAGTCAGATTTTTCATAAAGAAAATATCTGACATTGCTGCCCAAGATTTTTTAATCTTGGGAGCCGCGCGGCTTTGAGCGGTTCAAAAGAATCCGTCAGGATTCTTTCTTTACCGAGGGCCTTAGTGGTTCTTAGGGGTCCGATTTTAAATTTTTCCGACTCGGCGACTCGCCTTTAAATGCCTGCCCTCCGGCTCCGGCGTCCGTATATTACTCGAAATATTCCTTAGCAGCCCTGAAAAGTCCCATATCGTAATTTCCGGGAACATTCTTATAGAGGCTGTGTCCCCATCTCTCAGCATGGCCCATCTTACCGAGTACTCTTCCATCCGGTGAAGTGATACCCTCAACCGCATAGTAGGAACCGTTAGGATTGAACTGGATATCCATAGTCGGGTGACCATCGAGATCCACATACTGAGTTGCGATCTGACCGTTCTCAACAAGCTTCTTGAAAAGCTCCGGCTCACAAATGAAGCGTCCCTCGCCATGTGAAACCGGCACACTGTAGATGTTGCCCGGTTCAGAATCAGAAAGCCATGGAGACATATTGGAAGCGACTCTTACATTAACGATCTTTGACTGGTGACGGCTTATTGTATTGAAGGTAAGAGTCGGACAATGCTCATCTGTATCTCTTATCTCACCAAACGGTACGAGACCAAGCTTTATAAGTGCCTGGAAACCATTGCAGATACCAAGCATGAGACCGTCGCGCTTTGTGAGCATATCCATGGTTGCTGTCTTAACTGCCTCATTTCTGAAGAAAGAGGTAATAAACTTGGCGGAACCATCCGGCTCATCTCCGCCTGAGAAACCGCCAGGGATAAAGATAAGCTGTGACTCTTCGATACGCTTTGCAACTTCATTGACAGACTCTGCGATATCCTGCTTTGTCATGTTTTTGACTACAACTATCTCAGGCTCAAGACCTGCATCAGCCATAGCCTTTGCAGAATCGTATTCACAGTTGTTGCCCGGGAATACAGGGATAAGAACCTTTGGCTTTGCAACCTGTACAGCCGGTGCCACCCAGTTCTCCTCTGAATAATCTGCTATGGTTACATCAACGTCCTCTGTCTCGGCATCCTTGTCGAGATTCATATTGCACTTAAATACCTTCTCAAGCTTATCCTCGTAAGCCTCACAAAGGTCTGAAAGCTTCAGAACCTCGTCATTGTAACGGATCTCCGAATCTTCTGTTGTCTCACCGAGGTCAGCAACTATGATGCCCTTATCCTTAAGCTCAGATGCTGCATAAATCTCATCAAGAGTAGACTTCTCATTAAGCTCGAGGATGAAGCTTCCGTACTGATATCCGAAGATATCCTGAACTGAAAGGCTCGGTGCAAATGCGAAGCCGAAAGCATTACCCATGCACTGCTTGAGAACTGCTTCAGCAGCACCGCCGTAGGTCGGTGTGTAAATGGAGGCAAGCTTTCCGTCTGTCACGAGCTTATGAACGTAGTCAAAAAGTGTAAGGAGGCTTTCCTTTGTGGGAAGCTCATTTCTGTACTCAGGCTTCAGCCATAGTACCTTGTGGTTCGCACCCTTGAATTCAGGACTTGTGATGTACTTCGCATCCTCTGTTGTGATGGCGAAGGAAACAAGTGTTGGAGGAACATCCAGCTTCTCAAAGGTTCCGGACATTGAATCCTTACCGCCGATGGCAGCGATGCCGAGATCAAGCTGTGCGTCAAATGCGCCGAGAAGTGCCTCCAGAGGCTGACCCCAGCGTGAGCTGTCGTGACCCGGTTTTCCGAAGTACTCCTGGAAAGTAAGGTAGGTGTCCTCGAAGCCTGCACCTGTTGCGATAAGCTTTGCCGCAGACTCAACTACTGCAAGATATGCACCCTTGTAGCAGTTCTTCTCAGTGATGAAAGGATTGTAGCCGTAAGCCATAACTGAAGTGTCATCTGTGTGACCCTTCTCAACGGAAATCTTGGCAGCCATAGCCTGGATAGGTGTGCGCTGATTCTTTCCGCCGAATGGCATAAGCACTGTTCCGGCACCGATGGTGGAGTCGAAACGCTCACTGAGACCTCTCTTTGAGCAGACATTGAGATCCTCTGAAAGAGCCGTCATGTTCTCACTGAAGCTGCCTTTAACCTCGCGGTAAATGCTTTCGCCGGCAGCAGCCTTAACTGTGATGTGCTTCTCTGCACCGTTTGAGTTAAGGAAGTCACGTGACAGATTGATAATGTCTTTGCCGTTCCAGTGTGCGATAAGTCTGTTTGTATCTGTAACTGTAGCCACATGGGTAGCTTCAAGATTTTCCTCGTGAGCAAGCTCCATGAAACGGTTCATATCCTTTTGTTCAACAACTACAGCCATTCTTTCCTGTGACTCTGAGATGGCAAGCTCTGTTCCGTCGAGACCTTCATATTTCTTAGGAACCTTGTTGAGGTCAATGTCGAGACCGTCAGCCAGCTCACCGATGGCAACGGAAACTCCGCCGGCACCGAAATCGTTGCAGCGCTTGATAAGTCTTGAAGCCTCCGCATTACGGAAAAGACGCTGAAGCTTACGCTCTTCGGGAGCATTACCCTTCTGAACCTCTGCGCCATCTTTTTCAAGGGACTCAACATTATGAGACTTGGAAGAACCGGTTGCACCGCCGATACCGTCGCGGCCTGTACGACCACCCAGGAGAATGACTACGTCCCCGGCAGCAGGCACTTCGCGGCGGACATTCTCTGCCGGAGCGGCTGCAACGACTGCACCGATCTCCATGCGCTTTGCGGCATAGCCCGGATGATAGAGCTCGTCTACAAGACCTGTTGCGAGACCGATCTGGTTGCCGTAGCTTGAGTAACCGTCGGCAGCTGTGGTAACAAGCTTTCTCTGAGGAAGTTTTCCTGTCATGGTATCCTTAACAGAAACTGTTGGATCGGCAGCACCGGTTACGCGCATTGCCTGATAAACATAGGATCTTCCTGAAAGAGGATCACGGATAGCACCGCCGATACAGGTTGCGGCACCACCGAAAGGCTCGATTTCGGTAGGATGGTTGTGGGTCTCGTTCTTGAAAAGCAGGAGCCAGTCCTGTGCCTCGCCGTCAACATTCACCTTTATCTTAACGGTGCAGGCATTGATCTCTTCGGACTCGTCAAGCCTCGGAAGCTTGCCCTCTTTCTTGAGAACCTTTGCAGCAAGAGTTCCGATATCCATAAGGTTGATGGGCTTTGTGCGGTTAAGCTCCTTACGGGAATTGATGTAACGCTCCCATGAAGCCTTGAGCTGCTCATCCTCAAATGAAACATCATCGATGGTTGTAAGGAAGGTTGTATGGCGGCAATGATCTGACCAGTAGGTATCGATCATGCGGATTTCTGTGATTGAAGGATCTCTCTGCTCGCTCTTGAAGTAATTCTGGCAGAATTTAAGGTCATCGAGGTCCATGGCAAGACCCATATCCTTCAGGATATCCTTGAGCTTATCCTCGGAAGCTGCGATAAAGCCGTTCAGGGTATCAACAGATTCAGGGATATCGTACTTGACATCCAGAGTGTCGAAGGTTTCGAGGGAAGCTTCTCTTGCCTCCACAGGGTTGATGACATACTTCTTAATGTCGGCAATCTCCTGATCTGTGAGGTTTCCGTAGAGAAGATAAACCTTGGCGGAACGAACCTTTGGACGGTCTCCGGTTGTAAGGATCTGTATGCACTGGGCAGCTGAGTCGGCTCTCTGGTCGAACTGTCCGGGAAGGAACTCCACTGCAAACACATAAGCGTCCTTATGTTCAGGAAGCTCTGCGTAAACATTATCAAGCTGTGGCTCACTGAGTACCAGCTTTGTAGCCTTTTCAAATGTTTCTTTATCCAGTCCCTCAACATCGTAACGATTCAGAAGACGTACGTCTGTGAGATTCTTAATGAGTAGTATGTGGCGGATGTCATGGCGAAGTCCCTGGGCCTCGTGACGAAGTCCGTCCTTTTTCTCAACATAAACTCGATTTACCATTTGTTTCTCCTTATCTCTATTGAATACCGGCCGGAAAATGCGAGGGATGTGCGCAGGCCCACGAGATTGAAAGTACAGCCTCACAGACATGTTCGCCCAGAATGCACAGGTGTGTGCATTCTGATCGGACATGTCTGCGAGTCTGTTCTTTCAACTCGCAAGCCGTTGCACCCATCCCTCACATTTTCCTAAGTTATTTCGTGCGGTAAAAATAAAATAGCTGATTTTACTAAAGTGCCTTCAGTGCTCGCTGTCCTATATCTTTTCGCATATGCATGTCCTGGAATGTAACCTTTGATGCACTGGCATAAGCTTTGTCGATGGCTTCTTTTAGGGTGGGGGCGATTTCGACTACGCCGAGGACGCGGCCGCCGTGGGTGTAGAGTTTGCCGTCCTTCAGGTCAGCACCTGCGACGAAGACATTATCCACTTCATCAATGCCGGTGATTTCGTAGCCTGACTTGTAGGAAAGGGGATATCCGCCGGAGGCTTCAACTATGCAGCAGGCAGCGCCGGACTTCCACTTGACTTCAGTTTCGGCGAGGGTGCCGTTGGTTGTGGCCTGCATGATGGTAAGAAGGTCGGAATCCAGAAGGGGAAGTACAACCTGAGTTTCGGGGTCGCCGAAACGGCAGTTGTATTCAATGACCTTAGGACCATCCTTTGTGATCATGAGACCGAAGTAGAGACAGCCCTTGAAGGTTCTGCCTTCCTTGTTCATGGCCTCGATGGTAGGCTTGAAAATTTTCTCCATGCATTCTGCTGCTACACTTTCGGTGTAGTAAGGATTCGGTGCTATGGTGCCCATGCCTCCGGTGTTGAGACCCTCGTCGTTGTCATTTATACGCTTGTGATCCATGGATGAGATCATGGGAACCACAACCTTGCCGTCGGTGAAGCTGAGTACGGAAACCTCAGGTCCCTCGAGGAACTCCTCGATGACGATCTGGTCACCGGAAGCTCCGAACTTCTTCTCTTCCATGATGGTTTTGATACCGTCGAGAGCTTCTTCACGGGTCATGGCAATGATAACGCCCTTACCGAGAGCGAGACCGTCAGCCTTGATGACTGTAGGTATCGGACAGGTCTTAACATACTCCTCTGCCTTTTCGATGTCATTGAAAACCTCGTAAGCGGCAGTTGGGATGTTGTATTTCTTCATAAGGTTCTTGGAGAATACCTTTGAACCCTCGATGATGGCAGCCTTTGCCTCAGGTCCGAAAGCAGGGATGCCTGCTTCCTTGAGAGCATCAACAGTGCCGGCAACAAGTGGATCATCCGGAGCCACAACCACATAGTCAAGAGCCTTCGACTTGCAGAAATCAACAACGGCAGCCACATCAGTTGCCTTTATATCAGGAACACACTCTGCGTCCTTTGCGATGCCTCCGTTACCCGGAATCGCATAAATCTTCTCGATAGAAGCATTCTTCTTTAATGTCTTAATGATGGCGTGTTCACGACCGCCGCCACCTACAACACCGATTTTCATTTATTTTTATCCTCTCTAATCTCCAAACTCATCATCTCTGCCGCCTTCGGAAGCAGCTTCCATTCAGCCTGTTCCATGACCCTCTTCTGAAGCACCTCGGGAGTATCACCGGGTTCAATGTCTACAGCCTTTTGAAGCAGGATGCGTCCGCCGTCAGGAATCTCATTTACAAGATGAACCGTAGCACCGGTAACCTTGACTCCCCTTGCAAGGGCTGCCTCATGAGGCTTAAGTCCGTACATGCCCTTTCCACAGAAACTCGGAATCAGCGAAGGATGAATGTTGATGATCCTGTCAGCATACTTTTTTGTGAAAGCCTCACTCAGAATTGTGAGATATCCCGCAAGGATGATAAGCTCAATACCGTTCTCATCAAGAACCTTAATAAGCCTCTCCTCATCCTTCTGCACAACCTCATGTTTAATTCCCGCGTTCTCCGCTCTCTCCAGAGCATATATCCCCGGTCTCGATCCAACCACTAAAGTGATCTCCCCGTCAGGGATCTCTCCCCTCTTTTCCGCATCGATCAGCGCCTGCAGATTAGTTCCGCCCCCACTGACCAACACCGCAATCTTTGTTTTTTCTTTCATATATTTTTCTCGACCCATTTATTAATGATGGAACAATCTCATACCGGTGAAGCAAACCACCATATCATACTTATCAGCTGTCTCTATAACGTGATCATCTCTGATTGATCCGCCCGGCTCAGCCACATAAGACACGCCTGACTTACGTGCACGTTCGATATTGTCACCAAACGGGAAGAATGCATCAGAACCGAGAGCTGTACCTGTAAGCTTAGAAAGGTACTCCTTCTGCTCCTTTCTTGTGAAAGGTGCCGGCTGCTCGGTGAAGTACTGCTGCCATGCGCCGTCGGCGATAACGTCCTCAAACTCCTCTGAGAGATAAACGTCGATAACATTATCACGATCGGCTCTTCTCAGACCCTCCTTGAAAGGAAGATTCAGGACTCTGTCGCTCTGACGGAGATGCCAGTGGTCAGCCTTGTCGCCTGCGAGACGTGTGCAGTGGATTCTGGACTGCTGTCCGGCACCCACACCGATGGTCTGGCCATCCTCAGCGTAAGCTACTGAGTTTGACTGAGTATACTTAAGAGTGATAAGGGCGATGGTCATGTTGAGACGGGCTTCCTCAGGGATGTCCTTATTCTTTGTTACGATGTTTGCAAATGCCTCATCCGTAACCTTGTAGTCATTTCTGCCCTGCTCGAAGGTCACACCGAATACCTGCTTGTGCTCAGCTGCGGCAGGCTTGTAGGAAGGATCGATCTTAATGACATTGTAGCCGCCCTTCTTCTTTGTTTTGAGAATCTCAAGAGCCTCATCTGTATATCCCGGAGCGATAACGCCATCGGAAACCTCACGGTGAATGATCTTTGCGGTTGTGGCATCGCAGATGTCAGAAAGAGCGATGAAGTCACCGTAGGAAGACATTCTGTCTACACCGCGGGCTCTTGCGTAAGCACAGGCAAGAAGTGAATCATCGAGACCCTCTATATCATCCACGAAGCAGGCTTTCTTGAGCTTGTCGGAAAGCTTTCTGCCGATGGCAGAGCCTGAAGGAGAAACGTGCTTGAAGGATGCAGCAGCCACATGGCCTGTAGCTTCTTTAAGGTCGGAAACCAGCTGCCAGCTGTTAAGAGCATCCAGGAAGTTAATGTATCCGGGACGGCCGTTCAGGATTTCGATGGGAAGCTCGGATCCGTCATGCATATAGATCTTTGCAGGCTTCTGGTTTGGGTTCATTCCATACTTTAATTCAAATTCCTTCATTGCTTTCTCCTCCTTAGTTTATCTTCTCAAACTTGTTAACCAGCTTGTTCTCAACGCTTCTGCCGGTAACGTCAATATAACGAACATAAAGTGAGATCTTATTATCTTCGTTAAGGTTGTTCCAGATAAGCTGCTTAAGCTCCTCTGCTGTGTTAGGAATGGCTACACGCTCAGGCTCGCCCTCGAAGGTAGGGATAGGATTGCCATTCTCTTTGTAGGTGTGAATGAAATGTCC
>JAILDF010000171.1 GCA_024689585.1 Oribacterium sp.
GGGGTATCTGAAAGGTAAATCTGCATTGATGATGTTTGATAAACACGCAAATCTGAAATATAAATTTGGAAACAGACACTTTTGGTCAGAAGGTTACTATGTGTCAACAGTAGGACTTAACGAAGCAACAATCAAAAAATAATCCAAGATCAAGAGAAACACGATATAGCAATGGATAAGTTAAGTGTTAAGGAATACGAAGACCCTTTTAAAGGGTAGCTGGTAGTACAAACACCGCTTTAGCGGTAGCGACGAGTCAAACGCATAGTGGCTTGAACAAAGTGAAAGTCAGCGCCTTGAGACGCCGGCTGAGTAATCAGAGGCTTATAGCCTCAGAGCAAACCACCCGTTTGACGGGTGGTTGTGATTTTAGGTTGGGTTAATGATATTTTTTCATTATTTCTTTCATGATGCCAATAGCTTCTTTTATATACTCTTTATTAGGATTATCTTCTTTATATATTGCATAGTATTTTCGGGATATCTTCATCTTTGGAAGTTTACAGTAAATAATCTTCTTGGAAATCGGATTACGTGTAAGGGTTAGAAGATCCGGTGAAGTGTACATGTATCCCAGACCCATTTGAAGCATTGTTGTAGCAGTTATCATATTTGCTGTCCTTAACACCCTTATTGGATGTATCGGATAGGACGAAGCAAGATTTCTTAGATTTATATACAATGCCTGTGATGTATCCGGCTCGATAATGGGCATATTATATAGGATCTCCGGATCGATTTGCACAGGATCATCTTGTGAATTATTGGGGAATATTTTATCTGCAATATCATAGGTGTTAACTTCTGCTCTTCTGTTTTCAGGGTAAAAAGTGTATGGATCCAAAAGATTTTCAGGTATAAGCAGGCACATCTTTTGCTCCGTAATCTCTTCAAAGACAAAGTTAACAGTATCAAGAGATATATGGCCGAACATCAGATCTATCCTGTCTTTTTTCAGGTCTTCTAGAATCCTTTTTTCCGGATTTTCATGAATAGTGATATTTAAAAATGGATGCTTTTTTAACATCCTTTCAACCAAACCAGGCATACTTATCTCAGAATTTACCTGCCCGATTCCTACTCTGAATTCATTCTTGGCCAGTGAGTTTTTCTGCAGGCTTTCTATCAAATGCTGCTCTTCTAAAAGAAGCTGATGCATTTTCTGTATATAAGCTTTTCCTTCAGTTGTTATCTTTACAGGAGTTGTGGAACGGTCAAAAAGCTTGAATCCAAGGTTTTTTTCAAGATTGTTAATAAAATTGGTAAGTGTAGGTTGCGAGATATACAAACGACGTGCAGCCTTAGTAATATTTCGTTCCTCTGCAACCATCATAAGATAATCAAGCTTTTCAAAAGTCATAATAATTCCTTTCGTATTCGAGGCGGGAACCCTAAAGTATCGCCTTTGGGTATTAGTGATAAAAACTCCTTTAGCGTACAGGAAGTAAAACCCATAGCCTTAAACCTATCAATGCATTGCTTATAATCAATTATATTTTAGCATGATTTTTATTTAAGATACATCCATAAATGAACCTGAGCATTAATACCGGCGCATCTGATAAATGTTTGATGTGAAGCTAAATATGAGTATTAGGGTTCTTGAAATAGGAGGAGGTATTGGGTTTGAAAATTACTGATTTAAAGGTGATACGCGCTAACAGATGCGTTTTTGCCAGGATTGAAACAGATGAAGGTATATATGGCATAGGAGAAGCCGGAGCATGGGGGTTTCTTGAAGCTTCGGGGACAGCTATAGAGACATTTAAAAGCTACCTTATAGGAAAAAATCCTCTTGATATCGAACATCATTGGCAATATATGCAAAGATTCAGTCATTTCAGAGGTGCTGTTGTAATGGCGGCAGTTTCTGCAATAGATATTGCTCTTTATGATATTGCCGGTAAGTATTTTGGCGTTCCTGTATATCGCTTGCTTGGAGGGAAATGCAGAGACAAGGTTCGCGTTTACAATCACACAGCAGGTCAGACAGAAGAACAGTTGGTAGAAAATGCAGTTAAGGGAAAAGATGCCGGATTCACAGCACTAGGTCATCTAAACCCGTATCTTGATGAACCAAGAGATATGCCATTCCATGATAACTCAACTGAATTACTATATAAGGCAGAAAGAAGAGTTGCAAAGGTGAGGGAAGCGGTTGGCGAAAGTACCGATCTTTGTCTTGAACTTCACAGGAGACTTGATCCGGGTCTTGCGGTTCAGCTAAGTCATCGTCTGGAAAAATATAATCCCATGTTTCTTGAAGATCCTATCAGACCGGACAATTATGATGAGATGGCATATGTTGCAGCACATTCCAACATCCCTATTGCCACTGGAGAACGTATTACCAGCTTTTATGACTTTGCAATGCTTATAGAGAAACATGCTTGCAGTTATATCCGTGCATCGATTGGAGTATGCGGAGGGTTTACAGGAGCGATGAAGATTGCCCATCTTGCAGAAGCTCATCATATGAGTTTAGTGCCACACAATCCGCTTAGTCCTGTTACAACAAATGCAGTCCTTCAGTTTGCAGCTGCAACTGAGAATATCATGATCTGTGAATATCCTGATCCATATAAGGCATCAACGGCTGATAATCTGATGGGAAATAATGTTTCCTTAAGGCAGGTAGATATGGTCACTGAAATACCGGAATTCAGGGACGGATATCTTATGGTACCTGACAAGCCCGGTTTAGGCATTGATCTTATAAACGATGTAGAAGAAAAGTTTCCATTCCGTCCTCATGCAGTAAATGCAAGGCTCAACCTGGACGGATCAGTATGTGACCAGTAAGGAGGAGTGAGTATGTCACAGTTAACTATATGTATCTTAATTTTCGTAGTTTCTCTTATATTATATGGCCTTAATAAATTTCCTATGGGTGTTGTGGGACTTATGACCATGCTTGCCATAAGTATAACTGGTTGTCTTCCGGCAAAGGATGTACTTGGATATTTTGGCGACAAGAATCTGGTTATGACAGTATCAATGTTTGTTGTATCAGCCGGTCTAAGCCGCACAAGTCTCATTGATAAATTTTCAAAGTTTGTATGTAAGATCACCGGCAATTCCTTTAAAAGAACCATTTTTGTATATATGGTTTTAGCTATGATACTTACAAATCTCATGACGAGTCCTGGAGCGGTTTTCTGTATAGTATTCCCACTTGCTGCTGAAGCATGTAAAGAGTACGGAGTATCTCCTTCAAAGGTAATGTTCCCTTTAGGTGTTGTTTGTGTCGGATGTTGCTGTATCCTTCCTTTTGGCGCAGCCATTTCTCAAGGCGGTATCAATCAGGGTCTTTACGAGACCTATAATCTGGGAATAAATTTTAACCCCATTGATTTCACAATTGGTCGCTGGCCATTTCTATTGATCATTCCATTATGGGCTATCACCCTTGGATTAAAGATGTCTCCGGAAAAATCCCCAGTGCCAATCGGAGTTGAGATAACTGGAACAAAAGAGAAGAAGCCACTCAGTCGTTTTTCTGACATCGCAGGTGTAATGATATTTGGACTTGTAGTTTTACTTATTTTCTTTGGTAACAAGTTAGGAATTGCTGCATGGCAGGCAGCACTCGCAGGAGCTGTTCTTGATATTGTGTGTGGTACTTTAACAAAGAATGAAGCTATCCAGGCTATTCCTGTTGATCTTGCATGTATGCTCGCTGGGGCACTTTCTATGGCAGGAGCTCTTACTCAGACCGGCGCAGGTCAGGTTATTGGAGATGTTCTTGCTAATGTTGTAGGAAACGTTCAGAATCAGTATATTCTTGGTGCTATATTCTTCCTTATTCCTTTCTTATTAACACAGTTCATGCAGAATCAGGCTATCATCAATATCTTCACACCTATAGTCATAATGACCTGTCAGGCAATAGGTGGTAATCCAACAGGATTGATTGTTCTGATAACAGCAGCCGGTCTTACAGCGTATATGACTCCAATGGCCACAAGCGCTGTTCCTATTATGATGGGTGCAGGCGGATATGACATTAAGTCTCTCGTAAAGCAGAGTGCACTTCCTTCGGTACTTTTCGCTGCAATATATATTGGCTTCACAATGACAGTACTTCCGGTATTTTAATTAAGTAAAGGGATTTAATTTAGAATGAAAATAACAGATATACATGTAGAAAAATATAAATGGCCTAAGGCAAAGCCAATTGCAAACGGGAAACATATATTTACTGATAATGAACTGAATTTGCTTGTGATTGAAACAGATGAAGGAATAACAGGATATGGATGCAGTTGGGAAATTAATTTCGCTGAAAGGATCGGCAAAACCTTGATCGGTGAGAATCCTCTGGATCATGAGAAACTGTGGCAGAAAATGTATGTACCAAAGTTTCTAGGGAGAAAGGGTAATTCCCTTTGGACTATTTCAGCAATCGATATCGCACTCTGGGATATTAAGGCAAAGGTTTCGGGGATGCCGCTATACAGATTACTGGGCGGAGCTAAGGAAAAGATACCTTACTATATAGCCGGTGGATATTACGGTCCAGGAAAGGGAATACCTGAATTACAGAAAGAAATGGAAGAATACGTAAGCTGGGGTGCAAAAGCCGTCAAAATGAAAGTAGGAGCGCTTTCAATAAAGGAAGATCTTGAACGTGTAAAAGCGGTAAGGGAAGTTATCGGTAAAGACATCAAACTTATGGTTGATGCAAACTGCGCGTATAAATTTTTTGAAGCCATTGAGTTTGCAAGAAAGGCAGAAGAATATGATATCTACTGGTTTGAAGAACCTGTTGAACAGGATGACTATGACGGTTACAAAAAAATTTCAGCAAAATCATATATTCCAATTGCTGCGGGAGAAAATGAAGCAACCCGTTTCGGTTATCGTGATCTTATAAATACTCAGGCAATATCTATTATGAATCCTGATGCGGAGTGTATGGGAGGAGTGACTGAAATTATGAAGGTTGCGGCAATGGCAGATGCTAATGGAATAGTTCTTAGCCCACATGGACAACAGCAGGTTCATGTCCATATAGACTGTGCTTTACCTAATGCCACGATTGCGGAGTTTTATCCGCCTCAGTATGACGCGAAAGTCTATGAAGCATGGAAGAATCCTGTTCGGCTTAATGATGATGGAACAGTCAGTCCGTCAGAAACACCTGGTGCAGGACTTGATATAAACAGAGAAGTCCTTAAAGACTATAGAGAAGGATAATATCAATATAAATAACAAAACATAATACACGATACCCATATTGGCAAAACTTTGAAATTTTGCCAATATGGGTGTTTTTATATGCAAATATATGTTCTCCTTTTATGTACATTTTTTTCTCACCTTATTTGCTACGATATTTACAGGATAAGAAGAACAAAGAAGCCTCATTGGAAAGGATTTGCTTCTTCTTACATCAAAAAGCATCCGTGACCAATACAATGGCGGATGCATATATAAAAAGTATAGAGTTGTGGTCACGAAGAGCGTGACCGGTAGAGAATCAGGAGGACAAAATGGTTAGGATGCCGAACAAAAAGACACTGATGCTAAGAAACATCGATATCCGAATAAGATATGCCGCAGGTTACAGCGAAAAGGAAGTCTCTGAAATGTGCGGTATGGACCTCGATGTGTTTAGACAAAAATGGAATGATGTTTTAGAGCGGGTAGATTACCTTTCAAGACAAGGATTTGAAGATGATGTACGAGCCTTTATGAATGATGGGATATTCTGCATAAAAGGCTTTAAGGAGGTGGCAAAGATAGCATGAGTGACAAGAGATATGACGTAGACTTTGAAGATGATTATCTGGACTATGAGTTTGACCATCACGATGAAAGATCAGAGGACAATCTTTGGGAATTCGTGTCAGCAGTAGTATTTGCCATATTCATAGCCCTGGTTCTACTTCATATTTTCTTCTGATAAACAAAAAGATTAATAATTCAGGTTCAAAAACCTGTTTAAC
>JAILDF010000048.1 GCA_024689585.1 Oribacterium sp.
TAGGTCAGTATCTGTGTGCCGTCTCCGACTTCCCTCAGAATGCCGTCGGAAACCGTATCAAAAATATCTGTATCGCCATCCACTGTCTGGCGGGATTTCATTTCAATTCTGACCCGCATTTTTCCTCCTGAAAATACCACCGGGGACTGTTCTCTCCGGTAGGGACTGTTCTCTCCGGAGAGAACAGTCCCCAGTGGTTTGCTATTTCTCCCTGTAAGGGGGTCAGACCCCATTACAGAATTCTTAATCCACCGTAAGGGGGTCAGACCCCATTACAAAAAATCTTACGCTCTATAGGTAACAAGAAACCCCGGTCAACGACCGGGGCTATCTGAAATCTTAAACATTTAAAGGATAAAGGATTGTGTATTTCGTACATTTATTATGTGAATACTATAGCACCGGCTGCACGAAAGTGTTTGAAGGAATCCAAAAGTAAAAGTTAAGAATTTCTTAGGGCCGTTAACCCTTTGTAGTCGGTCATGTAAATGCAAATGGTATTTAAACCAATATAGGCATATCGAAAACGTTAACCCTGGGCGATTGGTCGTGTAAAATACCATATCTTTGAAAGCATGTTTAACCCTGAGTTGTCGGGCGGGTAAAAGCCGTATCTATGAGGGCCTGTACAAGTCGCGGCTTGTCGATTCCCTTTACTCCCCAGAGCATCGGATACATGGAGATGGCGGTGAAGCCGGGAAGAGTGTTGAGCTCGTTGAAAACCGGGCCGTTCTCTGTAAGGAAGAAATCGATTCTCGCAAGGGAGAATCCGTCAACTGCATCGAACACTACCTTTGCGGCTTTGCGGATGAGTTCCCGGTCGTCTTCATTAATATCGGGGTCAGTATCGGTCTCGGACTGTGGATTGTTGTACTTCGCATCGTAGTCGTAAAAATCGGCTGCTGCCTTGATCTCGCCGACGCCGCTGGCCTTGATGTTTCCGTCAATGTCTCTGAACACGGCGCACTCAACTTCGCGGCCAATTATGGTCTCCTCGATGAGGACCTTGTAGTCAACCTCGTAGGCTTTTTTGATGCCGTCGATGAGCTGCTCGCGGTTGTAGGCCTTGGTTACGCCGCAGCTGGAGCCGGCACTGGAAGGCTTGACGAATACGGGATATTCAAATGCCTTCTCTACGCGGCGAACGCATTCGTCCATGTCCTTGATCTCATTGCCGACAACAGAAACGTACTCCGCCTGGCGAACGCCAACCTTCTTGAGGGGCTCGTTGCAAATGATCTTGGTGTAAAGCTTGTCCATGGAAACCGCGCTGGCGAGGACGCCGCAGCCCACATAAGGGATCCTGGCAAGCTCGAAAAGTCCCTGGATGGTTCCATCCTCACCATTTTTTCCGTGAAGAGCCGGGAAGATAACGTCGATCTTTCTGAGGGAAATGTTTCCGGCCTTATCCTTTATAAGAAGGGACTGGAGTTTTGCGTCGGGAAGGAGGCAGGCTTTGATGCCGGATTTGTACCAGCTGCCGTCGATGATCTGGTCGAGAGACTCGGCCATGAGCCACTCTCCTTCTTTGGTGATGCCCACCAGGAGCACGTCGTATTTTTCTTTATTTATGTTCTTAACAATGTTTACTACGGATTTGCAGGAGACCTCATGCTCTGTGGATCTTCCTCCGAAAACCGCCATTAATGTCTGCTTCATAGTTTTTAGATGCAATCCGGTCATTTCGCTGACACCGGATATTTCCTTTCTACAGGGTAGTTTTAAACAGATTTTACTACAATGAGTTATTAATGCAATAAAAAGGTGTTAATTTGAAAACAGGTTTGTTCAGACACGCGAATTGTGATTTTCTGCTACTTTGCGTGTCATTTTCTTCCAAAATAAACTTTTTTAGACACGCAGATTGATTTCTTTTGTTTATTTACGTGTCACTAGCTTTACCGAGAAGTATTAAAATGTTCCTTTACGCACTTACCAAACTACTCACCACCCCTCTTTCCAACTAACACCATAGTAAAATCCCGGCGCTGTAACCAACGCCGGGACGAATTTTTGTAGTGCGCTGAGATCATGTAGGAGAAAGGCTCAGATCTCAGCGCTTGGAGAAAAAGAGGTTTTAGGTATATTCTCAGTTGTCAGAATCTTTTCAGACCGTAACAACCAATAATCAATTTAGTTTGCATCTTCAGCCGGCTCAACCCGTCTCGCTTCAGCTTGAAATGAACGTCTTACTTGATCATTATTTCAGCCAGCCCAGCTCGCCGCGCTTCAGCTTGAAGAGCATGTCCTTTTTTTTGTCATAGATGGAAAGAAGGACTCTAACCTGCTCAGGTGTACGGTTGGAGCTTGCCAGAACCTTGCTGAGCTCGTCATTGGTCAGAAGCTTGTCCATTTCAACTATGGAAGGGTCCTTGACCAGCCTCAGCAGGCCGAATTCATTTTCAGCAAAGCTGTCTACCGGAATGTTATTGAGCTCGAGGGTTCCGTGATTCATATCGAGATCGTAGAACATGGAATTTCCCGAATCAAAAATTGGGGCCATCTTCACGAACTTCAGGGACTCCGCATCTCTCAGCACTCCGAAGTTGTCATAGTTTCTGTCGGTATTGCTAATGATAAAGTCCGTCAGGATCTGGTAATCCAGAAATGCTTCTACCTTCTTTCTGGGAAGTCCGCCATCCTCACAGGCATTTACGAAAATGTCGTAGTCCGATGCACCTTTATGCATCCTTCTTCCGGCCTCTATGAGTTCCCTTGCGGATACAAACTCAAGGTCCTCAGCGGTGAACGCCTCGGCACTGACTCCGATCTTCTTACCGTGACCGTAATCTATGGTGTAGAACTCGTAATCCACGAAGTCGAATTTCTGCTGTTTTCTGTGGATATAGGCACCCACAACTTCATTGAAGATCTGCTGGGTTTTATTGCCCTCGGTGCCCTTGACGAGAAATCTCTTCCCTTCCACGCAAACCCACGACTTGGGAACATTACCCTTGGTGGACCCGCTTGGGAACAGCTCCTTGGTGATAGCAAAATCCTCGTCCACGGGAAGTCCGGTGAAATGGCTCGCGCCCACGACATCGTCGAATTCATTCTTATAAAGACTTACGTCGTCCCACCTGAGGCTGCTGCCCTGGGGTTTCAGCCAGTAGTCATCATTGAGGGACAGTCCCAGGTTCCTCAGAAGGTATGCCTGAGGGGTCAGGAATCCGAGCTTTTCCAATGTAGACGCCAGGTTCCCCTGTGTCACAGGCACTGCTCTATGGTGCCACCATGCCTTCAGG
>JAILDF010000164.1 GCA_024689585.1 Oribacterium sp.
ATACCGTCACGGACTTCTTTTGTAAGGTTCAGGCCCTTTCCTCCTTTTTCAAGTACCTCTACAACACGTACACTCTGTTCAACATGTGAAAAGCCGTTGTGGCAAAGCTCGTTAAGGATTCGTTCTCCGCTGTGACCAAAAGGTGTATGACCGAGATCGTGTCCCAGAGCAATGGCTTCAATGAGATCTTCATTGAGTCTCAGGGCTTTTCCGAAGGTGCGGGCAATCTGACTTACCTCCAGGGTATGGGTAAGTCTGGTGCGGTAATGATCTCCTTCAGGTGCGATAAATACCTGTGTTTTGTGTTTGAGTCTTCTGAAGGCTTTGCAATGTATGATCCGGTCTCTGTCACGTTCGTAGCAGGGGCGGATGTCATCCGGATCTTCGTATGTATCACGGCCTGAGGACTCGGCTGACAGGGCCGCATAGGGTGACAATGTGATCCGCTCAAGTTCTTCAAGTTCTTCACGTATACAGCTCATAGTGTCCCCCATATTATAAAAAATTTATAAATATAGGATACCATTTTGGGACGTCATCCGCAATATATTGCGACCATTTGAGCAAGCTACGCTACAGAGTGTAAGGCGGTTGTAATCCATTTTTTTAAATTCGTAAGGTGGTGGAATGGGTCAGAAAATGCAGGGGATGCGCGACGACCCACGAGATTGAAAGAACATCCGGCACAGACATGTTCGCCCCAGCTGCACTGATGTGCATCTGGTTCGTACATGTCTGCACCGGATGTTCTTTCAACTCCATCAAGGAGAAAATGCCATTAGAATGCGCTACGCGCTGGCATTTTCGTTTGATTTCGGCTTACGCCGAAACAGCCTCGCCGCCTGGGGGCATCAGCATTTCTTACGAAACGTTGATAAAGCAAACCTAGCCGCACATCCCCTGCATTTTCTTTACACATTGTCTCATTGTAAAAGTAAAGTGAGAATAAATTATTTTACAGTTCGGCTATGGCTTCGATCTCGCATTTTACGCCCTTTGGAATGTCTTTTACGGCGACGCAGGATCTGGCGGGGTTTGAGGTGAAGTATTTTGCGTAGACTTCGTTGAAGGCTGCAAAGTCGTTGATGTCGCTGAGGAAGCAGGTGGTTTTTACGACTTTGTCCATTGAGCTTCCGGCGGCTTCTACGAGGCCCTTGATGTTCTTGCAGCTTTGCTCTGCCTGTTCAGCTATGGTTTCGGGCACGTTGCCTGTGGCGGGATCTACAGGGATCTGGCCGGAACAGAAAACGAGGTTTCCTACTTTCATAGCCTGTGAATATGGGCCGATTGCTGCGGGTGCATTGCTTGTTGTTACTTTCTCCATGATAATTAGTCTCCTTGTTCTTTTATCTTTGTTATCGCCAGGGTTCCGGTGCGGGCAAGTTCGATGATGCGGATAGACTTGAGGGTGTCAAGGAACATCTGAACACGTTCGGGAGTATCACACATCTTTATGGTCATCATGGTCTTTGAAAGATCAATGATCCTTGCGCCCATGATCTGGCAGTTTTCCATGATGTCTTTACGGTTGTCACGGTTATACTTTATTTTGACCAGTACCAGCTCCTGGGACAGGCCTTCGCTTTCGTCAAAGGTTTTGACTTTTATTATATCAAGCTTTTTGTTTAACTGTTTTTCAATCTGTTCAAGAGTCCGTTCGTCGCCGCTTGAAACGATGACCATGTTGGAAATGTTTTTATCCTCAGTTTCTCCAACTGTCAGTGAATCGATGTTGAAGCATCGTCTCCAGAAAAGACCTGCTACCTTTGCAAGTACACCCGAACGGTTTTCTACAAGACATGAATATATGCGTTTCATTCGGACCTCCTTAAGATATCTCAGATGGATCAACATCAACTTCCATAAGCACGGATTCATCCATCTTGAGGAATTCTTCCAGACCCGGATCGATGCTGTTGTTATTTGAAACTCTTATATATTTCATGCCATATGCCTCGGCTATCTTGTCAAGCTCGGGGCTTCCGGAGAGATCCGTTACAGAGAATCTGTCATTATAGGTGAAATGCTGATACTGTCTTACCAGTCCCAGCCATCCGTTTTTGATGACGGCGATCTTTACCGGAACATTGTACTGGCGCATGGTGGCAAGCTCCATCATACACATCTGGAAGCCGCCGTCTCCAACAACCGCAACAACCTGCTTTTTCGGATCGGCAAGTTTTGCTCCCAGAGCTGCCGGTATGGAATAGCCCATGGTTCCCATGCCGCCGGAGGTGAAGAATTTGCCGTTTCGCATAACGTAATTACCGCAGCTCCACATCTGATTCTGACCAACGTCAGCTACGTAGATGGCATCATCCTTCATTTTGGTGCTTAGCTGTATGATGAATTCTTCAGGTGTTACAAGCTCAGACTTTCTCGCTCTTTCAAGAAGATTCTTGAGCTTTTTGTCTTCGGATTCCTTTTTGTAGGTTCTTAATATATCAACCCATTCGTGATAATCAGCATCGTTTTTCTGTTGATTGAATTCTTCGAAAACACTGGCTATGTCACCAACCAGAGGTATCTCGGGACCTGCATTTTTACCTATTTCCGCAGGGTCTACGTCGATATGAACCAGGGTTTTGTTTTCTGTGATGAGATCAGGCTGGCTGATGGATCTGTCTGCAACTCTTGCTCCTACCATGATGATCATATCAGCTTCATTCATGGCTCTGTTTCCGTAAGAGTTTCCGTTATTGCCCACCATTCCGAAGAACATGGGATCCGAGGTTTTCATTACACCGATTCCCATCATTGTGCAGACAACCGGGATACGATTTTTATCTGCAAAGGTACGGACTGCTTCTTCTGCTGCAGCGAGGTGAACACCGCCACCCACACAGATTATAGGCTTTTTTGCATCCTTAAGTCTTGCGAAGACTTTCTTTATCTGAACGGCATTACCCTTGACCGTCGGACGGTAGGTACGAAGCTTTGCCTCCTCAGGGTAATGGAAAGTCTTAATCTCCTCTTTCTGGATATCTATAGGGATGTCTATGAGAACAGGTCCCCGTCTTCCGGAGCTTGCGATATAAAATGCCTCCTTCATGATTCGGGGGATTTCCTTTGAATCTCTTACGATATAAGAATACTTGACAAAGGATTCGCAGGCACCGCAGATGTCAGCCTCCTGGAACACATCCGAACCCACCAGATGACTGTTAACCTGCCCGGTTATGACTACTATAGGGATACTGTCAGCAAAAGCTGTTGCTATTCCGGTGATGATATTGGTTGCACCGGGACCCGAGGTAACCGCAGCAACTCCGACTTTTCCTGTGGTTCTGGCATAGCCATTGGCCGAATGAGCAGCATTCTGCTCCTGACGAACAAGTATGGTTTTAATGTCGGTGTCCAGGATGCTGTTGAAGAACGGAGCGATAGCAACTCCGGGGTATCCGAAAACGTATTCAACCTGTTCCTGCTCAAGACATTTAACTAAAGCGTCTGCACCTGTCATATGAGGGGATCTCCTTCTTGAGTTTTTATAGAGCCCGCCGGCGTGGTGATTTAAAAAATTGAGCTGCCGGGCTTCGAATTTTATTGCCATTAAATACGGCTTAGGGCTTTATCAGGGTCTGGTTATGAGTTTGAAGCCTTCCTCCACAAACTTCTGGCGGATTGCTTCGATATGCTCGAAGTTTCTTGTCTCCATCTGGAGAGTGAGGTAACAACCGTTGATGTCTGTTCCCATGGAGATGGAATTATGATCAACCTTTGTGACATTGGCACCCATTGATGCAACGATGTGTGAAACCTCTTCAAGCTGACCCGGCTTGTCCAGAAGCTCTATAGTAAGGTCGGCCTTTCTTCCGGTCTTGATGAGACCGCGGTTTATAACTCGTGAAAGGATGTTAACGTCGATGTTTCCTCCTGAAACCACGCATACTACCTTCTTGCCGGCTACAGGTATCTTGTTAAAAAGCACAGCGGCTACGGAAACTGCACCTGCACCCTCTGAAACCACCTTTTGTTTTTCCATAAGTGTGAGGATTGCGGCAGCTGTCTCATCATCTGTAACTGTTACGATCTCATCTACATACTTGCTTACCATGTCGTAAGTTACATCACCGGGACACTTTACAGAGATGCCGTCTGCAAAGGTGTGAACAGTCTTAAGAGGCTCTATTTTCTTGTTCCTGATAGCTTCAGCCATGCTTGGAGCACCTGCTGCCTGAACACCGTAAACCTTACAGTTAGGGTTCAGTTTTTTAACAACGAAGCTTACACCTGAAATGAGTCCGCCGCCTCCGATGGGAACTACAACTGCATCGGCATCCGCAAGCTGGTCGCAGATCTCCATACCGATGGTTCCCTGCCCAGCAATGACATCGATATCGTCGAAAGGATGGATAAATACAGCGCCTGACTCCTTCTGATATGCAACAGATGCTGCATAGGCATCGTCATATACACCGTCTATCATGCGGACTTCGGCACCAAAGCTCTTTGTGGCTTCAACCTTTGAAATAGGCGCGATGGCTGGAAGGAAAATTGTTGATTTGATTCCTGCTCTCTGGGCTGCCAATGCTACGCCCTGTGCATGATTTCCTGCGGAACAGGCAACAACACCCTTTGCTTTTTCATCTGCTGAAAGGGTTGAGATTTTGTAGTAAGCACCTCTTATCTTGAAAGAACCTGTATTCTGAAGATTTTCAGCCTTCAGATAAAGGTCGCAGCCTGCATCGATTCTGGTTGCGTGTACAAGTTCGGTTTTGTTGATGACAGGCTTGAGTACATGTGCTGCCTGGTATACGCGGTCTAGTGTAAGTTCGTTCATGATTTTTTAGTCCTCCCAAATTTTGCGATCTTTGGGTGTTTTCCTGAAGAATTGCTATTCTGTGAGAAAGCCTCGAAAATCGTAGATTGATTTCATTCCCAGAGAGCTGGTGTGTAATGTCTTGCAAGGTCGTCCTGCCTCTGAGTGTGAGGGATAGTGCCCTCTTGTTGATTTAGTCTTCCTTGAATTCTGTTCTCAGGTCAACCTTTCTGATATCATACAGTTTTTCAAGCTGTGAAATAACCTGAGTTCTCATATAGTCGTCTCCTGTGGAAACGATCTCTATCTTGGTTACACCGGGAACATCTGTCGGGCCGGCGTGGATTGTCTCGATGTTATAGCCTCTTTTTGAGTAAAGACCTGTAATTCTGTTAAGCACACCGAAACGATTATTTACCCAAAGATCAATGATAAATTTCTCTTCCATGATTTACTCCGTTCTATTGCATTAGTTCCTGCATTGCATAAGCAAATGGCCGGCAATGCAGGAAAAATCAAATTGTTGGTCAAAAGACTGATATGAGTTTTTAATCTTTAAGGATAATGCTCTTAATGGACTTTCCTGGCGGGATCATAGGAAGAACCTTTTCATCCTCGCTTATATGACAGTCTATAACGAAGGAGCCAGCCGGTTCTTTATCGGTCTCTTCCAGCACTTTCTCAAGCTCTTCAAGAGTTGATACAGAGTAGCCCTTTGAGCCGAAGGCATCCGCAAGGGCTGCAAAGTTGGTTTTTCTTGCGAGAGTAGTCTGAGAATATCTGCCTTCGTAGAAAATGCCCTGCCACTGACGTACCATGCCGAGAACATTGTTATCAAGGATAACTACGGTTATGGGAAGCTCCTGGCTTACCACTGTACAAAGCTCATTCAGGTTCATACCGAAGGAACCTTCTGAAGTAAAAAGAAGTGTTCTTTTACGGCCTGAACCTATGCAGCCTCCGATTGCGGCGCCCAGTCCATAGCCCATGGTACCGAGGCCACCTGAGGTAAGTAAGGTACGGGGCTGTTCGAAATCATAGAACTGTACCGTCCACATCTGGTGCTGCCCCACATCGGTAGCAACGACTGTGTCATCCTGAACATGCTTTCTGACAGTTTCGATGATATTCTTCGGACAGAATTCTCCGGGACGATCCGGGATCCTTGTCTTCTTGAATTCCTCAACCTCTGCTCTCCATTCCTTGTGGCGGACACCCTGGATGTCCTTGAGAAGATCCTGAAGGATACCCTTGATCTCGCCCTGGAGACAGACATCGGGGCTTACATTCTTTCCGAATTCAGCCTTGTCTATGTCAATGTGAATGACGGTACATTTTCTTGTGTATTCACCGATATCTCCCGTTGCACGGTCTGAGAATCGCACACCGATAGCCAGCATCAGATCACATTCTGCCTGAGCCTTTGTGGCTGCGTACTGTCCATGCATTCCGCACATTCCCAGGTTGTATTCATAGGAATCGGGGATTGCTGTTCTGCCCATCATACTGAGTCCTATGGGGGCATCCAGTCGATGTGAAAGCTCCAGAACCTCTTTTTCCGCACCTGATGCGAGAACGCCGCCGCCGCAATATATAAATGGTCTCTTGCAGTTCTTTATAGCCTCCAGCGCAGCTTCCTTAACGTAGGGAACCTTTGGCTTATCCGGCATGCGGGGAACAACTGCGATACCGTACTCACACATGTCGGTCTGGACATTCTTTGGAATATCTATAAGTACAGGACCCTTTCTTCCGGAGTTTGCAATGAGAAATGCCTCCTTGATGGTCTGCTCCAGTTCCTGAACCGAACGTACCATAAAGTTGTGCTTTACCACCGGCTGGGTGATGCCCACAATGTCTACTTCCTGGAAACTGTCACGGCCCAGAGCATTTATGGAAACATTACCGGTGATGGCAACGAGCGGAACTGAGTCAAGGTTTGCATTGGCGATGCCGGTAACAAGATTGGTGGCACCCGGACCGGAAGTTGCGATAACCACTCCGGTTTTACCGGAGGCTCTTGCATAGCCGTCTGCTGCGTGACAGGCGCCCTGCTCGTGAGCTGAAATGATATGGTTGATCCTGTCACTGTTTTTATACAGCTCGTCATAGATGTCGAGAACTGCGCCTCCGGGATAACCGAACACGGTATCAACGCCCTGCTTGACAAGTTCTTCGATCAGAATCTGTGCTCCCTTTAATCTCATCTTAGTTCTCCTTTTAAGGTGAAAATAATCCTATGATATGAGTCGTTAAAACGCTGCAGAATCCGGCAGATACCTTTCGGATCCCGTGTAACCCTCACATGTGCGTTTGTGTATACACAGCGCACGCGTGACGGCTTTGTTGCGGATATAATAAGTTTTATTACTATAAATCACAAATATAACTATACAACTATTTCGAACAAATATCATGGATTTTCGACGGCTTTTTCTTCATTAAGAAGAGGAAGTCCCCTGCTAAAAAAATAACCTTGCAGTTGTAAAGCTGCAAGGTTCAAAAGCGCGTCATGACTTTATTTCTCCTGAAAAGCTTTACACAAATAAGCATTATTGCTAATGACAATAATGTTCACGAGAATAATAATGACTGCTAGTATAACACTGTAATTATTCATGCTTCTTTGCGTGCCTTTCATTAAAATATATAGAATAATTATGACTTTCTAAGTACGGCATGTCAACAATCAATAAGTTATGAGAGCTATGCTATAAGTTATAGCTGTTATGCTTTGGGATTGTAGACCGGGTTGCTTTTTCGTCAGGTTCAAAACTTATGGTGTGGCAGTTTTTCCGGGATTCAGAGAATTAATGAACTGCTGTGCGACTCTTCCGGTGTGGCCACCCTTTCTCACGGACCAGACATTGGCAGCGGCAAGAAGTTCCTTCTCCTCCATATCGATGTGATATTTCTTGGCGAGATTGATGACTATCTGCCGGAATTCCTGCATGCTCGGCTTGGTGTAAAGAATGTTGAGACCAAAGCGGTCCACAAGGGAAAGCTTCTCTTCCAGGGTGTCGGAGTGGAATACATCTCCGCCTACCCCCATATCGTCACGGTCCTTTGTGTTTTCCTTTATGAGATGACGGCGGTTAGAGGTGGCATAAATAAGTATGTTGTCCGGCTTTGTTTCGAAGCCGCCCTCTATGACTGCTTTAAGGTATTTGTATTCGATCTCGAAATCCTCAAAGGAAAGGTCATCCATATAGATGATGAACTTATAGTTTCTGGTCTTAACCCTGGAGATCACATAGGAAAGGTCCTTGAATTGATGCTTGTAGATCTCGATGAGTCTGAGACCCTTTGGGTAAAATTCGTTGAGGGTAGCCTTGATGGTTGTGGACTTTCCGGTTCCGGCATCGCCATAGAGAAGCACGTTGTTGGCACTCTTCCCCTCCACAAAAGCAAGGGTGTTGTCATAGACCTGCTTTTTCTGAAGCTCATAACCCACAAGGTCATCGTAGTTTACGGATTCCAGATTGTTGATAGGGATAAGCTCAGGAGAACCGTCAATATTATTTCTGATACGGAAAGCTTTATTAAGACCAAACATTCCGACGCCGTAGTTTTCATAGTATTCCGAGATGGCATCATAAAAGCGCTCCGGAGTACCGGCTGAGAGAAGTCTGACCTTCAGAGAGTTTACGGTTTTTGAAATGTAGCTGTAGTACATTCTCTCGTGCTTCTGCACAGCCTTATAGGACTGCAGCTTTTTCATACAGCTGATTCCAAGCTTCAGCTCAAGGAAAGAGAAATCATAATGAATAAGATCCATAAGATACCGGCAATCCCCGAGAGCTATTTCGGAAGCGGAGCCTCTTGGAATCACACTGTTTTCTGAAACCAGCGCAAGAGGGTTTTCATCATTCATTATGAGAAAGCTAATGTAGGCTGCCCAGAGATTCTCAGTGAAACCGTACTTTGTTGCAGTCTCCATGATGTAGTGAACTTCATCCAGGCATTCCGAAAGAAGCTCCTGAACGGACTGTTCCTCATTGTATCTCAGGAGATTCTCCGCCTTCGCCAGAGTCCTCAGAGTCCGGTCATGTTTTACGTTATTGTACAAGATAAGATGGTCAAGTATTTCCAGCATTTTGCACCTCCGTGCCTGAATAGAAATAAAGACCGGCGTTTAAAACAGCCGGCCTTAAAAAACGGTTTTTAAAAATTAGTTGTTAACAAGCTTGTCAGATTCGTTGTTCCAGCTGTAAAGCTTTCTGATATCTGCACCGACTGTCTCTGTAGGATGCTGAGCAGCCTTTGCTCTCATAGCCTGGAAATGAACCTTACCGTTGTTCATATCCTGAAGGAACTCTGATGCAAATGTTCCGTCCTGGATATCTGAAAGGATCTTCTTCATAGCCTTCTTGGTATCCTCTGTAACAATCTTAGGACCTGTTACATAGTCACCGAACTCAGCTGTGTTGGAGATAGAATATCTCATGCCTGCGAAACCTGACTGGTAGATAAGGTCTACGATAAGCTTCATCTCGTGAACGCACTCGAAGTAAGCATTTCTTGGATCATAGCCTGCCTCAACGAGAGTCTCGAAACCTGCCTGCATAAGTGCGCAAACACCACCGCAAAGAACTGCCTGCTCACCGAAAAGGTCTGTCTCAGTCTCAGTCTTGAAGGTTGTCTCAAGGATACCTGCACGTGCGCCGCCGATGCCTGCGCCGTAAGCAAGAGCCTTGTCAAGAGCATGACCTGTAGCATCCTGATGGATAGCTACGAGACAAGGTGTTCCCTTTCCTGCCTGGTACTCTGAACGAACTGTGTGTCCGGGTGCCTTAGGAGCAATCATAGCTACATCAACGTCTGCAGGAGGAACGATGAGCTTGTAGTTGATATTGAAGCCGTGTGCGAACATGAGCATATCGCCGGCCTTAAGGTTTGGCTCTACATCCTTCTTGTACATACTTGCCTGAAGCTCGTCGTTAATGAGGATCATAATGACGTCTGACTGCTTTACAGCCTCTGCTGTAGGAAGTACTGTGAGACCCTGTGATTCTGCCTTAGCCTTTGATTTTGAACCCTCATAAAGACCAACGACTACATCACAGCCTGACTCCTTAAGATTGAGTGCATGTGCATGTCCCTGTGATCCGTATCCGATGATGCAGATCTTCTTGCCGTTAAGGAAAGATATGTCACAGTCTTTTTCGTAAAATAATCTTGGTTCTGCCATTTTTAAAATCCTCCAAAATATAGTAATTAACTCATAAGCTTATATCGCTTGTAATTAAGTAAAATTATAGTTTTTGCACAATCAAAATGCAACAGCAATTATGAGAAGATAATATATTATAACTTCATAGAATGTATAACCAAAGGTCGGTTACAAAAAAAGAGAATCCTTACGGATTCCCTTAAACTGATATTTATTTTATTCTCTCAGCGATCTCTCTCGCCACATATACTCCGCTTGCTGAAGCGTGTGAAAGTGAATGGGTAACACCGCTTCCGTCTCCGATTACAAAGAGATCGGGATATATGGTCTCAAGCTTCTCATCAACGGAAACTTCCATATTGTAGAACTTAACCTCTACACCGTAAAGCAGGGTGTCATCATTGGCAGTACCCGGAGCGATCTTATCAAGGGCGTAGATCATCTCAATGATTCCGTCAAGGATTCGCTTCGGAAGAACGAGACTCAGGTCTCCCGGGGTAGCCTTAAGGGTAGGTCTCACAGTTCCCTCTTCTATACGCTTAACTGTACTGCGGCGTCCTCTTTCGAGATCTCCGAATCTCTGTACGATGACTCCTCCGCCCAGCATATTGGAGAGCCGGGCAATGCTTTCGCCGTAGCCGTTACTGTCCTTGAAGGGCTCGGAGAAGTGCTTGCTTACGAGGAGTGCAAAGTTTGTATTCTCGGTCTGAAGTGAAGGATCCTCATAGCTGTGACCGTTAACTGTGATGATGCCGTTGGTGTTTTCATTAACAACCGCACCACGGGGGTTCATACAGAAGGTACGGACAGAATCCTCAAACTTCTGTGTCTGGTAAACGATCTTTCCTTCGTAGAGAGCACTTGTGATATCCTCAAATACAACTGCCGGAAGCTCTACACGGACACCAAGGTCAACACGGTTTGACTTGGTTGGGATATTAAGCTCGTCACAAACAGACTGCATCCATTTGCTGCCGCTGCGGCCTACAGAGATGACGCAGTATTTACAGGTGGCTTTGCCGTCCTTGAAGGATACCTCGTAGCCATCCTCAAGTTTCTCAACCTTTTCGATAGGTGTTCTGAAGAAGAATTTGATGTGATCCTTCATCTCTTCATACATATTTTTGAGAACCACATAGTTCTTGTCGGTTCCCAGATGTCTTACGGATGCATCAAGGAGTGTAAGCTTACTCTGGATACATTTCTTTTTAAATTCCGAACCGGAAGTGCTGTAAAGCTTTGTGCCCTCTCCGCCGTGGCTCATGTTAATGTTGTCAACATATTTCATAAGCTCGATGGCATTGTCACGTCCAACGTGCTCGTAAAGAGTTCCGCCGAAAGCATTGGTAATGTTGTACTTACCGTCAGAGAAGGCTCCCGCACCGCCGAAACCGCTCATGATGGAGCAGATTGGACAATTGATACAGGACTTAACCTTGTCTCCGTCTATGGGACATTTTCTCTTTTCCAGAGGATTGCCGGATTCATAAACCGCGATCTGAAGCTGAGGGTCCAGTTTCATAAGCTCATAGGCCGCGAATATACCTCCCGGTCCCGCGCCGATTATGATAACGTCAAAATTAGTGTTCATTAGTTTTCTCCTTAAAAAAAGCCGCCATTTACAGTTTGCTTACGACAAAAAAAGTCATAAGACGCTGTAAATGGCAGCTTGCAAAAACGCCCAACCATACCAAGGGCATATTATGACTATAAAATTTTAAAGGTTTTGTGCTCTGCCGTCAAGCATTAAGTGCCTGTGCAAAAGCATAAAGCTCATGCTTCTGATCATCAAGCATTAAGTGCCTGTGCAAGATCATCAATTATGTCCTGAACATTCTCGATGCCGACTGAAAGTCTGATCATGTCAGGCTTGATTCCGCCTGCCAGAAGCTCTTCATCTGTCATCTGACGGTGAGTTGAGGATGCAGGATGAAGTACACAGGTGTGTGCGTCGGCAACGTGTGTTGCGATGATGGCGAGTTTAAGGCGCTTCATGAACTCTTCAGCATTTGCTCTTCCGCCCTTCACACCGAAGGAAATAACTCCGCAGGTGCCGTCCGGCATATACTTTTTAGCGCGCTCATAATACTTGTCGCCCTTAAGTCCCGGATATGTTACATATGATACTTTCTCATTGTTCTGAAGGAACTCGGCAACCTTCTGTGCATTTTCACAATGTCTCTGCATTCTGACAGCAAGGGACTCAAGTCCGAGGTTCAGCATGTAGCAGTTCATGGGCGAAGGTATGGAACCGAGGTCTCTCATGAGCTGTGCTGTTGCCTTTGTTATGAAGGCGCCTGCCTTGCCGAACTTTTCTGCATAGGTGATACCGTGATAGGAATCATCCGGTGTGCAAAGTCCCGGGAACTTGTCGGCATGAGCCATCCAGTCAAAGTTTCCTGAATCAACGATTGCACCGCCTACGGTTGCATCGTGACCGTCCATGTATTTGGTGGTTGAATGGGTTACGATATCTGCTCCCCACTCGATAGGTCTGCAGTTGATAGGTGTGGCAAAGGTGTTATCGATGATCAGAGGTACACCATGCTTGTGGGCTGCATTGGCAAAGCGCTCAATGTCTAAAACTATAAGAGCGGGGTTTGCAATAGTCTCACCGAAAACGCATTTTGTATTTGGCTTGAATGCTGCCTCCAGCTCTTCGTCTGAGCAGTCAGGATCCACAAAAGTGAAATCCACGCCCATCTTTCTCATGGTGACATTGAAAAGGTTGAAGCTTCCGCCATAAATGCTTGAAGATGCGATAACGTGATCTCCTGCACTTGCCAGATTGAAAACAGAGAAAAATGTTGCCGCCTGACCTGAGGATGTGAGCATGGCTGCTGTTCCGCCTTCAAGGGCTGCTATCTTTGCTGCAACATAATCATTGGTGGGATTCTGGAGTCTTGTGTAGAAGTAACCTTCAGCCTCAAGATCGAAAAGCTTTCCCATGTCAGCACTTGTGTCATACTTAAAGGTGGTGCTCTGATATATAGGAATCATGCGTGGTTC
>JAILDF010000172.1 GCA_024689585.1 Oribacterium sp.
CAATATTCAGAGGAGATTCACGAAAGTTTCTCCTTATTATAGGACCATGTTCCGCGGATCATCCGGATCCTGTACTTGACTACTGTAACCGCCTTAAAGAAATTGCGGAGCAGGTCAAAGACAGCATCATGATAGTGCCCCGTATATATACAAACAAACCCCGTACTACAGGTCAGGGCTACAAAGGCATGCTCCATCAGCCGGATCCTGAAAAGGATGCCAATGTTTTGGGCGGCATCGCAGCCATCAGAAAGCTTCACATGGAAGTCCTTCAGCAGACCGGTATGTCAACCGCTGACGAGATGCTCTATCCGGATAACCTCCGTTACTTAAGTGATATTATGAGCTATGTAGCGGTAGGTGCCCGCTCAGTTGAGAACCAGCAGCACAGACTTGTGGCATCAGGAATAGATGTTCCTACAGGAATGAAGAATCCGACATCCGGAGACTTCGGGGTAATGCTTAACTCCATTTATGCAGGACAGCATGCTCACGATTTCATCTTCCGTGAGTGGGAAGTTCAGTCAGACGGAAACCCCTATACACATGCCATTTTAAGAGGTGCCCAGTCAAAGCACGGTCAGATGATGCCGAACTATCATTATGAAGACCTTAAGCTCCTCTACAACCTATACACCAAGAAAGAGCTTGTATATCCCGCAGTAGTTGTGGACACTAACCATTGCAATTCAGCCAAGAAGTACAAAGAGCAGCTTCGTATCGCTCAGGAAGTAATGCATTCCAGAAAGTATTCACCTGAGCTTGCAGGCTTTGTAAAGGGCCTCATGGTAGAGTCCTACATCGAAGAAGGCAGTTGCAAGGTGGAAGACCACATTTACGGAAAGTCCATCACCGACGCCTGCATCGGCTGGGATGACACAAAACGTCTCATCTCAAACGTCTACGACTACGTTCAAATGACAAAATTCGAGGACTGATAAGACTAGGACAGAGACGGCAGGCTTCCATTCAAAAACGTTGAGCAAGGCGCTGAAAAATCGAAATCGGACCCCTTAGAACCACTTGGCTCTATTTTCCTTAGCCCCCTCGCCAAGTCAGATTTTTCATAAAGAAAATATCTGACATTGGCGAGGGCCTAGTGGTTCTTAGGGGTCCGATTTCGGATTTTTCCGCCGAAGCGACCCGTTTTTGAATGGAAGCCTGCCGTCTCTGGACGCATTGTATCGATTTTATTTGCATTTACGATTATGCTGGGTATAATAGGGTGATATGAGTGTGAAAACACATTAATTGCAAAGGAGAATGATTCGATGGGAGTATACGAAGAATTAGTAGCCAGAGGCCTGATCGCTCAGGTAACAAATGAAGAAGAGATCAAGAATCTCGTTAATAACGGTAAGGCTACATTTTATATAGGCTTTGACCCGACTGCTGATTCTCTGCATGTCGGACACTTTATGGCACTGACACTTATGAAGCGTCTTCAGGAAGCCGGCAACAAGCCGATCGCTCTTGTAGGCGGAGGAACTGCCATGATCGGTGATCCTTCAGGACGTTCAGACATGCGTTCCATGATGACCATTGAGCAGATCGATCATAACTGCGAGTGCTTCAAGAAGCAGATGAGCCGCTTCATCGAGTTCGGTGAAGGAAAGGCTATGCTGGTAAACAATGCTGACTGGCTGAGAAACCTCAACTTCCTTGATTTCATGCGTGAGATCGGACCTTGCTTCTCAGTAAATGACATGCTTCGCGCAAGATGTTATGTAAACCGTATGGAGCAGGGACTTACCTTCCTTGAGTTCTCATACATGCTTATGCAGGGATATGATTTCTACAGACTCTTCAAGGATTACGGCTGTAACATGGAGTTCGGTGGCGATGACCAGTGGTCAAACATGCTTGCCGGAACAGAGCTCATCCGTAAGAAAGAAGCTAAAGATGCCCATGCCCTTACCATCACACTTCTTACAAACAAAGAAGGAAAGAAGATGGGTAAGACCGCAAGCGGCGCTGTATGGCTTGATCCTGAGAAGACTACACCTTATGACTTCTACCAGTATTGGAGAAATGTTGACGACGCGGACGTTATCAAGTGCCTTAAGCTCCTTACCTTTGTTCCTCTTGAGGAGATTCAGGAGATGGAGAAGTGGGAAGGCGCAGAGCTTAATAAGGCCAAGGAGAGACTTGCATACTCACTTACAGAGCTTGTTCACGGAAAGGAAGAGGCTGATAAGGCCGATTCAGCTGCAAAGGCTATATTTGTAAGCGGAAGCGACAGTGAGAATATGCCTAAGTACACACTTAAGGCTGAGGATTACAGAGACGGCGCTGTAGACATTTGCGGAATTCTTACAGTTTCGGGACTTACAAAATCAAGATCCGAAGCACGTCAGAACGTACAGCAGGGCGGTGTTCAGGTTGCCGGAGAAAAGGTTTCCGACATAAAGGCAAGCTACACAGCAGACTTCTTCAAGGATGGTGTAGTAGTACAGCGAGGAAAGAAGAAATTTGTAAAGATTTTCTCCTAAGGGCTTTAAGATATAGTTAAAAATCAACGTATTCAAAGACTTTTCGGCTTTTTTTACGGCTGGTTTATTTAGAAAGAATTACTTCTTTAGTCTTAAATTTAGTTTACAGATGGGGCTTCGGTATTGTCGGGCTCCATCTTTTACTTTATAATGGATTTGTAGGTTGATTAAAATTTAACATGTTTATGCGGTTTTTAAGTATTTACATGAAATCTTAGAAGGAGCTATATCAATCCATGCTATTAAAAAACATACTCCGTGGAACTATCGCGGCCTCTGTTCTGGCAGCTGCATTTAGTTTTACGGCATTGGCCTCCTCAAAGGAAGGTGTTGTGGATCCCATAAAGATAGTGGTCGACAGCGACTATATATTGTACAAGGTTAATGATCCTGTTACACGTATGACCAAGCAGGCTTATATTGTGTGTGACAATGCAGAATTTCATTTTGTTTCCGGTTCGTACAATGAAGCTGAAACGATATTCTATATCAACGAATTTATCTCAGGACAGGATGCAGGTGTATCAAACAGAGTACTGAAGAAGAAAGTCAGGATGGGCGAACAGCTCACCATGCTTCCCGAAGATGTATTCGATGAGGATGTAAGCGACGGTTCGGCATACAGATTTACAGACCGCTGCTATGATGTAAGGGTTTATTACGGACCCGGCGACAATTACGATGATTTCTATTTCGGACTTGTGGATTCCAAGACATTTGAAAAGATGTCAGAGAGTATCGGAACCTCTGAAGAGAAGGAAGAAGTTACCGAAATCAGTTACACCCCAGGACCTGTAGCAGGCTAAAGGAATTGCTTTAAAATTAAATAATGATCATAAAGAGGATACATACGGGTTCGCCTGTAGGTATCCTTTTTTGTCCCCGGTGGATTCACAACAATTAATAATCAAGATATTTTTATTTAATCAACTCTTTCATAAGAGTAAGAAAAAAGCTATAGGTTGGGATTTTTTGAAATGATATACTTTTCATACCTGGGAGGAAAAGTAAATGACATTTAAATCATATAAATACAAATTGATGACATTGGCTGTAACAGGCACATTCGTTGCATTGTCACAGCTTACAGCCTTTGCGGAGGTTGTGGGTAAAGGAGTGGATCCTTCCCTTATTCAGGGGCCGGCGTCGGCAACAACACAGGAGGATTATTCCGGAACTGCTGCCAATGCTTCCATCAGCGTCGGAAACGGTTATGGTTACAAAATCGACTACACTACAGCGGATTCCCTGAGAGCATCCACGGTGGTATCGGGACAGGCAACCATAACAAATGTAAGTTTGAATATCAATGACCCGACAAAAATAAACATTGCAGTTGATGCAAGTTCTCTTCTTGGTCAGGTTCAGGAATTAACTCTGTTTGACATTAAGCCTTACGAAACAGATCTTTTTACCAGAACAGACCCGCTGTTGGTCCAGCCCATAGGAAACGGAATATTTACAGTGACTGTGGACCTTTTCAAAGAAGATGGAAGCAACAGATTATACGATGCTTTTGTTCTTGGGATTCCTACTGAAAACGGGTACTACGTAGTTTCCAACAGATGTTATATTTCAAATCCGGAGGCCATAGCTGCGGATCAGACACCGGCTCAAAACCTCGGGAAAAAGGGTCTGATGGTTGACCCAAATATACTGGATGATGCCATTGATCAGAACATAAAGCATGCCTTCATTGCCGTAACCACCAGCCAGCTTTTCGGAACCGGAATAAACTATTCCTTCGAAGGAAAAACCTATTCCTTTGATTCGGGACTCATCAATCAGCTGGATCAGGAGATAAACCGTCTCAGCTCAAGCGGCATAGCTGTGACAGCCGGTATCGTAAACGGATGGAATGCTTCATATCCTGAACTCTACAGACCGGGTACTGCAGTTCAGAGTTCGGCCGCAGCACTTTACTACGGTTTTAATGTTGAGACTGAGGAAGGCTTCCAGATGGTGAAAGCATTGGCCTCCTTCCTGGCAAACCGATACAACGGACATAACAGTCACGGAAAGATTACCAACTGGGTTATAGGAAACGAGATCAACAACCAGTATTGGAATTATGTTGGTAACTACAGTGTCAATGACTATACCAGGATATTCCAGAGGTCCTTCAGAGTATTCTATAACGCTATCAAGTCGGTTTCCGCCAATGATAATGTCATGTTTTCACTGGACTTCTACTGGACGATTCCCGCAGAATCCGGATTTGTGGGTAAATATCCCGGAAAGGATGTACTTGACAGCTTTGCGGCTCTTGATAAACAGGAGGGAAGCTCCAACTGGGCACTGGCCATCCATCCTTATCCATATCCCTTGATTGATCCGAACTTCTGGGATGATGAAAGCTCCGGAAAGGTTACTCAGGATCTCACCACACCTGTTGTCAGCTATCTGAACCTTAGTGTACTTACAAACTATATGCATAACAGTTACATGCTTGATAACAGCGGAAACGTGCGTAACATCTTTATGACAGAGCAGGGCTTCAGTTCTGTAAGAAACCTGTCCCAGGATGCACAGACGGAACAGGCTGCGGCAGTTGCCTACGGACACTACATAGTGGAGAACAATCCTGACATAGATGCATATATGCTTTCTCGACAGCTGGATAATGCCGGAGAAACCGTGGATGGTCTGTATTTCGGCCTGTCCACCACAGGTGCAGACGGTTCTCTGGTTGCAAAGCCTGCAAGAGAGGTATTTAAGTACATCGATGATCCTGCAAAATCTTTACAGGTTTCCGATTTTGCCAAAAAAATCATCGGTATAACGGACTGGTCAGAAGTCATTCCGAATTTCCATATTTAAAAAGATGTCTCATTCAGGGCAGGTCGGTTTCATCCCGGCCTGCCTTCTTTAATTCGCAGGAAACCCATCGGGGACGGTTCTCGCCGGTGGGTTTGAATGAAACAGGAAGAGGGTAGTAAAAGTTAGTTATGATGTGTACAAGTTTCAAAACTAACCGAAAGATTTTTTTGTGAAAATTTGTAGAAATATTGATAAAATATAGACGTGACTAACGTTATAGTAAAAAACTATAATTGACTCATAAACAATGAAAGGCTTAGGTCAGGGCATCACATGCCTCATGATCCATCCCCGAATATAAAACCGAAAGGAGAACATATTATGTGGTTAACAGATTGTTTTTGTAAGGTCAATTGGAAGAAGGTTGGCATTTTCATGAGCGGATTTGCTTTCGGAACAGCAGGCCTCAAGATCCTTGCGTCAAAGGATGCAAAGAAGGCTTATGTTCAGGCAACGGCGGCTGCACTTCGTGCAAAGGAGTGCGTTCTTGACACAGCAGCCTGCATCCAGGAGAATGCTGAGGACGTTCTTGCCGCTGCAAAGGAAGAAAACGAAAAGAGAGCCGCAGAAGTTATAACAGACGAAGATCTTGCAGAAGATACAGAGTCAGACGATGAGGAATGATGAAGATCATCATCCGTGATGATATCAGAGGGCGTATACGTTTTACTTTAGGTAAAAAGAGATTTACTGAAAAGCAGGCGGATATGCTCTTATATTATCTGCTTTCACTTGACCAGGTAGAAAAAGCAAAGGTTTACCAGCGTACGGGAAGTGCGGCAGTCACATATACGGGAGATAAGCAGACTCTTTTAAAAGAGATACTAAGGTTTAGATTTGAATCCGATGAAATTGCAGCTCTTGTGCCGGAGCATACCGGAAGAGCTCTTGCAAATGAATATCAGGATCGTATCGTGACAAAAGTGGTTCTGCATTATCTTTTAAATGTGATTCTTCCCAGACCTCTCAGGAACCTTAAAACACTTATTCTGTCTGTTAAATATCTTAAAGAAGGCCTCAAATGTCTTTGGGAGAAAAAACTTGAAGTCCCTGTACTGGATGCAACGGCCATAGGAGTATCTATTCTACGGAAGGATTTCAAGACTGCCTCCAGTGTCATGTTTCTTCTCGGCATCGGTGACATCCTTGAAGAATGGACTCACAAAAAATCCGTTGAAGATCTTGCCCGGTCCATGGCCCTTACAGATGAAAAGGTATGGGTTAAGAGCGGTGAGGACGAAGTTCTGGTTCCTGTCAAAAGTGTCAAAGCGGGAACATTGATATGCGTTCATATGGGCAGACAGATACCTTTGGACGGAGTCGTTGTTGATGGTGAGGCAATGGTCAATCAGGCATCCCTTACCGGAGAGGGCGTTCCTGTTCACAAGGATGCCGGTGCTTATGTTTACGCCGGAACAGCCATTGAGGAAGGCGACCTCCTTGTCAGAGTTGAAAATGCAAAGGGTACGACAAGATATGAAAAGATCATTAAGATGATCGAAGACTCCGAGAAACTGAAAGCAGGACTCGAAGCCAAGGCTTCAAATCTTGCAGACAGACTTGTGCCCTGGAGCTTTGCGGGAACAGGATTAACCTATCTTCTTACAGGAAACATCACAAAGGCTATATCAATCCTTATGGTGGATTTCTCCTGTGCACTTAAACTAAGTATGCCCGTGTCTGTCCTCTCGGCAATGAGAGAAGCCCAGGATCACAACCTGACAGTAAAGGGCGGACGCTATCTTGAAGCAGTGGCCGAGGCGGATACACTTATATTCGATAAGACGGGAACCCTCACCAAGGCTACACCGACAGTTGCGGATGTCATACCTTTTAACGGTATGGATGAAAAAGAAGTTTTAAGAATCGCAGCCTGCCTCGAAGAGCATTACCCCCACAGTATAGCCAATGCAGTTGTGAAAAAGGCAGAAGAAGAGGGACTGGACCACGAAGAAATGCATAAGGAAGTTCAGTATGTGGTGGCTCATGGAATAGCTTCGCTTATTGAAGGCAAAAAGGTCGTGATCGGAAGCTCACACTTCGTGTTTGAAGATGAGAAGGTGAAGATACCTGCAAAGGAAAAGAAAAAGTTCAATTCAATATCTACACAGTACTCACATCTGTACCTTGCCATAGGCGGAAAACTGGCAGCTGTAATATGCATAGAGGATCCCCTCCGTCCGGAAGCACCTGAAGTCATCAGAAAACTTCACGAAGCAGGCTTCAGGCATATAGTTATGATGACAGGAGATTCAAAGCACACAGCCGAGAATGTTGCTTCCATCGTTGGTGTTGACGAGTTTTATGCAGAAGTATTACCGGAGGATAAAGCATCCTTTGTGGAAAAGCAGAAGGCAAACGGACATAAAGTTATCATGGTGGGAGACGGTATCAATGACTCCCCGGCACTTAGTGCTGCGGATGTAGGCATTGCCATTTCGGAAGGTGCCCAGATTGCAAGAGACATAGCGGATATCACCATCTCAGGCTCCGACCTTGAAGGATTACTCACACTTAAAGAAATCGCCAATGGCCTCATGAAGAGAGTAAATCACAACTATCACTTCATAATCGACTGGAATCTCGGCCTCATCGCACTTGGCCTCATGAGCGTTATCCGACCAAGCACCAGTGCCCTGTTCCATAACCTCAGCACCATAGGCATCGGAATGCACAGCCTCACCAATTTGCTTCCCGAGAAAAAACCGAGAAACAAAAAAAAATAAATTTCAGTTCAAAAGATTAAACGGTGGAACGAGCGGTCGGGCATCCATTTGAATGCGTTGAGCTGAGTCGAGAAAAATCAATATCAGACCCCTTAGAGGCTCTTGATCCATTTTCCTTAGCCCCCTCGCCAAGTCTGAGTTTTCATAAAAGTAAACTCAGACATTGGCGAGGGTCTAGAGCCTCTTAGGGGTCTGATATTAGATTTTTCCGACGAAGCGACTCGCATTCAAATGGATGCCCGACCGCTCGTTCCTTCACAACCTAGAGTTACTGAAACAAATATTATTGTTTCGAGAAAAAAATTGTTTTATAATTGAAGGAAATAAAACAGATTTTTAATAGTTTTAGAGGAGGAATGTAAATATGGGACTTGTGCGTGTTGCTATGGGAGCTCTGAATACAGTTCTCGCCGATCAGTGGCGTGAATACTTCTACTGCGATTCCTTAAGCGAAAATGTGCTTATGCAGAAGGGCTTACCACGTAAGCAAAAGAACAGCCAGAACACAAAGAACTCTGAGAACCTGATTTCAAACGGATCTGTTGTAGCTGTTAATGAGGGACAGTGTATGATCATCGTTGACAACGGTGCCATCGTTGAAGTCAGTGCTGAACCCGGACAGTACGTGTTCGATTCATCAACAGAGCCGTCAATCTTCTACGGCGGACTTGGAAAGGGTATCGTTGATTCCTTTAACCAGTGGAAGAAGCGTGTAGGCTTCGGTGGAGATACAGCAACAGATCAGAGAGTATATTTCTTCAACACAAAGGACATTATGGGCAATAAATACGGAACACAGAATCCGATCCCATTCCGTCTTATTGACAGAAATATCAATCTTGATGTTGAATTTGGTGTACGCTGTCATGGTGAATACAGCTACAGACTTGTAGATCCTATTCTTTTCTACAAGAAGGTTTGCGGTAATGTAACTGAAGAGTTCACTCGTGACCGTATCGACAGCCAGCTTAAGTCAGAGCTTCTTACAGCACTTCAGCCGGCATTTGCAGATATTTCAGCAAAGGGAATCCGTTATTCCGAGTTACCTGCACACGCTGATGATATCGCAGAGGCACTTAACAAGCACCTTACAGAAACCTGGGGCAAGAACTACGGCGTAGAGATCGCTGCCTTCGGATTAAGCTCTGCTACTATCTCTGAGGCAGATGCAGAGAAGATCCAGACACTCCAGCTCAATGCTTCCCTTCGTGATCCCGGAATGGCCGGTGCTACACTTGCGGCAGCTCAGGCTCAGGCTATGAAGGACGCTGCAAACAATCAGAGTGCAGGACCTATGATGGCATTTGCCGGTCTTAATATGGCTAATATGGCCGGCGGAATGAATACCGGCAACCTTTACAACATGGCTGCTCAACAGCAGCAGATGGCTCAGCAGGCTCAGCCACAGATGCAGCAGCCGGGAGCACCTGTAGCAGGAGTTGTAGCCGGCGGACCGGCTGAGGCTCCAAAGATGCAGGCAGGCAGCTGGACATGCGAGTGCGGAAGTGAGAATAACGGTAACTTCTGTACAAATTGCGGAAAGCCAAAGCCACAGCCAAAGAGCTGGTTCTGTCCACAGTGCGGAATTGAAAACACAGGAAACTTCTGCACAAACTGCGGAACAAAGAAACCATAAGATATGAATTGTTGATCCAAACCGGACTCTTGAGGAAACTCAGGGTCCGGTTTTTAAATCCACCGGGGCCGGTTCTCGCCGGCGAGAACCGGCCCCGGTGGATAAATAAAAGAGAGAGTCATCCCTCAAAAAAGGAATAACTCTCTCTTTGTGTTCCTAGACGGACTCGAACCGTCACTACAGGCGTCGGAGGCCTGCGCTCTATCCGGTTAAGCTATAGAAACAAAATTTATTCTTTTCAGAACTTCTAGAGTATAAAACATTTGAACCTAAAAAACAAGACTGCACAGGACTTGTCTTTTAATCATGGGAGCCGCGCGAAATTCATAGTTTCAAAAGAATTCGCAAAGATTCTCTCCTCGTTGATCATAAAGAAGAAAAATCATACATACCAATAAATAAAAGTGATATCTTTTAATATTCTTTAGATTGAAACTAATTTTCGAAGGTGCTATGATGTTATAAGAGTGATAAATCTGTCTCACGATCTGTTGATAAGCATTGACATCCGATCGGATCTGCATCTGTGTATCTGATATTAAGGCTTAAAATATCAAAATAGATGAGGAAGGGACAGATTTGGTATCGTTTTATAGATTATTAAGGCTTTTGAGAGGAGAAAGAAATGCAGGAGGATTATATCTCAAAAATTCGTTCCGCATATAATCAGTTTACTAAGGCTGAGAAAAAGGTAGCAGATTATATCCTGGCACATCCGAGAGAAGTATTGTTTATGTCCATATCAGACCTGGCAGAGGCGTGTGATGTAGGTGATACCTCCGTATTCAGATTTTGTAAGACCATGAATGTGAAGGGATATCAGGAATTCAAAATGATGCTCTCCCTCAGCATGAGATCCGGCGAAACCGCCATACCCTCAACTGATGATGACGTTATAGATCTGGAAGATGATTTTGATAACCTTTCAAAAAAGGTTCTCATGGAAAATATTTCTGCAATAAAAGAAACCTACAACCTGATCGATGCCGCTCAGATGAAAGAAGTCATGAACGCCATGACATCAGCAGAAAGAATCGTATTCTTCGGAATCGGAACCTCAATGCTTACAGCCATGAAGGCCATGAACAAATTCCTGCGTATCGAACCCAAGGTTGTATGTAATATGGATGTCAACATGCAGCTTATCATGGCATCTACACTGACCGACAGGGACGTTGCACTGATCTTTTCCTACTCAGGATCAACCAAGGATACAGTAGAAATAGCAAAATATGCTAAAAAGGCCAATGCAAAGACCGTGGTGATCACAAGATTCGCAAAATCCCAGCTCACCCAGTATGCAGACATCCTTCTGCTCTGCGGAGCCAACGAAGGAAACCTCCAGAACGGTTCCACCTCCGCCGAAATCTCCCAGCTGTTCCTGGTAGATGTAATGTACAGCGAGTACTACCGCCGTCACTACAAAAAGTGCAAACCCATCTGGGACAGTACCACCGAAGCCGTCAAAGACAAAAACTATCTAAACTAAAAATAAGCCGGAGGGTCATCCCCTCCGGCTTTCATGATGATTAATCTTCTTTACTGAGTCGTTTCCTGATCTCCTCGATCCTGTCTCGGTACTTTGCCGCATCCTCAAAGTTGAGCTCGGTAGCCGCAGCCCGCATCTTCTTCGTAAGCTCCCTGATAAGCTTGTCAATCTCCTGATGATTCATGGACTCGATATCCTTCTTTATACCGGTCTTATCATCAGAATCCGCCGCCCTGGAAATAGCGATAAGCTCCGCCACCGCCTTTTTGATGGTGGTAGGTGTAATGTTGTGCTCCTCATTGTAAGCCATCTGAACCTTGCGGCGCCTGTTGGTCTCATCAATGGTACGTTTCATGGAGTCGGTGATACTATCCGCATACATGATGACGTGACCCTCCGAATTTCTTGCGGCACGTCCTACCGTCTGAATAAGAGATGTTTCCGAACGAAGGAAGCCCTCCTTGTCGGCATCAAGAATAGCTACCAATGCAACCTCGGGAATATCCAGACCCTCCCTCAAAAGATTGATACCCACAAGAACATCAAACTTATCAAGACGCATGTCCCTTATGATGGAAGCACGCTCCAGAGTGTCTATATCCGAGTGGAGATATTTGACTCTGATATCTGCATCCTTAAGATATTTCGTGAGATCCTCCGCCATACGCTTGGTTAATGTTGTAACCAGAATCTTATGGTTTGCTTTAGTCTCTTTATGAATCTGGGCAATGAGATCATCAATCTGCCCCTTGGTAGGACGGACATCGATCTCCGGATCCAGAAGACCTGTAGGTCTGATGATCTGTTCCGCTCTCAAAAGCTCATGATCAGCCTCATAGTCACCCGGAGTTGCAGATACAAAAAGCATCTGATCAACCTTCTGCTCGAACTCTTCAAAATTAAGAGGACGGTTATCAAGCGCAGAAGGCAGTCTGAAACCGAAATCCACAAGAGTGGTTTTTCTGGACAGATTTCCATTGTACATACCCCTCACCTGCGGAAGAGTAACATGTGACTCATCGATAATGATGAGATAGTCATCCGGAAAATAATCCATAAGAGTATAGGGTGGCTCCCCCGGCTTCGCAAAATTCAGATGCCTCGTATAGTTCTCGATACCGGAACAGAAACCTGTCTCCTTAAGCATTTCCACATCGTAATTGGTTCTTTCGGAAATGCGCTGTGCTTCTATAAGCTTGTCATTATCCTTAAAGTACTTAACCCGTTCCTCAAGCTCACTTATTATATTCTCACATGCAAGATTCAGCTTTTCCTGAGGGATGACATAAGGACTTGCCGGGAAAATCATGATATGTTCCATGGTGGCGGTGGCCTTGGCTGTGAGAGCATTTATTCGGGTTATACGATCAATCTCGTCCCCGAAAAACTCAACTCTGTAAGCCTCTTCACCTTCACTTGCGGGAAATACATCCACAACATCACCCATGACACGGAAAGTACCACGTTTGAAATCCATATCATTACGATTGTACTGAATATCTATAAGCTGCCTTATAAACTGATCCCTGTCCTTCTGCATTCCCGGACGCAGAGAAATCGCCATATTCAGATATTCCGTAGGCGCACCCAGACCATAGATACATGAAACCGAAGAAACCACGATGACATCATCCCTCTCCGAAAGAGAAGCCATGGCAGAGTTCCTGAGCTTATCGATCTCATCATTGATATCCGAATCCTTTTCGATGTAGGTATCAGTGGATGGAACATAAGCTTCCGGCTGATAATAATCATAGTAGGACACAAAATACTCCACTGCATTCTCCGGAAAAAACTCCTTCATCTCGGAATACAACTGCGCCGCCAGAGTCTTGTTATGTGAAATGATTAGCGTCGGCTTTTTCACCGCCTGTATAACATTCGCCATAGTAAAAGTCTTACCTGATCCCGTGACCCCAAGCAGCGTCTCAAACTGATTTCCCTCTTTGAACCCCGCCACCAGCAAATCTATCGCCTGCGGCTGATCTCCCGTAGGCGCATAATCAGAGTGTAGTTTAAATTCATGATGTTCCATATATATTTCCTCTTGTGCATTCTTGTTACATCACATTGTATCATATCAGTCATAGCGTATATATATTTGTTTTCTCATTATGGAATTGTAGTATAATATGTATATTAGTTATATCAATTCATAGAGAGGAAAAACTGATGAATTACAAGATCGTAACCATTCCGGGAGACGGAATAGGACCTGAAATAGTCAGGGAAGCACAAAAGGTACTTGAAAAGGTGGCTAATGTTTACGGCCACAACTTCACCTTCGAAAAGGTACTCATGGGCGGTTGTTCCATAGATGCCTACGGAGTCCCCCTTACAGACGAAACCATAGAAAAATGTAAGAGTGCAGACGCAGTACTTATGGGTTCCATAGGAGGAAAAGTAGGAGTTTCAAAGTGGTATGAACTTCCTGCAGACAAGCGCCCGGAAGCAGGACTGCTGAAGCTCCGTAAGTCCCTGGGACTGTTCTGTAATCTGAGACCGGCACACCTTTATCCGGAACTTAAAAACGCCTGCCCGCTCAAAGAGTCCATCGCTGAAAAAGGCTTTGATGTAATGATGGTGAGAGAGCTTACCGGCGGTCTTTACTTCGGCGCCCGTAAGACAGAAATCATTGACGGAGAGGAAGTAGCTATCGATACCCTTGAGTATCATGATTACGAGATTAGACGTATAGCAAAGAAAGCATTTGAAATAGCCGGAAAGAGAAACAAGAAACTCACCTCAGTCGATAAGGCAAATGTTCTGGATTCCTCTAGACTCTGGAGAAAGATATTCAAGGAAGTATCAAAAGACTATCCTGAAGTGACACTTGAGGATGCACTTGTTGACTCAACCGCCATGCAGCTGGTTCGTAACCCTGCACAGTTTGACGTGGTAGCCACAGAGAATATGTTCGGAGACATTCTTTCCGATGAAATGGCAGAGATTGCAGGATCCCTGGGAATGCTTCCGTCGGCCTCACTCCGTGAGGACAGCTTCGGCCTTTATGAGCCGTCAGGCGGATCCGCACCTGATATTGCAGGAAAGAATATAGCCAATCCTCTGGCAACCATCCTTAGCGCAGCCATGCTCCTGAGATATTCCTTCAATCTTTCCGAGGAAGCGGATGCTATTGAGAATGCGGTGGAGAAGGCATTGGCACAGGGCTATCGTACCGGAGACATTCTGGAGGAAGGCGTTGAAGGTCTGACACTTCTTCATACAGATGAAATGGGAGATAAGATCGCAGAGCTGATCGGCTGAATTCTATAGAAGAGTAATTTGAGCTGATCGATTGAACTTTATAAAACAATTATTTACCTGTATGAGTCCAATGTTTCCTGCGGACACATACAGGTAAATGTATCTATATTAATACATAAAAATATTTTATATATACGATAAAGCCTAATGGTGCTATATTATGCACATATCCAAAAGCAATCACGAAAAACATTTGTATAAAAGCAGGTTATATCTGATAAATACGTGTTTTATGGATGCCGTAAAATAAAATGAAGGGGAAACAAATTATGAGCAGAGTTTACAATTTCAGTGCAGGTCCGGCAGTATTACCGGAGGAGGTTCTTAAAACAGCAGCGGCAGAAATGCTTGACTATCACGGCTGTGGTATGTCAGTCATGGAGATGTCTCACAGATCAAAGGACTACCAGAACATCATAGATACAGCTGAGGCTGATTTCAGAGAGCTTCTCAACGTACCTGATAATTACAAAGTACTTTTCCTTCAGGGAGGCGGAAACACACAGTTCGCCATGGTTCCCATGAACCTTATGAAGAATAAGGTTGCAGACTACATCCTTACAGGTCAGTGGGCCAAGAAAGCGGCCAAGGAAGCTGAGATGTACGGTAAAGTCAATATCATCGCAAGTTCTGCGGACAAGACTTTCTCATATATTCCCGATCTTACAAATCTTAAAATTTCAGACGATGCGGATTACGTATACATTTGCCAGAACAACACTATCTACGGAACTACCTTCAAGGAGCTTCCAGATACAAAGGGCAAAACACTTGTTTCGGATGTTTCTTCCATGTTCCTGAGTGAGCCTATGGATGTATCAAAGTACGGTGTACTCTGGGGCGGTGTTCAGAAGAATATCGGACCCGCAGGTGTAACCATCGTAGTTATCCGTGAAGACCTCATCACGGAAGATGTTCTTCCGGGCACACCTACCATGCTCCGTTACAAGATCCACGCAGATAACAAGTCACTTTACAACACACCTCCTTGCTACAATATCTACATTTGCGGACTTGTATTCAAGTGGCTTAAGGAAATGGGCGGTCTTTCAGTCATGAAGGAACGTAACGAAGAAAAGGCAAAGGTTCTCTACGATTTCCTTGACGCTTCAAATATGTTCCACGGAACCGTAGTTCCTAAGGATCGTTCTCTTATGAATGTTCCGTTTATCACAGGCAACGAAGAGCTTGACAAGAAGTTCATCGCAGAGGCTTCTGCAGCAGGCTTCAAGAACCTGAAGGGACACCGTACAGTAGGCGGTATGAGAGCTTCCATCTACAATGCTATGCCGAAGGAAGGCGTAGAAAAGCTTGTAGAGTTTATGGACAATTTTGAAAAGAATAATAAATAAGCGGAAGGGTCGTGAGATAACATGAAAGATCGTGAAATTTTTTGCCTCAATAACATTAGCCGTGTGGGTACCACAAAATTCAGAAAGGGCTATACACTTGTAGACAGTATCGATAATGCAGCAGGCGTTCTTGTACGTTCAGCTGACATGAAAGCTATGGATTTTCCGAAGCCTCTTCGTGCCATCGGACGTGCCGGTGCCGGAGTAAACAACATCCCTATCGATAAGTGCTCCGAGCAGGGAATCGTTGTTTTCAACACACCGGGTGCCAATGCCAACGCCGTTAAGGAACTGGTTATCGCAGGTCTCATGCTGGCGAGCCGTGATGTTATCGGAGGAGCAGAGTGGATAAAGGCTAATGCTTCCGACCCTGACATCGCAAAGAATGCAGAAAAGGCAAAGAAGAATTTTGCGGGAAATGAGATCAAAGGCAAAAAGCTCGGAGTTATCGGACTCGGTGCCATCGGTGTTCTGGTAGCCAATGCCGCAGTTGAACTTGGAATGGATGTTTACGGCTATGATCCGTATCTTTCTGTAAATTCCGCATGGAAGCTTAGTCAGAAGGTTCATCACGCTGCAGTAGTTGATGAAATCTATGAGAAGTCAGACTATATCACAGTTCATGTTCCGGCACTTGATTCAACCAAGGGCATGATCAACAGAGACTCCATCAGCAGGATGAAGGACGGAGTACATATCCTTAATTTTGCAAGAGATGTTCTGGTTAATGATGATGACATCGCAGAGGCATTGGCAAAGGGCAAGGTAAAGACCTATGTTACCGATTTCCCTAATGCTAAATCCGCCAATATGCAGGGTGCGGTAGTTCTTCCTCATCTCGGAGCATCCACAGAAGAAGCAGAGGATAACTGTGCGGTAATGGCAGTTGAGCAGGTTCAGGATTATCTTGATAATGGTAATATCCATAACTCAGTCAACTTCCCTGAGACCGATATGGGAGTTTGCCAGAGCGGCGGACGTATCGCAATCCTTCACAGAAACATCCCCAACATGCTGGGACAGATCACAAAGGCTCTCGGTGATGCTTCCATAAACATTGACGGACTTCAGAATAAGTCAAAGGGTAATTTCGCATATACTCTTATGGATATCGATAAGCATCTCACAGACGACGGACTTGAGAACCTCGGAAAGATCGAAGGAATCCTGAGAGTCCGTAAAGTTAAATAAAAAAGATAAGAACATAATAACGAATATCAGTCGGAGAAAAGTTTCTCTGGCTGATATTTTTGTGTAGTATCCACCGGGGACGGTTCTCGCCGGCGAGAACCGTCCCCGGTGGATAAGTGGGCAGTTCATCAGTCAGGTTTGCTTGCAAGGATGTGCTGACATCTGATACGATATCAGGTATCGAAATTTAGAGTGTCAGCATAGTAATGCAAAGGATTTATAGATTGTGGAGGATAGATATATGGCAACAGTCAAGCCTTTCAAAGCCATTAGACCAAATATCGATGTTGTAAGTGAAGTTGCGGCACTTCCCTACGACGTTTACTCAAGAGCAGAAGCAAGGGAAGCAGTGAAGGGTCACCCGCTTTCATTTTTAAACATTGACAGACCGGAAACACAGTTCCCCGAGGATCAGGATATGTATGCTCCCGAGGTTTATGAAAAGGCCTCAGAGCTCCTTTCCGAAAGAATAAAAGACGGTACTTATATAAGAGATGATGAAGCCTGCTTCTACGTATATGAGCTCACCATGGAGGGACGTACCCAGACAGGAATAGCAGCCCTGAGCTCCATTGATGATTATCTGAACGGAGTATGCAAAAAGCATGAAAATACAGTGGAAGAAAAAGAACAGGACCGCATAAGACATGTAGATACCTGCTCCTGCCAGACCGGTCCCATCTTCCTTGCCTACAGGGAGAAAAGAGAAATCTCCGATATAGTTAATGAGGCCAAGAAAAACGAAACAGTCTACGACTTTGTTTCGGAAGACGGCATCAGACACAGAGTGTGGGTGATTTCTGAAAGAGCAGTGGTGGAACGGCTTGAAAAAGCATTTTCAGAAGTACCCGCTACCTACATAGCAGACGGTCATCACCGTGCAGCCAGCGCAGTAAAAGTAGGACTTAAAAGAAGAGAAGAACACCCGGGCTATTCCGGAAACGAAGAATTCAACTTCTTCCTTTCGGTTCTGTTCCCTGATGACCAGTTAAAGATCCTTGATTATAACCGTGTGGTGAAGGATCTGCGGGGCCATGATCCAGAAGAACTGATGCTGAGCATCGAGGAAAACTTTACTGTATTTAATGTAAAGGAAGCCTTCGTACCAAAGGTAAAAGGCGAGATGCTCATGTACATTTCCGGCGAATGGTTCCTCCTCCGCGCCAAGGATGAGGTTATGGAAGCACGCAGGAACGATCCGGTAGCCTCCCTTGACGTCTCCATACTCCAGGAGCTGATACTAGAACCATTACTCGGAATAGGAGATCCAAGAACTGACAAACGCATCGAATTCGTTGGCGGCATCCGCGGCTTAAAGGAACTCGAAAAACGTGTAAGCCAGCATACCTACAGCCATGCCATGGACGGAACCCTGGAAGAAACCGGTCCTGCCGTAGCCTTTGCCATGCATCCCACCGACATAAAAGAGCTCCTGGACGTAGCCGACCACAAACTCCTGATGCCCCCGAAATCCACCTGGTTCGAACCCAAACTCCGCTCCGGCATATTCTTACACGAGTTTGAGAGATAAGGCGCATTGAACCAACGCTTCACACTGTCTGTCTTGATTTTGGCTCTTGCGTTCTTTATAATTAAAAGTGCTTTAAAAGCAGAAGTCTGCCCTTGAAAAGGGGCAAGGGAATGGAGACATAGATGGATAACAATAACAGCCAGGGTAATGACGGAAAGAGATTCAATCATTCAAGTCAGACTTTTATCATTCTGATAATCGCTGCAGTTATTACTTTCTTTGTTTACACCATGATAAGAGGATTTTTCGTTTCAGGTGTTACACAGGAAGTAAGTTACACAGAGTTCATTTCAATGATAGACGGAAACCAGATTTCCGAAGTGGAGTGGGGGGACTCGGATATAACCATATATCTTAAGTCTTCAGCAGAAGCTTCTGTCAAAAATCCTCCGGTAAATACAAAGGATCAGTACAGCCAGTATCTCAGTCAGATGAATGTGAGATATTATGTTGTACCTGTCAATGCTGACGCCGAAAATCTTGTGGACCGCATGCTTCGTCATGGTGTCGAGATCTATAAGCTTAAGCCTGATAATTCAGGCTATATCATGGAAGCCATGATAAGTATAGTTATTCCTTTCGTACTTATCTTTGTGATCATGAATATGACCATGCGTCGTATGGGAAACGGCGGCGGTGGTCTTATGGGAGTTGGAAAATCCACTGCAAAGATGTACATGCAGAAAGAAACCGGAGTTACATTTAAGGATGTTGCCGGTGAAGATGAAGCCAAGGAATCACTTGTGGAAATAGTCGACTTCCTTCATAATCCGACAAAGTATACCGCAATAGGTGCAAAGCTTCCGAAGGGAGCACTTCTTGTGGGACCTCCCGGAACAGGAAAGACACTTCTTGCAAAAGCCGTTGCCGGTGAGGCACAGGTACCATTTTACAGTCTCTCGGGTTCTGATTTCGTAGAGATGTTTGTAGGTGTAGGTGCCAGCCGTGTAAGAGATCTTTTTAAGAATGCAACACAGTCTGCGCCATGTATCATATTCATCGATGAGATCGATGCCATCGGTAAGACAAGAGATACAAGATACGGCGGAAACGATGAGCGTGAGCAGACCCTGAACCAGCTGCTTTCGGAAATGGATGGTTTTGATGCATCAAAGGGTATCATGGTTATGGGCGCAACAAACAGACCTGAGATCCTGGATCCCGCACTTTTAAGACCCGGTCGTTTCGACAGACGTATAGTTGTTGAAAAACCGGACCTTAAAGGCCGTGTCAATATCCTCAAGGTTCATGCAAAAGATGTTCAGCTGGACGATACAGTTGATTTCAATGAGATAGCCCTTGCAACTTCAGGTGCGGTAGGTGCGGATCTTGCCAACATGATGAATGAAGCAGCCATTACAGCTGTCAAGCATGGACGCAAGAAGGTGTCACAGGCAGATCTTTTTGAAGCTGTTGAAGTAGTCCTGGTAGGTAAGGAAAAGAAGGATCGTATCCTTTCAAAAGAGGAGAGACGTATCGTTTCCTATCACGAGGTTGGACATGCACTTGTATCCGCTATCCAGAAGGATGCAGAGCCTGTACAGAAGATCACCATCGTTCCCAGAACCATGGGCGCTTTGGGATACGTTATGCAGGTTCCCGAAGAAGAGAAATATCTCAACACCAAGGATGAGCTTCATGCCATGCTTGTGGGCTATCTCGGCGGAAGAGCAGCTGAAGAGATAGTATTCGGCACAGTCACAACCGGTGCTTCCAATGACATTGAAAAAGCCACAAAGCTTGCAAGAGCCATGGTCACACAGTATGGTATGACCGAAAAGTTCGGACTCATGGGTCTCGCCACTCAGGAATCACTGTATCTCAATACCGGAAGAACGGTCATGAACTGTGGAGATGATACAGCTACACAGGTTGATCAGGAAGTCATGCGTATCCTTAAGGAATGCTACGAAGAGGCTAAGGAGATACTTAACAGTAACAGATTCGCACTTGATCGTATAGCTGAGTATCTCATTGAAAGAGAGACCATAACAGGAAAAGAGTTCTTACATATCCTTCATGATGTACAGAAGGAAGAAGATATGAAGCTTCATCCTGAGAAGTATGCAAACGAAAATGCAGTAACAGATACTTCTTTTGATGCCGGTTCTACTGAAACAGTTCCAAGGATTGAGGATTCCGGTACAGGCTTTTCTTCATCTGTTTCCGGATCCGGATCACAGGAGAATAAAGGAAAGATGCCTTTTGAAGAAGTAAGAGCAAAGTATGCTGCACAGGATGTCACAGAACAGCTTGATAAAACAACTTCGGACAGTGGCGAAAGCTCAGGAAACGATAGCACATCTTCATTATGATCGGTTTTTGTTCAAGAAAAAAGTGTCGGTACTTTATCCCGGCACTTTTTTTCTTCGTAGAATACCATTGATTTCACATTAGAGTGAAAAAGATCATATGATAATCTGATTAAATGATTGCCGGTTTCTTTCTGTCGGGACATAGGATGAAGATATCAGAAGGATGAATATTAAGTCGTAAACATAGCATGGCTATGGATTTTAAAGTCAGAGGCTGGTCTTTTCTGAGCTTCTGAAGCATGCTTGAAGAAATATAAAGCTTATTTACCAGATCGTATTGAGATAGCTTTTTCTTTTTGAGTGTGTTCCAGAACGGAGCATAAGAGATTACATCCTCATAAGAAGATGGTTCGTCGAAATAATTGTTCATACTACTTGTTACCTTTTGAAATATGGGGTTGATAGTTACAATCGGGTTATTTATTAAAGAAGTGAATAAAAACCCAAAGAAATGTGAGAATTTAATAAAAATAACCGAATGAAATAATATAACGAGAGGTTTTATGTTTTCAATCGTAATAAGCACCATTTTTTTTATTCTGATTTTTATCATAATCACCATAACTATATCAAATTGGGAGAGAAATAACCTGAAAGTATACCGGTATAATATTCACTCCGGAAAGCTTAAGGATACTCACAGATTTGTATATATAAGTGATCTTCATGAAAAGGAATTTGGTGAGAATAACAAAGAGCTTTTAGAAAAAATTGACGAACTTAATCCGGAATTCATTATAATCGGCGGTGATCTCATCAGATGCCGAAAGGTTAGAGACCCTGAGAAATATAAGGATAAAGATAAAATTGAGGTTTCATTAAAGCTTTTAAATAACCTGAAAAACAAATACAGGTTATATTTCTGCTATGGTAATCATGAACAGAGACTCCTGGACAAAGCCGGTTTCAATGATTGCAATGAGACCTCAAAATATGATAAATATATACAGGATATTTCTTTGGAGAGAGCCACACGTCTGAAGCAGACTTTGGAAGGGATAACGGTATTGGACGATGAAACCGTAAGCTTCTCTGACTTCGATCTGACGGGCTTTACTCTGCCGCTTGATTACTACAGGCCTTTGTTTATGAAATCCAAAGAAATGCTTCAAGAAGAAGACATTGCCCTTCACATAGCTAAACCGGATAATGAAAAATTTCATATAATCATGCTTCATACACCTATGTATTATAAAGAAATGATAGATTATGGAGCAGATCTGGTTCTTTCCGGTCATTATCATGGAGGAACCGTAAGATTACCGTTTTTAGGTGCTCTTATGACTCCGCAATACCAGTTTTTCGTAAAGGAATGTGCAGGGGAGTTTAAATATAAAACCGGAACCTTGATAGCCACCAGGGGACTGGGAACCCATTCCATAAATATACGCATCAATGACCCTCCGGAAATAAGTTTTATAACCATTGAACCATAAGGAAGTATTTTATGTCTGAAATCACATATAAACTGGATAAATTTGAAGGTCCGCTGGATCTGCTCCTTCATCTGATAGAGAGAGACAAGGTTGATATATTTGATATCCCTATTGTTCAGATTACAGCAGAATATCTTGAGTATGTCAGCAATATGGAAGAAGAGAATCTGGATGTGGTTTCGGATTTCCTTGTTATGGCAGCGACTTTACTTGAGATTAAATCCCGGATGCTGCTTCCGAGAGAAGTGGATGAGGAAACCGGTGAGGAAGTTGACCCGAGAGCAGAACTTGTTGAGAGACTCCTTGAGTACAGGAAATATAAGCTTATGGGACAGATACTTCAGGATCGTGAGGATGCTGCAGACAGATTCTATTACAAAGGCCCGACTATACCAAAGGAAGTTGAAAAGTATGTTCCGCCCATTGATCTGGATGATCTTTTGAAAAATGTTTCTCTGGAAAATCTCAAAACCGTTTTTGAAGATGTAATGAGACGTAAAGAGGATTCCATTGATAAGGTTCGTTCAAAATTTGGCGTGATCAAGAAGGAAAAGATATCCCTGGAAGGCCGTATAAGGGATGTTTTAAAGTATGTCCGGGGACATCATAAGTTTTCTTTCAGACATATGATAAGAAAGAAAAAGGACAAGATGGACGTGGTAGTAAGCTTCCTTGCCATACTGGAGCTTATGAAAATGGGACGTATAACCCTGGTCCAGGATACTCCCTTTGGAGATATGGATATAACTGAAGTTGAAGATCCAAATCAGAGTGATGAAGAACTGGATCTTACAAATCTGGAGGACTTGTAATTAATGAATGATGTTGAACAGTTAAGACTTCCCATAGACGGAGATCAGCTTTCCGAAAAGGAAAGGAAGCTTGCAAAGGAAATAGACAAGGAATTTACCGATGAACTCCAGATGGAAGAGAATATTATCGAAGCCCTTTTATTTGCGAAAGGGAATTCCGTAAGTCTTGAAGAGATTAAGACAGCCCTTGACTGTGGAGAAAAGCCGGCCCTTAAGGCTCTTAACAGACTGATAAAAAAATATGAAGAACGCCATGGAGGAATCATTATCCAGACAGTGGGTAATCATTACCAGATGACCACAAATCCCGAATGCTTTGACGGACTTATCAGAGTCGCAAAGCATCCCAAGAAGCCTGTGCTTTCAGATATTGTTATGGAAACACTTGCCATAATCGCATATAAACAGCCGGTAACAAAGGCCGAGATTGAAAGAGTCAGAGGTGTATCCTCGGATCACGCGGTAAACAAGCTTGTAGAGTATGGACTTGCCTACGAGGTTGGTCGTTTAAATGCTCCCGGCCGTCCTGCATTATTTGCCACCACAGAAGAATTCTTGCGAAGATTTGGTGTAAGTTCTCTGGATAACCTTCCGAATCTCAATCCTGAAATGGAGGATGAGATCAAGAAGGAGGTTAACGAAGAAGTTATCGACATCATGGGCGCCGCACCAACCACAAATCAGGAAGAAGTGAAACCGGATCAGAAGGATAATGCTGACGAAACGAAGACTCCGGCTCAAACCGGGACTGAAACCACCGGATCAGAATCCTGATGATAGTTTCTGTACCGGTTGGCTAAAATAAATATAGTAGTGAGATGAGGAGAAAAATCATGGAAAAAACAATCAGAATAAAGTACCATTCAGAAGAAATTGAAAAGCTTGAGTACATAGCCGGAAAAAGCGACTGGATCGATCTGAGAGTTGCTGAGGATGTTACATTAAAAAAAGGTGATTTCAAGCTGATCAGTATGGGAATCTCACTTCAGGTTCCCGAAGGCTACGAGATGCTTCTGGCACCGAGAAGCTCAACCTTCAAAAACTTCGGACTCATCCAGACCAACTCTCTCGGAGTTATTGATGAAACCTATTGCGGAGATAATGACATTATCCGCATGCCGGTTTACGCCACAAGAGATACCGAGCTTCATGTAAACGACCGTATCGCCCAGTTCCGTATCATTGAACATCAGCCCCATATAGTATTTGATGAAGTTGATTCTCTCGGAAATGCTGACAGAGGCGGATTTGGATCTACCGGTAAAAACTGATTTTTTTAGATTGGGTGTTTTTCAATATGTTCAAAAACAGATCATTAACAAAATTCATAAAAAGAACAGCCATCATAGCTTCGATGCTTCTTCTAACCGCCTGTTCCTCAAAAAAGGTATACGAACTGAGAGAGAAAGGCATAGAAGAGCTTCAGATGGCAAAATATGAGCAGGCCATCGAGACCTTTAATGAAGCTTTGGATAACAGCAACGGAAAAGTCACTGAAACCCAGTTCGACATCCTTCTCTACAGAGCTGAAGCCGAGTATATGCTTGGGGATTATTCTGCTGCCCAGAAAACCATTGACACCTTAAGGGAAGTTGACGGAGACAAAGAAAACTATCTTAAATTCCAGGGCCAGCTCGATGCCAAAAAGCTCATTGCAGAGGCAACCGAAGCCCTGAACAACAACGATCCGGAAACAGCAAGGGAAAAGCTTGATGCTGCAAAAGCCGCAGGAATCTCCAACGACCGTGACCTCCAGTTTAACGAGATAGTCTACCTTGAGAAAACTGCAAAATGGCGCGAAGCCTACGAGGCAGTAAAAAACTACCTCACTCAGTTTCCCGGAGACGAAGCCGCCGAGCGGGAAAAATTCTTCCTGGAAACTCGAGTCGAAGCGTTAGACAGTAACCCTTTACTTTCAGAGTAGTAGTGGGTAAAGCGGTCGGGCATCCATTTAAATGGATGCCCGACCGCTCTTTCAATGTGCACCTGATTATCCCTGCTATCATGAAGAGTTATGGATTTCTACCGCCCGACGCTTGCAAGCATCGGGCTTTTTGATTATACTCGGAAAGTATAAAAACATAACAGGCGGGAGGCCACTTATGAAAGCTTACACAAAAATGACAAAAGAAGAGCTTCAGAAGGAGCTTGTGAATCTTAAAAAAGAGTATGAAAAATATCAGGCAATGGAAATGAGTCTTGATATGAGCCGCGGAAAACCATGTAAAGAGCAGCTCGATCTCAGCATGGGACTCATGGACGCCCTTACCAGCGGTGCCGACATGTATTGTGAAGACGGAACTGACTGCAGAAATTACGGTGTTCTGGGAGGAATAGATGAGGCCAAGGTTCTTCTTTCTGACATGATGGAGAATAATCCCTACAACATTATCATTTACGGAAATTCATCCCTGAACGTAATGTATGACTCGATTTCCAGATCCATGACACATGGCGTTATGGGAAATACACCCTGGTGTAAGCTTGATAAGGTTAAGTGGCTCTGCCCTGTACCGGGATATGACAGACATTTCGGAATAACCGAGTATTTTGGCATTGAGATGATCAATGTTCCTATGACACCAACCGGACCTGATATGGATATGGTGGAAAAGCTTGTAAGTGAAGACGAAGCTATAAAGGGAATCTGGTGCGTTCCCAAATATTCCAATCCTCAAGGCTACAGCTATAATGACGAAACAGTCCGTCGTTTTGCCAGACTCCGTCCTGCTGCCAAGGATTTCAGAATTTATTGGGACAATGCTTACGGCATCCATCATCTTTATGATAAAAATCAGGATTACCTTATTGAAATCCTTGCCGAGTGTAAACGTGCGGGAAATCCTGATCTGGTATATAAATTTGCATCCACTTCCAAGATAACCTTCCCTGGTTCGGGAATTGCGGCACTGGCTACCTCATCAAACAACCTGGATGATATAAGAAATCAGATGCAGCATCAGACTATCGGATACGATAAGGTTAACCAGCTTCGTCATGTACGTTTCTTCAAAGATATTCATGGTATGGTAGAGCATATGCGTAAGCATGCGGATATCATCAGACCAAAGTTTGAAATGGTTGAAAAGATTTTTGCCGAAAAGCTTGATGGCCTTGGAATAGGAGAATGGACTAAGCCTAACGGAGGATATTTTATCAGCTTTGATACTATGGATGGCTGTGCAAAGTCTGTTGTAGATCATTGCAAGAAAGCAGGTGTCAAGCTCACAGGTGCCGGAGCTACCTTCCCTTACCATAAGGACCCTAAGGACAGTAATATCCGTATCGCACCAACATATCCGCCACTTGAAGACCTTAAGACAGCTGCCGATCTGTTCACACTCTGCGTCAAGCTTGTTTCTGCCGAAAAGCTTCTTTCTCAGAAAACCGGCGAGGACATCGAGACTCTGGATGCAGAAAAGCCTGAAGAGGTTATTGCAAAAGGTTAATGATAAATTTAAGGACGGTTCGCAATGAACCGTCCTTATTTTTGATTTGATCCACCGGGGGACGGTTCTCGCCGGCGAGAACCGTCCCCCGGTGGATTTTTTTCAACAGCTTTTAACTTAACAACTGCTTTACTATGAACGCATAGATTTCCTGATTTTTCTCACTCCACCTTACACACATTCTCTCGGCAGATTCCTTATCCGGAACATTGATATCCAGAGCATAGAGAATGGAGTTCTCTTCTCTTACTTCGGCATGAACTATGTAATCACCGCCATCTGTTTCGTAATAATCAGTAAAATTCGAGGATTCCTGACGGAGCTTTATCTTGTTTTCTCTCAGAAAGTCATCCATATCCTTGATGGCACCGGAGGAAATATCGTTTCCGAAAAGCTCAACAGTATTGGAACCTTCCTGTGTGATCTCATAACGAGTGGATTTTTTGCTCTGATGGGTTTTTATAAAACCTGCATCATCCAGTTCGGAAATGGCCTGCTGTAATGTGAAATAGGTTGTGTATTCGTAATCAAGGAAAAATCCACTTAACTGATTGTTTGTTAAAGGATAGTTTACGGTTTTTAATAAGTATAAGATCATAAGCTTATACAGTGTGATCGGTTCTGTTATCATATGGGGTTCCTTTGCTGGTTTAATGTAAAAGCCGGAGAATGATGTTGAAAATCCTTCCGTTCTTTGCCTATACAATGATACCAACAAAAGCTCCGTATTACAATTACTCTTTAATAAGACCCTTTTCTGTGTTAAAATACATGGAGATTTTCTCGGAGAAAACACAGTATGAAAGAACGTATAAATAAATTGGCAAGAGGAATAGTTGAGATAGACCGTCCTTTGCTTAAATTAAGTGATAAATCTTTTAAAGGAACTTTGGATGTCGGTGAACTCACAAAGTTCGATCTGATCATTTATTCCGAAAACGGAATACTGCTTAAAGGACTCATTTATTCTGACAATCCTGCAGTAACCGTACAAAAGGATGCTTTCGGTGGAATCAGATCCCGTATCAAGTGTTCTGTTGATACCCATAACCTGCAGGATGGAGACAAAATTGAAGGACAGCTCTGTATAGTATCAAACGGAGGCGAATTTAAGCTCCCGTATTCTTTTGATGTTTGTTCATCACACAAGTCCGGTGAGGTTATTTCAGGATTTGAAACAAAAGAAGATTTTATAGAGTTTTACGGAAAAGAACCTGAGCTTGCAAGAAGAGTATTTGATTACAGTGATTTTGAGAATGCTCCCTTCATGAAGGACTCGGGTATTTATACCATTTACCGCGGACTTAAGAGAGGCCATGACAGAAACATTGCACTGAAACAGTTTTTAAGAGCACTTGGATGCCCTCAGGAGAAGGAAAATGATACTGATGTATCGGATGCCGGAGAAAGAAGCATTCAGGACGGGAATGAGCAGTCTGAAAAGATAGAGCTGTTCCCCCTTGATGTTAATGATAAGCCGCTTATAGAGAAGGCAGCCAGCATTTGTATAAGAGAAGGGGCAACCGATGAGATGGCTTTTTACATATATCAGAGAGCCATAGAGATGGGATCCACCATCACAAGGCTTTATGAATATTATGTTTATGCCATGCCCAAGGGCTATAAAGGATTACTGCCGAGAGAAGTATATCTGTACTTTGCATATGAGCGCTCCATAGAGGAAAACATGAAGCTTCCTCTTTTTTATAATGTCATCGTAAATTTCAGGGAATCCGATGATATATACCAGAGGTTTGAACATAAGATTCAAAGCTACGCAATCGATATGCTTCTGAAATCCGAATTCAACCAGCGTCTGAGTGTTATTTATGACAGGATGATCCTTGAGGACATGATAGACGAAAGGATCGCTTCGGTATTTCCTGCCATTCTTCGTTCCTACAGGCTTACAACAAATGATTCACGTCTTAGCTACGTGGTTGTGAAGTACAGGGAGCTTGACCGTGAAGAGGTATATGCATTAAAAGAGGGTAATGCTTACATCCCTATCTTCTTTGAAAACAGTGAGCTTTTGTTCCAGGACGGCTATGGAAACCGTTATACGGATGTTGTATACGAAACAACCCGCATAATGCATAAGGAGGAAATGGAAAGAAAGTGCTTTGAGATATTACCTGAGCATGCCATGTTAAAGCTTGCAAAAGCAAGGAACATTGCGAACAAGGGTATAGCGGACATAGCTCAGCTCAGGATCGTCGAGCAGGTTATGACGGATATGGATATTTCGAAGCCTTACCGCAGCTTCCTCAATAAAGTTATTCTTGAGTATCATGATGCCTTTACAAAGGATTCCGACAAGGATCTCAGTGAGCTGGATATCAGGATACTTAAGAATATAGATATCAGAAATCTTGATCGTAAAGAGAAGGATATTCTTCTCTGCACTTATATAAAGCTTTCAATGTTTAAGGATGCCTATAAGCTCATTCTTGAGATGGGTGAAACCGACATTGAGATGACCTATCTTGAAAAACTGATAAAAGCTCTTATAATAGACGAGCAAGCAGGAGAATCCAAGGAAATCATGATGCTGACGCTTCATGCGTTCCGAAAAGGCTCTGAGGATATGGATATTTTGAATTTCCTTCTCAGGGAATACAATGGCCTTTCAAAGGATATGCTGGAGCTTTTAAGGAAGGGTCAGAAAGCAGGTGCCGGAATCAATGATATGGCAGAGAGGCTTCTGGCACAGATGATCTTCTGCTGGGCCGATGATGACCTTGATGAGGTTTATCATATATACAGACATAGCTCGGCGCCTCAGAATGTGCTTATCAGGGCTTATATAACAAAGCGCTGTATCGATTATTTCCTTTACGGAAAGGGCGCATCGGAAGAGGTATTTGCCGATGTTTACGGCATCATACATGACGAGAGATATAAGGAAAAAGTACCTGTGATTTATCTCCTTGCCATGTCAAAGTATATGTCGGAGAATAAGAAGCTTACCGGTGAAGAGAAGTATGTTCTTCAGGAGGTTGTGGATCTTCTTGTTCAGAAGAAGCTGGTATTCCCGTACACCAGAACCCTCAGTGATATTATTCGTATCCCTGACAGTGTCATGGATAAATATTACATTGAGTATCATGGCGAAAAGTCCATAAGACCTTCTTTATATTTAAGGATCTTGCCGGATGAGCGTGACTTTGAGGAAGTTGAGATAACAAGGGTTTATCAGAATATTTACGTCCGTCCGTTAACACTCTTCAGCGGAGAAAGAGCAGAATATCAGATATATGATGAAGAAAAGGGTGAAGACTTTGTTGAAAGCGGTACGATAAAAGCCGATAACAAAGTACGTCTTAAAGGCGACACCTTTGACATAATAAATGAGATGTCCGGCCTGCTTAGTCAGGATAATGACGTTAAGCTGCGGGATGTTATGCTTCGCTATGTGAAAAATGAATCGGTTATTGACGAGCTTTTCACTAAAGAGCTGGATGAAACGAATGATAAGGAGTAATAAATATAGTGAGTCGCTACATTGGAATTTCACTAAATGATGATTATACATGCATCTGCATAAACGATAAAACCATATCCACATATCATCCCACAGTCATCGCCAGGGACAAAAATGATGATACATGGACTATAGGTGAGGATGCTTATAAGTCTACTCTTGCAGGTTCGGGAGTTATAGTGGATAAACTTCTGAGCCTTATTGAAAAGAACGGTACGGCAACCATTGCAAGGGTTAAGTACCACGCTGTAGATATACTTGCCCACTATTTCCATGAGCTTTTGGGAAAAGACAGCATCAAAGCGGATGAAGATCTGGTGGCCATCACCATCAGAAAGCCAAGCCGTGAGGTGGTAGTCAGGATAAAAGAAGCGCTTATAAGAGCAGGTGTTCATGAGGATAACATTTATATCCTGAGCCATACGGAGAGCTTTGCCCATTTCGTTCTGGATCAGGATCCCAATCTTTACAATCGCATGGTTGGGATGTTTGAGCTTAACAATCAGTGCCTTTACTACTATGAGATGCATGTTTCCAGAGGCACCAGACGTTATGTCATGGTGGCTCATGAAGCGGAGGAGGAAGCTTTCAATCTGGATATCCTGAAGACAGCTTCAGGCGGAAAGATAGCAGATAAGATACTGACCACCGTGGCAGAAAGAGTGATGGGAAAGAATTACTACTCATCCATATTCTTATCCGGAAGAGGTTTCCAGGATACGAACTTTGCCACCAATTTTATGAACTATATCTGTAAGAAAAGAAGAGTTCTTATAGAACCCGGAATGTTCGCAATTGGTGCTGAGATTTATGTAAAGAATAAATCTGAAGGAAAAGGCGAGGATTACATGATCTTATGTGACACTCGCAGCAAATCGGATGTTTCCGTAAAAGTAGTTGTGAATGAAAAGGTTGAGAGCCTGCCGATCGTTCGTGCGGGAGAACCCTGGATGGATACCTGTTCAAGCTATGATATGATACTTGATGATCAGGATTTCATTGATTTCCAGGTCACTTCCATAACAAAACCGCAAAGACCTCTGAGACTCCGCATGATGCTGGATTCTTTTCCTGAAAGAGAGAATCGTACAACCAAAGTCCGTATGACAACGGAATTCAGGGACGCCGATACTTTGAGGGTGACAGTTAAGGATCTTGGATTCGGAGATATTTTCCCTGCCTCGGATAAAGAGATTGTGGAAGAAATCGATCTGTCTGATAAGTAAAGGTATGCCTTTAGATTTTTGGTACAGATGGTTGTGCCATGTCCGGCACAGATTTTTATAGGAAAAATTCATGGGATTACTTTTGTGTAATAAGGATGCACGACATCCGTTTTACTATGAAAAACTGGATATAGATATCTGGTCTATACAGGAGCTTAGCTATGTAATATACAATTATCCTGTTATCATACCTGAGGATTTTGTTGATCATAAGCTTACCACGTGGATCAGAGATGAGCTTTCCATGGGTATACTTGCGGCCAAGCTTGAGCAGTATCTGAGTGTTTCTGATGAAATCGATCAGGAACGTCTCATAGTCCTGATCCTTAAGGAAAGCAATTACTACACTCAGTTAGAGATATCAAGGTTTCAAAATGAGTTTAAAAAGCTCAGAAATATCGACAAACACGTATTTTTGAATATGCTTGGCGATACTTATTTTCATATGGGACGATACGGAAAAGCTATCGAGTCGTATGAAGAGTCGCTTTTTCTGAATGCCGATAACAAGGTTCAGATGAAACTTGCCGGAACTTATGTTACAGTTATGCAGTTCCGGAAAGCCGCAGATCTTTATGAGGAGATCTATGTGACTACCCAGTCGGAAGAGGCGCTTTATAAGCTGTATCTGATCAATAAGCTTGAGCCTGCGGTGAAAACCATAGAGAAATATATCGATGTTATCGATGTGGAAACTCTTGCAGGCTGGGAGCTTGAGTATAACAATGCAGTGACCGATGCTGAGCATGATGGTCGCGCAAAGGAAATCTATGATATATTTCAGAAAAGCCATTCAGCTTTTCGTGAACATGCAAAGATCATGGTGCTCAAATGGAAACGAGAGTATCGTGCCAAACTTTGATAAAAAAAGAAAGGTAAACATATATGAAGGAACTTGCTAAACAGTACAATCCGGAAGAGGTTGAGGACCGCATTTATGAAATGTGGATGAAAGGTAATTATTTTCATGCAGAGGTAAATGCCAATAAAAAGCCATTTACCATCATGATGCCTCCTCCAAACGTAACCGGACAGTTACATATGGGACATGCTCTCGACAATACATTACAGGATTCACTTATCCGTTTTAAGAGAATGCAGGGTTACGAGGCTCTCTGGCAGCCCGGATGTGACCATGCAGCCATTGCTACAGAGGTTAAGGTTACCAATAAACTTAAGGAGCAGGGCATCGACAAGCATGATCTCGGACGTGAGGGATTCCTTAAGGAGGCATGGAAGTGGAAGGAAGAATATGAGTCAAGAATCGTTGACCAGCTCCACAAAATGGGTTCCTCCGCTGACTGGGACAGACTCCGTTTCACTATGGATGAGGGCTGTTCAAAAGCTGTTGAGACAACCTTTATAAAGCTTTACAAGAAGGGCTATATCTATAAGGGCTCACGTATCATTAACTGGTGCCCGGTTTGCCATACATCACTTTCCGATGCCGAGGTTATCCATGAGGAGCAGGAAGGACATTTCTGGCATATCAATTACCCTATCGCAGGACAGGAAGGCAGATTTATCGAGATCGCCACAACAAGACCTGAGACAATGCTTGGTGATACAGCGGTTGCAGTTAACCCTGAGGATCCGAGATATAAGGATCTCATCGGAAAGAATGTCAAGCTTCCTCTTACAGACAGGGAGATCCCTATCGTAGGAGATGAGCATGCCGATATGGAGGTTGGTACAGGTGCTGTTAAGATCACTCCTGCACATGACCCTAACGACTTCGAGGTAGGAAAGAGACATAACCTTCCTGAGCTTAACATCATGAATGATGATGCTACCATCAACTGCCCGGGCTCAAAGTATCACGGTATGGATCGTTACGAAGCCCGTAAGCTCATCGTGGAGGATCTCAAGGAGCTCGGTCTTCTGGTTAAGATCATGCCTACAAAGCACAATGTCGGAACCCACGACCGTTGCGGTACAACCGTTGAGCCTATGATCAAGCCTCAGTGGTTTGTAAAGATGGCTGAGATGGCTAAGCCTGCTATCAAGGCTATAGAGACCGGTGACCTTCAGTTTGTTCCCGAGAACTACTCAAAGACATATCTTCACTGGCTTGAGAATATCAAAGACTGGTGTATCTCCAGACAGCTTTGGTGGGGACACAGAATCCCGGCATATTACTGCGATGATTGCGGTGAGATGGTGGTTTCTTCAGAGGTTCCGACAGTTTGTCCTAAGTGCGGAAAGAATCATTTCACACAGGATCCGGATACTCTGGATACCTGGTTCTCAAGTGCTCTCTGGCCTTTTGAGACATTAGGATGGCCTGAAGAGACACCTGAGTATAAATATTTCTATCCTACAAATGTACTTGTAACAGGTTACGATATAATTTTCTTCTGGGTAGTACGTATGGTATTCTCCGGAATCGAGCAGACAGGAAAGGTTCCTTTCGGAAAGGTACTTATCCATGGTCTTGTAAGAGATGATCAGGGACGTAAGATGAGTAAGTCCCTTGGAAACGGTATCGATCCTCTTGAGGTTATCAAGACTTACGGTGCTGATGCCCTTCGTATGACACTTCTTACAGGAAATGCTCCGGGAAATGACATGCGTTTCTACTGGTCAAGAGTAGAGGCATCACGTAACTTCATGAACAAGGTATGGAATGCTTCAAGATTTATCATGATGAATCTTGATAAGGCAGATATCCCTGAGACAATGCCGGAAAACCTCTCAATGGCTGACCGCTGGATACTCAGCAAGGTTAATAACCTGGTTACCGATGTTACACGTAATATGGAGGCATTTGACCTTGGTATCGCTCTTGATAAGGTTCAGAACTTCATCTGGGAAGAGTTCTGCGACTGGTATATCGAGATGGTTAAGCCAAGACTCTGGAGTGAGGAGGATGAGACAAAGGGTGCAGCTCTCTGGACTCTTAAGCATGTTCTCATCACATCTCTTAAGCTTCTTCATCCATTCTGTCCGTTCATTACAGAGGAGATTTACGATACACTTACTGACAGTTCATCACCTCTTATGAGACAGGATTGGCCATCTTACGATAAGGCTCTTGATTTTGCTGAGGATGAGGCTGAGATCGAGGCTATAAAGGAAGCTGTACGTGCTATCAGAAATATCCGTACAGAGATGAATGTTGCTCCTTCCAGAAAGGCCCAGAACTATGTTGTTACAACCAACGACAGAGTAAGAAAGACTTTCGAGCACAGTAAGGTATTCTTTGCTACTCTTGCTTATGCTTCTGAGGTATTTATCCAGGAGGATAAGAACGGTATCGCTGATGATGCGGTTTCTGTAGCTATTCCTGATGCGGTTATCTACATTCCGTTTGCGGATCTTGTGGATATCGAGAAGGAGAAGGAGAGACTTCTCAAGGAAAAGGCTAAGTGGGAGGCTGAGATCAAGCGTTCCGAGGGCATGCTCAATAACGAGCGTTTCATCTCCAAGGCACCTGAGGCTAAGGTTCAGGAGGAGAGAGACAAGCTCGAGAAGAATAAACAGATGCTCAAGCAGGTTACTGACCGACTTGAGGCACTTCACTAATTAAAACTTACGCCTGAGTCAGTGGGCATCCTTTTTATAACGGATAGCTTTGGCGGAAAAATCAAAATCTGACTCCTACGAGGCTGTGGGCATCCTTTTAAAATCGAGGCGCCTTGGCAGAAAATCTAAAACAGACCCCCTAAGAACCACTAGGCCCTCGCCAAAGAAAGAATCCTATCGGATTCTTTTGAACCGCTCAAAGCCGCGCGGCTCCCAGGATTAAAAAACAAATCCTGGGCAGAAATGTCAGATATTTTCTTTATGAAAAATCTGACTTGGCGAGGGGGCTAAGGAAAATGGGACCAAGTGGTTCTAAGGGGGTCTGTTTTGATTTTTCAAGCCTCGGCTTTACGATTTTAAAAGGATGCCCACAGCCTCTAAGAAGTCAGAGTTTGATTTTTCTAGTTTAATTTTACGAAATAAAAAGGATGCCCACTGACTCAGGCTGATTTTGATTATGATTTAAATGTTATGAAGATTACACTTATTACAGTTGGAAAAATTAAAGAAAAGTATCTGAAAGACGCCATTGCTGAATATTCAAAGAGGCTTAGTGCTTATTGTGATATCAATATTATCGAGCTGCAGGACGAGAAGACGCCGGACAGGGCACCGGCGGCGGTGGAGGAGAAGATCAAGGAGACTGAAGGAGGACGGATTCTTCAGAAGATTGGGGACAGGGCTTATGTGATTGCGCTGGCTATCAACGGGGATATGCTTAGTTCTGAGGAGCTGGCGGAGAAGATGTCGGATCTTATGGTCAGGGGGAACTCGGATATCGTGTTTGTTATCGGAGGGTCCCTGGGGCTTTCGCCGGAGGTTCTCAAGAGAGCGAATTATAAGCTCAGTTTCAGCAGGATGACTTTCCCGCACCAGCTTATGAGGGTGATTCTTCTGGAACAGGTTTACAGGGCTTTCAAGATAAACAGTAATGAGCCGTATCATAAGTGATCATCAGAAGAATGGGTGTGTTATCCCTGGAACTGTTATGACAAATCCCATCTAAAACATACAGACTCTTTGTAAAAAACCTATTTGTAAGTATACGGACTAAGATGATAAAATTGTCTGTCTGAATATCTGATTTGAAAGTAATAAGGGCTTCGGATTTTTGAATCCGAAGCCCTTTGTCTTATCTATATCTATACTAAATTTTAGTTATTATCCAAATCTCGATGCAATAGCTTTAAATCAGGGCCCATCACCCTTTTTTACTCATACTACAGATTTATGTACGATGCCGGAAATATACTCGGGAACATTGTCCTTCGGCATATCCAGTACGAGAGCAAGCTCGTCATAAAGGATGCCTTCTGCCTGCTGCATATAGTGTGAATCTGTAAGTGTAAGTTTCTTGCCCTGGCTGATACGTTCCTCTTTGCGAACGTATAAAGTTTTGATGACCCTCATAAGCTCGTCCGGGTCGCAGCTGCGGATACACTCTTTATAAGCATCTTCGCGCTGTTTGTTGTTTTTGATGTCAAGGATGCCTATGCCCGGAACTGTTTTGATGAAAGCATTAGCTTCTTCCTTTGACATGATCTTTCTCATGTTGATCTTCTGAGCATCAACAGGAGCATAAACGGAACCTGATGGCTTATCAAATGGCTGCATCACATAATACTCTTTGTTCTTGGATACGCCATCCATGTTAAGCGTTGTTTTGTCGATGATTTTGTGTATGCCTTTACATCCGTAAACTACATAATCACCATTTTGAAACATAATACCTCCTTTAAAAAATATGGTCTAACTAGAAACAAGTTCTGATGGGAACTTAAACAATTACTTAAATCACAATAAAATTACGATTGATTTGTAAGAAAATAATCTGAATTTAATATTGACAATCAAAGTAGGAATTCATATATTATATATTTTACATTTTTTGGCAAAACTTTCAAAGTCAATATTGCACAATTAAGATTTAAAATTTCACCCTTTTCTTGATATGAATTAAGCTCTGGGCTATACTTTAGCGAGGTTATATATATCAAAATTACGTAATATGCCAAAACCGGAACAAGGTTTGGACCTCATATAAGAGCCCGAAATTGAGCTTGTTTTGATTAAAAAACATCCGTCCGGAGAGATATTTATGGATAAATTAAAAGAGTTATACTTTAAATATAAAGAGATAGTTAACTATCTGATAGTTGGGGGATTAACAACCGTTGTAAGCCTTAGTGTATATTTTATCTGTGTTTCCACCTTTTGTGATCCGACTTCACCGCTTCAGCTTCAGGTAGCTAATGTTATTTCATGGGTAGCGGCAGTAACATTTGCCTTTTTCACTAACCGAAAATATGTTTTTGAGAGCACCGGTAAAAACATCTGGGCTGAAGCCGGTAAATTCTACATTTCCAGGCTAAGTACCCTGGGGATAGATATGCTGATAATGTTTATAACGGTAACTGTTCTAGGCATGAATGATAAGGTGGCCAAGCTGATTGTTCAGGTTGTTGTCACCATCACGAATTATTTATTCAGTAAATACCTGGTGTTCAACAATAAGAATCCATAAATCGGGATGAGAACATCTTGATATCAGATAATAAGACCAAAACAGCTTTGACAGATGAGCCTTTCAGATTTACATATGAGTGTCAGATATTAAGGTGAAAAAGCAGAGCTGATATATGAGGAGTCGACAGATGAGTTTAAAATATTTCAAGAATAAAAGAGCCTATGTTATGGCGTTTATATTCCCGGTCATAGCAATGATTCTCATTTTCTTCTTCAGGGGAATCTATCCTTTTGGAGATGAGACATTCCTTCGTACTGATATGTATCATCAGTATGCTCCGTTTTCATCTGAGTTTAATTATAAGCTTCAGCATGGAGGCTCCCTTTTATACACCTGGGACGTAGGACTGGGTATCAATTTTACGGCGCTGTACGCATATTATCTGGCCAGTCCTCTTAACTGGCTTATGGCTCTTTGCCCCAAGGGACTTATTCTTGAATTCATGACCTACATGATCGTGCTCAAGATCGGTCTTTGCGGTGTTACCATGTGCTATTATCTCAGACATCATTATATTAATGATGACCTGGGCTCCGCCTTCTTCGCAGTCTGCTATGCTTTATCAGGCTACATTTCAGCCTACAGTTGGAACTGGATGTGGCTTGACTGCATTGTTCTTTTCCCGCTAATCATGCTTGGCCTTGAAAGACTGGTAAAAGGGAAGAGCGGAATGCTGTATGTTGTGACATTGGGCCTCAGCATTCTTTCAAACTACTACATTTCCATAATGATCTGCATCTTTATGGTGTTTTACTTTATATGTCTTAACTTCCTCGAAGGCCTGGACAGCTTTGAGACATTTATCGTAAGGAGCATAAGATTCGGTATTTATTCAATGATAGCCGGAGGACTTGCGGCAGTTACTCTGATTCCGGAAATATTTGCTCTCCAGCTTACAGCTTCGGGAGATTTCAGCTTTCCGAAAACCGCACAGCAGTATTTCACCATCATAGACATGTTTGCAAGACAGATGCCGCTGGTTGAGACAGAGCAGGGACTTGATCATTGGCCTAATGTCTATGCCGGGTCCATGGTGTTCATGATGCTGCCACTGTATTTCATGAACGGTGCAATAAGAGTTAAGGATAAAGTCATAAACGGCATTCTCCTTTTGTTCTTTTTCCTTAGCTTCAGCATAAATATACTTAACTTCATCTGGCACGGGTTCCATTTCCCGAACTCGCTGCCCTGCAGACAGAGCTTCATATACATTTTCATAATCCTTTATATGTGCTATGAGGCTTATATCAAGAGACATAATTCCGGAATCAAGGAAATCGGCGTAGCCTTTTTCACGGCAGCTGCATTCATCCTTCTTGCCCAGAAGCTGGTAACAGATGATGCCTTAAAGTGGTACACCTTCTATGTGTCCCTGCTTTTTGTGCTGATTTACTTCGGCTTCCTCTATGCAGATGTATTAAAAAAATTCGATCATGATATAGGAGTTATACTTCTCACCTTTGTACTGTTCTTGGAGCTTACCCTCAACATGGCGGTAACCTCTGTGCCGACAACTTCAAGGGAATCCTATACAGCAGACAATCAGGATGTAATAAAGCTGGTTTCCGAAATAAAAGAAAAGGACAACAGTTTTTACCGCTTCGAGAAGATGACCAGAAAGAGCAAGGATGACGGAGCCTGGATGAACTTCAGAAGCGTTTCAATGTTTTCGTCCACAGCCTATTCAGCCTGCTCGGATTTCTTCAAGTCCATGGGTATGGAAGCATCCACCAATGCCTACTCCATAACAGGCTCAACTCCTCTTATGAATATGCTGTTTGCGGTAAAATACAGCATCTATTCACAGAAAGTAGATAAACCCGAAGAACTTTCCCTTAAGCTTCTGGAAGACTCGGGAAACACCTACATGTATGAGAATGCCTATGCATTACCCCTTGGATACATGCTTTCCGATAAAGAACTGTCATCCTGGTACACAGACATGGGCACACCGACAATGAACCAAAACAGCTTGTGCGACGCCCTGGAAACAAACCTGGTATTGAAAAGCGTTCTCGGAGAGCAGAACGGAAAACAATACAGCTTTACCGCAGGCGTGCCCGGCGATTACTATGCCTATGTCACCGACTCTTCAATAAAAGAAGTCAATGTTGACTACGGGTACAGATCCAAAAAAGTAAACAACTTAAACAGAGGTTACTTTATAGAGATAGGCTACCTCAACATGGGAGATTCGGTAACCCTTAAAAATGAGACCAATGATAAAGCATTGACACTGGACATCTTCCGCTTTGACTATGAAGCCCTTAAGGAAGTCTACGACAAGCTTAATGACGAAGGCTGGAACCTTACAACAATAGAAGACACCTATCTGTCCGGAGAAATCACAGCGACCGCCGACGGCACCATGATGACCTCAATTCCCTACGACGAAGGCTGGAGCATCTTCGTAGACGGCGAAAAGCAGGAACTCACAAAGGTAAAAGACACCTTCATAGGCGTAAAACTCCGTGAAGGCACCCACAAAGTGGAAATGAAATACTTCCCCCGCGGCCTAAAAGAAGGCGCCGCCATTTCCGCCCTCAGCATCCTCGCCCTCATCCTCATAGCCATCTTCATCAAAAAATTCGGCTACCTTGAACACCTCCTCCCGGAAACTATTGAAGAAGATGACGACGAAGAAGACGATTATGAAGAGGATGCCGTCACCGAAGATAACGCTGACGAAATCAAAGCCAAAGATGAGGTGGAAGAAATCCTGGAAGAAACTCTCGAAGAACTGGAGGAAGTCGAAAAACCGGATGTTCCGGAAGATGAGGAAAATCATTAATACCAGATATTCATTTAAAATATTTAACATAATATCCCTTGTGTAGTAAAATACACAGGGGATATTTTTATTCAAAAAATTCAGATCACGGAGGAACGCCAATGAAGCTTTGGGGCGGCAGATTTACAGAAGCAGAAGATGCATTAACAGAAGCATTTAACGAATCACTCAGTTTTGATAAACGCATGTACAGACAGGACATCAGAGGATCCATAGCACATGCAAAAATGCTTGGAAAACAAAGCATCATCTCAGAAGAAGACAGCGAAGCCATCGTAAAAGGCCTCGAAGGAATCCTTTCAGACATAGAAGCAGGAAAACTCACAATAGGAGGAGATGCCGAAGACATTCACAGCTTTATAGAAGCAGAACTTACAGAGCGAATCGGAGAAGCAGGAAAAAGACTTCACACAGGACGCAGCCGTAATGATCAGGTAGCCCTTGATATGAAGATGTATACCCGCGACCATATGGACAGCATGGTGGAAGAGATCAAAGAACTCATTAACACCTTTGAAAAGCTGATAAATGAAAATCGCGACACATATATGCCGGGCTTTACACATCTTCAGAAGGCACAGCCCACAACCCTCGCACATCACATGAGTGCGTATAAAGAAATGTTTCTGAGAGACCTGAGCCGTCTCAGCGATACAAGAGACCGTCTTAACGAGTGCCCCCTTGGAGCAGGAGCATTTGCAGGCACCACATATCCTCTGGACAGAGACTATACAGCGAAGCTTCTGGAATTCAGAAAACCCACAAACAACTCCATGGATTCCGTATCTGACAGAGATTATCTTCTTGAATATGTATTTGATCTTTCAACCATACAGATGCACCTGAGCCGTTTAAGCGAAGAAATCATCATCTGGAACTCCAATGAGTACCAGTTTGTCCGCATATCCGACGCCTATTCCACCGGCTCCAGCATTATGCCGCAGAAGAAGAACCCGGATATAGCCGAACTTATTCGCGGAAAGACCGGACGTGTTTACGGAGCACTTCAGAGCCTTCTGGTCGTTATGAAGGGCCTTCCACTTGCCTACAACAAAGATATGCAGGAGGATAAAGAATTTGCCTTTGATGCAATGGATACCGTTCTTGATTCCGTAAAACTGATGAACGGAATGCTTAGCACCATAACCTTCAACAAGAACCGCATGGAGGATTCAGCAAAGCGCGGCTTCACCAATGCTACAGATGTTGCAGATTACCTCGTAAGAAAAGGCGTACCCTTCAGAACAGCTCACGGCATCGTAGGAGAGCTTGTTCTCTTATGCGAAGAAAAGAAGTGCGCCCTCGACGACCTCACACTCACAGATTATAAGAACATTTGCGACAAAATAGATGAAGACATCTATGACGCCATCTCCCTCGAGACCTGCGTTAAAAACCGTAAAACCACCGGCGCTCCCGGAGAGTTACTGTAAATCATAGGGGAAGGTTCCCGAAGTCGGGAATCTTCCCCTATAATGCATTAACGATGTATAAATATGCTACAAATATGCATTGAATGAAGTTTTATACAAGATAAAATAACTAAATATGCATTTTTATACAATTAACACTTGCATTTTCATGCAAGAAAGCGTATTATCCAAACAGCAGTAAAGTAAATGCTTTTTGAAGAAGTACTTACCACACTTCACAGGATAACCTGTAAAGTCAAAAAGTTTTGAAAAGGAGAAAAGATATGGGCAATCTTACACCAAAGAACAACACACAGGGCGAGAAAGTAGTACTCGCGTATTCCGGCGGACTTGACACAACAGCTATCGTACCATGGCTTAAAGAAACCTTTGGATACGAAGTAATCTGCTGCTGTGTAGACGTAGGACAGGGCAATGAGCTCGACGGACTTGCTGAGAGAGCAAAGCTTTCCGGAGCTGCAAAGCTTTACATCGAAGACATTACCGACGATTTCTGTGACAACTACGTTGTACCCTGCCTCCAGGCAGATGCAACATATGAGAATAAATATTTACTTGGAACTTCCATGGCGAGACCGGCCATCGCAAAGAAGCTGGTTGATATAGCACGTAAGGAAGGCGCAAAGGCAATCTGCCACGGAGCTACAGGAAAGGGCAACGACCAGATCCGTTTCGAGCTTTCCATCAAGGCTCTTGCACCTGACCTTGACATCATCGCTCCATGGAGAATGACAGATATCTGGACCTTCCAGTCACGTGAAGATGAGTACGACTACATCAAGTCAAAGGGAATTCCTCTTACATTCTCTGCGGACAATTCCTACAGCCGTGACAGAAACATTGTTCATATCTCACACGAGGGACTTGAGCTTGAGGATCCTTCACAGGAGCCGAATTATGACCACATGCTGGTTCTTTCAAACTCTCCCGAAAAGGCACCGGACAAGGTGACAGATGTGGAGATCAAGTGGGAGGCAGGAATCCCTGTTGAGCTTAACGGCAAGAAGATGTCAGTAAAGGATATCATTATAGAGCTCAACAAGCTTGGCGGAGAGAACGGCATCGGTATCATCGATATCGTTGAGAACCGTGTAGTAGGTATGAAGAGCCGTGGTGTTTATGAGACTCCGGGACTTACCATCCTTATGGAAGCTCATAAGCAGATCGAGGAGCTGATCCTTGACCGTCAGACCATGGAATTCAAGCAGATGGTAGATGTTAAGTACTCTCAGGTAGTATATGAGGGTAAGTGGTTCGATCCTCTTCGTGAGGCTCTTCAGGCATTTGTAGAGTCAACACAGAAGTATGTTACAGGTGTTACGAAGCTTAAGCTTTACAAGGGCAACATCACAAAGGCAGGAACAACTTCACCATATTCACTTTACAACGAGTCTCTTGCATCCTTCACAACAGGAGATCTTTACGATCACCATGACGCTTCAGGATTCATCACCTTATTCGGTCTTCCCGAGAAGGTTCGCGCAATGAAGATGCTTGAGGTTAAGAACCTTCAAAATAACAAATAAATCCGGTAAGAACTTTGTATGATGCCTTCATCGGAAAAATACCGATAAGGCATTATAGAGAGTTTGCTCATAGAATGAAGCTCTTCGGCTCGGTAAACCGAAGAGCTGAGTTCACAT
>JAILDF010000190.1 GCA_024689585.1 Oribacterium sp.
AGCTTCACAACTTCACCTACCCTTAATCCAGATGAATAGATCAATGCAATGATTGCTTTGTTTCGGGTGTTTTTGGCTGTATTTACAAGCTTTTCTATTTCAGAGCGGGTTAGGACTTGTGGGAGAGTCCATTCCAGCTTCATGCGTGGAACAATGTCGTGGTTCCATGGCTGATGGAGTATATGCTTATAAAAAAATGTGAGCGCAGAATTAATACCATTGCAATATCCCGTCGTTTTCCCATCCTTACGTTTCTCTAGTATATAGTCGCGGGCATTGTAAATAGTCAGCTCATCAATGTTTTCGCAATCATTCCATGCGATAAATTTGCTGATGTGATACTCATATATACTGCAGGTTCGCGGTGATAAGTTTCTGATAAAGCACTCCTCTTTGAGTTGCTTTCTAATTTCGTTATTCATTAAAAATCCTCCAGAATTAAATATTTTCAGTGATAAAAAACATTCTTCCGGAGGAGGGCGGACTCTCAGCAGTAAAGAGTTGTGAAGAAATACAGAAAATGTTAATCTTTTCATAGGCGGAAGTAGTGGTTTTGTTTTGGTGTGGTAACTTAAACAATACTCCTTTTACGAGTCACTATCTACCGCCTTTCTAAAAGTAAAAACGCTGCGCCACAGCCTTGGCAGGCCGTCGCGCAGCGACTTAGTTCTATCTGAAGTTAAAACGATAAAATGAAATACCGACTTCTTTGTGCCTTGCTGAAATATAAACGCAATATCTAGTTGTTGATATTCAGAACGAGTGTTCGTATAATTAAATAGAACAAACGTTTGCAGTAGCTTGATGTTGAGTGTTTTAGGATTTATATAAGCAGAATTGAGGGCACATATGATTTACGCAGTGGATTTTGACGGCACGTTGAGTTTCGGTGAATGGCCATCGGTAGGACCGGTTAACAGGGAACTTGTTGATTATCTTATTAACAGGCAGGTGACAGGAGATAAGGTGATTTTGTGGACCTGCAGGGCAGGGAAGCCGTTAGCTGATGCAGTGGAGTTTTGCAGAAGGTATGGTCTTGTTTTTGATGCGGTTAATGACAATCTTCCGGAGATTATAGAGCAGTATGGATCTAATTCAAGGAAGATCACCTGCGATGTGTATATAGATGACAGGGCGTTCCATGTTGATGATTATGAATATACGGGGGAAGTGGATATTGGCAGGATTGAGTCTGCACTCATAAGGTTTGCGGACAGGGTATCAATGGCTGTCTGAATATCCGAGGCTGTATGAACAGCCGTGGTTGTCTGAATGGCCATGGGTAACTAATAGTTATGGCGGCGTTGTTGACTATTTAAGGCAGATGTCGTAGTGTGATAATGCATTATGACAACGCGAGAAAAATTCCGTTCCGACGTGGAGTCGGTGGGAAGTTCATGACAATGGAGGATTTATATGACCCGCAGACAGATGGCGATGGACAATTTCATGAAAGGATATAATTGCTCTCAGTCAATAGTACTGGCTTTTGCGGATATGCTTCCGATTGATGAGGCCACGCTTTTGAGATTGTCATCCTCTTTCGGCGGAGGAATGGGAAGACTTCGTGAAGTATGTGGATCTGTAAGCGGAATGTTCATGGTGATTGGACTTTTATATGGCTATGACGGGCCGGAGACCGGACAGGTGAAGGCAGACCACTACGCAAGAGTACAGGAGCTGGCACACAGATTTGAGGAGCAACACGGATCGATAGTATGCAGGGAACTTCTGGGGCTTAGCGTCAGACATGATGTCCCGGTTCCTGAGGCCAGAACAGCAGAGTATTATAAGAAACGCCCATGCCCTGAGATAATTGGGGATGCAGCGCAGATTTTGGAAGAATACATTATGGAAGGGAACAAGGAATTGCCCGCGGGCAATGTTAAATGTAATGGATAAAACAAAGTTTTATGACCAGGTTAAAGACAGAATGCTGCGGTACGCAAAGGTAGATACCCAGTCGCAGCCCTATAGCGGCCATTGGCCCACAACAGATAAGCAGAGGGACCTTGCCGGGGTTCTTAGAGATGAGATGATAAACATCGGAGTTTCCGATGTTTTTCTTGATGATGACAAGTGCGTGGTATATGGCCGAATTCCCGGCAACATGCCTGAGGGTGCAGGCAGAGCGGTAGGATTTATCGCACATATTGATACAGCCCCGGATGCCAGCGGCACGAATGTTAAGCCTTGGGTGCTGGAGAATTACGATGGCGGAGACATCGTACTTAACAAGGATAAGGATATCGTGATGAGGGCAGCTGACTACAGCAACTTAAAGTTGTATGTCGGTCAGGACCTTATTCTGACGGATGGAACAACTCTCCTTGGAGGCGATGATAAGGCTTCTATATCAGCCATAATGACTCTTGCTGAGTATCTTTGCAGTCACAGTGATGTAAAACACGGCGACGTATGTCTGGCATTTACTCCCGATGAGGAAGTGGGAGGTCTTGCGCAGGACCTTGATTTTGACAGGTTTGGTGCCAAAGTGGCATATACCCTTGACGGAGATCATCTTGGATGGTATGAAGATGAGACTTTCTATGCTTCGGAAGCGGTTTTGGAGTTTATCGGAAGAAGTGTTCACACTGGAACAGCTAAGGGGATAATGGTAAACGCGGTAGATATGGCCGCAGAGTTTATGGCTATGCTGCCGGAGGATGAAAGGCCGCAGAATACTGACGGAGTGCAGGGATTTTTCCATGTGATTTCATGCAACGCTGAATGTGAGCATGCCAAGGTAATACTTATTATCAGAGATTTTGACAAGGATAAGTTTGAAGGACGGGAGAACTTTTTGAGGGAATGTGTGCGAAGACTCTCGGATAAATATGGCTCTGAGAGAGTGAAGATCACAATAGAGCACCAGTACAGCAATATGAAGGAAGTTCTTAAAGATGTTCCTTATATGACGGATATTTTGAAAGATGCTATTGCCAAAGCCGGAATAGAGCCTGTTTGCGAGCCATTCAGAGGCGGAACGGATGGAGCAGCTCTCTCATTCAGAGGCTTGCCGTGTCCCAATCTGTCAGCAGGATATGAAAATGCCCACGGAAGATTTGAGTATGTACCTATACGCTCCATGGAAAAGAATGTGGAGATACTCATAAATATATGCGAGGCTTTTGGTGAGCTGTAAGCGGGTAATGTATATTTGTGAGTGCTCCGCTTTACAAATAATCGGGTAATGGATATTTGTAAGGCTCTTCAAAGAAAAAACCGGAGGGGTCTTCAAGCGCAAAAACAGAATAGTTAAAAGGCTTCAGAGCGCTCTCCGGCTATGGCCGGGGAGCCTTTTTTGTCCGGAAACAGCTTGGCAGTCAGGGCCTTTACCTCAGGGTTTCTTCTGTGAATACGGACAATGGTATTTCCGGGATAAACTTTGGCAGCCCTGTTTATAGAAAAGCGCAGCATTTCAATAAGATTGATCCTGCTGTCTGCTCCTACAGCAAAGAAAAGAACGGGAACAAGAACTCCTGAAGGAGTGGCGTGTATCAGCAGGAAACCTGTAACTTTACCGTCTGTTTTGGTGTAGCAGGATATAGTCTGCTCATACCATCCCTTCGGTAGATAGGAAAGGTCCTCCAATGCAGGATTCTCGTATTTGAACAGGATGTTCATAAGTCCCTGATAGAACGCCTGGTTTCCCAGGGAAATAACGCTCTGAACATAGGGCGGAGCCTGCTTCTTGGCGATGGACATTCTCTTGCATTCATCCAGGGTGACTTCTATATCTTTACTCTCTGTATGCGCAGGAGAAAAACCGCACTCATCCAGAGCAGCCTCTTTTGCCTTATCAATAGATGAACTCTCGAAGAAGGTTCTTTTTACATCCTCATTGAGAGCTTCATCCCGGTAACCTTCCAAAAGCTCAGGTATATAGGAAGGGTCTATAGCGTAGATCCATTTGAGTTCTGACTCGGTATCTTTGTTATCTTCTACGGATTTCAGCTCCCATATCAGCAGAGAGAGCAGCGCCTCATCATCGTCTGGATCGTAGCCTGCCAGGCCGCGATAATACAGCCTGTTCATGTTCTCGGCAACATCACCGTCAACCACATCTGAATATTCGTAAATATTGTCCTCAAAGATTGGTCTGAAATCCGTAATAAGCCTGCCTTTCGTTGTACTTAATTAATACAATAATGGTCCCTGTGGACTTAAGTCAAGTGACCATTTTGCCACCTCGAAAATGAGCCCTCGACTCCGTCCCCAGGGACCAAATTGGAGGTGGAGATAAGTTTAGAAAAAAATGAATAACATCTATTAACAATTAACAAATGTTATCCGATATAATTGATGAAAGAGTATTTATGTCTGTTTTGATATGTTTATAAAACTAACGGTACAGGGGGATGTTATGCCAAAAGAAGAAATGCTTCCAAGTGAAAGTGAATGGATGATCATGGAGACTCTATGGAGATGCGGACATGACCTGACTTCAGCAGAGATTACAGACAGACTGCCCAAGTCCTCTAAGATGTCCCAGAGGATGGTAAGAGTGCTGATAAACCGGCTATGCAAAAAGGGTATGCTTACATATACAGTCGATCCTGATGATGCCAGGGTTTATCACTATACTGCGGCAAGAGGAAGAGAGGAGTGCCAACGGGCTAAGGGAGATGCATTTGCAGAGAGCTTTTTTGAGGGAAACAAACTCTCGGCTGCATTTACCTTACTGGACAGGGTGCAGCTGTCGGAAGCACAGATCAAAGAGCTTGAAAGTATCATAGCGAAAGCAAAGAAGAATAAATGAGTCTCAAGGATGAGCAAGGGAGCAATTATGCAGGGAATGCAGCTGTTCTTTTATGAGCTATATGGATTTTTGGAGTTTGTATGCGTCTATTATTCGACCATACTTGGTTTTTGTGCGATCATATCTGTATTTGTGCTGGGAGTCATCATGACCCTGCGGAGCAGTCTTTTTTCCAGAATGGTATTTGGAAAGGGTGTTCTGTGGTGCATGCTGATTCCCGTGATTTTTTGCGGAAAACTTCATGCCTATTACAGCACACCGCTGGGGGTGAAGGTTTTTTACCGATGGTATGCACTATTCAGTACGAGATGGATAAGTGCGCTGTATTTTGCAGGAATGATCTTTATCGGAACACTGCTTGTGGTGAAAAGAAGAGGACTTTCCCGCATGGTTAACCGATTGTATGAATCGGGAAAGTACAGCTCTGATTATGCCATGAAAGAGTATCCGGGCAGGATTTCATCATTTTGTATGGGGTGTCTTAAACCGACAATTGTTATTTCGGAAGACCTTTTGGAAGACGATGCGGCTGTTATTATAAAGCACGAAGAAACCCACATACAGCTGGGGCATTTATGGATACTTCTTGCATATGATATACTCCGGGTTCTTCTTTGGCCAAATGTCTTTCTGCATTTGTGCGTAAGGTTCTTAAAGAGAGATCTTGAAGATATCTGCGATGCAGTGACGATACAGAGGAACTCAATAGAAATAAGTGACTATGGAAAGACGCTTCTTAGATCTGCCGGGAATATGGCAATGGCCGGAAGAAAGCCCGGGCCCCGGAGCGGAATGTCTTTTGCCTGGGACGACGATTATAAGGTATTAAAAAGAAGGCTGGAGAGAATTGTAGGCCGCAAGGCATATAGTGTAAAGGCGGTGAAAGTCCTGATTGCCGTAGTGGCTTTGCTTGTTGTTGCAACGACGGGAGTGATCAAAGCTAACTCCTATGCGAGAGTCAATGACATCGGTGAGGTAAGCTCCATGTGCTTTTCCAACGACACCGATTCTGTCTTTGTAGATTATGACAAGGCTATAGTAACAGGCTTTGACGATGAATATATTTATGTGGATTCGAAGGCCCTGCTGGATCAATACCCGGAAGCAGAAAGGGCTGATGGCTTCTTCTATTTTTCAGTCGGTGGTTACTATAAGATTCCCGGAATCGGTGGAGGCGGAGGATGGGGAGAGCTTGAAGCTAAAGACATACAGGAAGGAATTCTCAAAATTCCCAACCATACTGAGATCGATATATGGAATCGGATAATTATGTGGCTGTAAGCGGCTGCAGATGAACCCTGGGGACGGAGTCGAGGGATCATTCTGAGAAAAAGAAATGGCCCCCTGGGGACGGAGTCGAGGGATCATTTATTATGAAACCCCGGGGACTTAAGCCGAGGGATCGCTTTTATGAGCACCCGGAACAGGAGGTGGTTATGTGAATGGATGGGAAGTCACGGTAAGTGGCAATACAACTCATTACAGAAAAAGACTCTATGATGCATACGGTAACCATGTCGGAACCATCGGAATCTGCAGACCAACCAAGCAGACCGGTAAAAAAAAGAAGCCTGCGCTGTACAGCTTTAAGCAGGTCTCATCCCAGGTTTTACAGGCCAAGACCTCCACAAAAGCCATGCAGGTGTCGAACAGTATCAGGGCTAAGATAGGTCTTTTGAAAAAGCAGCTGAAGAACGGCGATGTGGACGAAGAAGAGGTACTGAGGGCAATCCTTCATGCAGAGATGGTCCAAAGAGCCTGTGACAAGAAAAAGAAAAACCTGAAAATGGAAGAGACTGCGGAAAGGAATATAGAGGCTAAAGAGGAGATGCCTGTAGAACCGAAGGAAGCGCCGGATGAAGCGGAATCCGAAGAAGAGATAAAAGTGCTTGAGCAGGCCGAATTTGAAGCCCTTATGGAAAAGTTAGAGCTCAGCGCTGATGAGATGATGGAGATGGCGGAAGAGACGGTAGAACTGGACGAGGAGCTGGATGAAATGGCTGAGGCGCTTTCCGGATCCATGACACCTGAGGACTTAGAGCAGCTCAAGGTCAAGCACAGATCGGATGAAGCCAGAGATATTTTGAAGGCGGATCTTAAGTATCTGAAGGCGCTGTTTGACAGGCTTCAGTCGGAGAAGGAGAATGCCGGAAAAAGCTCTTTTGCAGGAGCAGGGGCATATGACAGCGGAGTGACGCTATCGCTGGGAGGTGTGGACATGACAGTGACGGACGCAGGAACAACAAGCACACCGACAGAAACAGGCGGGACATTTGATGTAGAAGTGTGAGTTATTTTTTTTGAAGAAATGATTAACGGGCGTTAATAAATAATGACCCCTAGGGACGGAGTCAGTGGTTCATTTTGTGAAAGTGAAAAGGAGGAAATAAATATGAGCTTCGGAATTAACACGAATTATGGAACGAATAATTTAGTTGGCATTAGTGGCAATACCGAGCCGGCGTGGATCAAGGATGATGATAAGAAAAAGGACAAGGCTGCTAATTTAGCACAGCCCGGAGTTATCTATGAAAAACAGGATGCCAATGCGAAGGCAGTAAAGAGCGAGAAGGATGATGAAAAGGCTATTTATAAGAAGTCTAAAGAAGACCGGGCAGCCATAGTTCAGCAGCTCAAAGCCGCCGAGGAACAGCAGAGAAACAATCTGATCTCAATTGTTCAGAAAACGCTGCAAGGTCAGGTAGGTGCTTATGGAACAGCCAAGGGCGATGACTTTTGGAGGCAGCTTGCCGGTGGCAACTTCAAGGTTGATGCTGCGACAAAGGCTCAGGCGCAAAAAGACATTTCGGAAGATGGCTATTATGGCGTAAAGCAGACTTCCCAGAGACTCTTTGATTTCGCATCAGCTCTTGCCGGGGACGACGTGGACAAGATGAAGGAGATGCAGAAGGCTATGGAGAAGGGCTTCAAGCAGGCAACAAAGACCTGGGGAAGAGAGCTTCCGGCTATCTGTAAGGAAACTTTGAATGCGGCGAACAAGCTGTTTGAGGACTACTACAGTTCAAAAGAGAAAGGAACAGAAGTATGAAGATTGCAGGTCTATCCGATAGGTACCCAGTGACCGGGAAAGAATTGACGCAAAAAAAGCCGAATTCGGTTATAGAGTATTCTAACTACCTGACACAGAAATTCGGGTGTCTGACTCCGGGACCAAATTCAGCTGTCTCTGTCACGGGTGGACTTCTAAAAAAGGTCATGGCAGACGAGAATACAGGCTCATGGCTTGAAAGAGAGAACTGGCCAAAAAGTTCTCCGGAAAGCTGACTGAACAAACGCAATTCAATCCATATGGGAATTTCGACGCCAGAGCCTGAGAAATCTATTTGTGACATAAATGAATCCATTGGTGACATTTCTATAAGTTGCTAAAGGTTATATGCCGATATAACAGAAAAGGAGTTATGTCGTTCATATACACGGAGGTAGATGGTTATGACCGGAATCAATATTACTTCGCTTGGCAGGCAGGTAAAAGACATTGGTCAGGAAATTTGCGCTGCGAAACAGCAGCGAGATGAGAAGCTGGCTAAGTCTTCGCCTGAAAATAAAGACGGTGGTTTGCAGAAAGCCATCCATGAAAAACTAAGTGATAGATCAAACGTAGCTTTTGGTGACACGGCAGCTACGCTTTCTATCTCTGCGCTTGGAGCAGAAGAACTGGAGAAAGTCAGAGATTCCTGGAATAACCATCCGGTAAGTTCACTGTACAGAACAGAGATTCCGATCAACAAGAATGCCGAAGGTGCGTACAAGATAGGCGGAGTTTCTTTTGCCGAAGAAGAGCTGGGCGCGGCCAGAAAGCTTGTGACAGGTGTCGGAAACCAGCTGAAGGCAGGATATTTAAGTTATAGGGACTATGCCAAGATGGAAGTTGCGCAGAAGGTTGTGGAGAACAGCGCTGCTGCGGAATTTAGTGATGATCAGGCCAAGGTGATCAGCCGGGCTATGAAGGACTACAACAACGGTCTGGTGGAAAGACAGAACGAAATGCTATCGGACAGAACTACACGTGTGAACGATGATCCTGAGTCAGGAAGATACTTTGGAGTCGAGGTTCTGGTGCCCGGAAGTGTTACAGAATCAGGAACGACAAGATATGCCAGCACCGATATTGCTACAGACAGGGAGCTGATAAAGACGCTCCGCGACAGTATAGGGGCAGTTGATATTACCGGCAAAAACGCTGCTTCTGAGATTAAAGTTCTTTATCAGAATATTATGAAGCCCGTATATGCTGCGCAGTATCCATTCCAAAGGGAATCGGATATAAATGAAGCTTTGGATAAAGACATAAAAGAGCTTATGGCACTTATAGATGTAGAAAAGTGATATTTAGATTTGCTCATGAAAAAATGAGCCCATGACTCCGTCCCTAGGGATCAGAAATGAGCCATGGGGTCGGAGTCATGGGTTCATTTCGGAGGTAACAGATTATGAGGATACAGCAGAACTCATTTCAGGGAAATGACAATACACAGATACTTTCAGGCGCTGCAAATACGCAGAATAAGAACAGCAACATGAATTCGATATCCGGTGCAAACCTTAAGGGCGAGAGTCTTATAGCTCAGCGCCGGGGGCTTGCAAGAAAGCAGGCTCTTAAGGTTGTCTCCGATGCCTTTGGCGGCGAGAAGAAGCTTGATGCGCAGATGCAGGGGATCAAGGATGAGATCAAGCGCCTGCAGGATGTGATAAATGAAAAGCGCGCTGAAACCAGGGATAATGATGCCAGGTTAAAAGAGCTACAGGTACAATATGGGATTGATCCGGACAGTGAAGAGAATAAGAACCTGGAGCAGCTTGCCTTTAAAATGAATCACTCCAAAGACGGACTATCCGATGAGGAGAAGGGGAAGCTGTCCGAGTATCAGCAGCAGGCTCTTTACTACGTGGCAAAGAATCAGCAGAATGCGCTTGATATCGATCAGGCCAAAGCCCAGCAGGCAGGGAATGTTCAGGGATATGCAGATATGGAAAGGGAGCGCGCAAAATCACAGGACATGCTCAAAGCGCAGGATGCAGCTGAGGAGATCATGGAGGCCTCGAATGATGAGACGGTAGCTCTTTTGACTCAGGAAATGATAGAGCATGTGGACGAAGAGCAGAAGGAGCGTGAAGAAGAGGCAAAAGAGGCTGCAGAAAAGAAGAAAGAGGAGAAGAAGGAAGAGGCGAAGAAGCTTGAAAAGGAAGCTATGCAGCAGGAAATGATCGAGAACATCAAGGAACATGCTGCACAGAACCAGCGGACCGGCGCCGATGCGAAAAGAGCTGTCGCAAGGCGCGAGCGCGCTGAGGCTGAGCGGATGGATGCAGAAGACACGCAGAAGACCATTATTTCCGATAGTGCTTCCATGGAGGATACACAGAATGCTGTCAATTCCGAGATTACCAATATTCTCAACAAGCTGAGTCTTCTTTCGAATGACGTTAAGGGAAGTGCAATAGATAATCAGATTTGAACCACGGGGACGGAGTCATTGGCTCATTAATGAGCCAATGACTCCGTCCCTAGGGACCAAAATCAAGGATGCGCATTATTTCAATGGAGTGAAAACATTGGAATGATGCGCTTTTTAATTGTCTATTCGTAACATAAAAATGGCTATTCATGACATGGATAAAGCCTACGCAAATATTCTGATGCTATGATTTATGCATAAACAGACAAGAGGATGAAATATGAATAAGTACTGTATAGCGATTTGTGATGATGAAGAGCCGGTGAGATGTCTTTTGCGCGAATGGACAAGGACAAGTACGCCGGGGGCAGAGGTTAAGGAATACTCAGGTGGCAAAGAGCTGCTAAAGGATATTGATGAAGGCCTTAGGCTTGATGTGCTGTTCCTTGATATTGCCCTGGAGGAGAGTGATGGTTTTGAGACAGCAAAAGAGCTGGGAATGCGCATAGAAGCGACCGGCAAGAGTGTGCGAGCCTCAAGACCGCTCATCATTTTCGTGACCGGAATTCCTGACAGAATGGGTGATGCGTTTGAGGTAAAGGCTTTTGATTATCTGATTAAGCCGGTTTCAAAAGATATATTTGAGAGTAATCTGCACCGTGCAATTGAGGAGCTAAAACGACTTGATGCACAGCTTATATGCGAAACCTCATATCACAACAAAGAGGATTTCATCACAGTGCAGATTGGAAAAGAGTCTGTGACTTTGAGGGTAAAAGACATTCTCTATGTTGAAAGCTCCGGTAGAAAAGCAGTAGTGCATATGAAGGATAAACGCTATGAAGTCTACAGACAGATGGCCGGACTTGAAGAAGAACTTAGAAAAGAGTTTTTCAGAATCCACAGAGGATATCTGGTTAATATGAAACATATTAAAGGGTACTCGAGGTCTGAGGTTCAGATAGATAACGGGGATCTTCTTATCATGTCAAAATATAAATACCAGGAATTTGTAAAAGCATATATGGATTACATATCCTAAAAAGCGGAGGGGTTATGACCGAAGAACAGATAAGGATAGCTCAGCAGTTATACGGAATAATCATGATTCTTATCAGGGGAGCGTTTCTTGGATTGTTTCTGGATCTTTTTTTGGAAAAAGAGATATTGAACAGAGCAAAGATAATTATGATATCAGCAGTCATGACTATCATTGGGCTAATTCTCTTTGCCATACCGTTCTCCACAAGAGGACTGTACAGCCTCATCGGACTCATCGTCATAGCCATAGTCTTTTGGCTGATCAATCCCAAAGTGCTGCCTCACTCGATATTTGTTTTCTTTTTGTGGAACAATGTCTTTTACGTATGGTATCTTGCAAACTTCGCAATCTTCAATGAAATTACAGATAAGATCACAGGAGCAATTGATTATTCAAAGGAAGGTGCCATAGAGCGTTTGTGGCTTTGGATGTTTACACTTATAGTGGCGCAGATTGTCTTCATGGCACTTACACTTTTTGGCGAATACCTTGTAGTAAGAAAACTCTGTAAAAAGAAATATGACATGTCCTGGACGGAAGCTATTTATCTGTCAGTTTATTCGGCGGTCTCGTACATTATCTGTTATATGATTGCGGATGTCATGGTGGTTCCTTTGGAAAAAGAGGTATTCTTTTTATTGGACGAAAAGAAGGGAATGGTATTTACGCTTCCTCTGCTTGCACTGCTGCTATTCATAGGCGAGATATCTGCCATTGCCACATGGCAGAGGTACAGACGGCTCAAGGAAGAGGAACTGCGACTTCAGGAGGAACTTAAGCAGCAGGAATTTATCAGGAAGAAGATAGAATACACAGAAAAATATCATGACCGCATCAGGACGCTCAGGCACGATATGGCCGGAAAACTAATGATACTAAAGAGCTTTTTGGAAAATGAAAGATATGAAGATGCTTCGAAGTTTCTTGGTGAAATGAACATTGAACTGAGCACGAATAGCATGCAGATTTCTACGGGAAACCCCGTCACCGATATAGTGATAAACGAGGCAGCAGGCCAGGCGGACAATCTAAAATGTGAATTTCGGGCGGACTTCTCTTTTCCCAATGAAAGCGGTATTGGCGCTAAAGACATGGGAATCATATTGAATAACCTGCTGGACAATGCAGTGGAAGCAGTGGCAGTAATCCCGGAAAACGAAAGGTACATAAAACTAACTGGAGAGGTTAAGGAGAACTTTTTTCTGATAAGAGCCGAGAACTCTTTTGACGGAGTGCTGAAAAGAGATGTGGATGGCAATATAGTGAGCAGGAAGAGACATCAAAATGATGGAGAGCTTCATGGAATTGGGCTAAAGAGTGTGATGAGCATTGCGGATAAATATCTTGGGACAATGGATATCAGTTCAGAGAATAAGGTATTCAAGGTTAGAGTTATGCTCCAAAGCACGGAAGATGACTATTCACTACATTAAAATGTCCGTTGATGCAATAGCTATTTATCCGGATATCTTCATAGTCGATACCAGATATGTAACAGTAAAGCGCTGGAATTGTGAGGTAAAAGAATATGAAGATAGCGAGTAGTGATGTTTATTCCAAGGCAAATTACAGCTATCAAAAGGAATTGAAAAGCAGCGGCGCAGGGACAAGCGGATTTTTTGCAGGAATAGTAGAGAAGCATGTAGAGAAGGAAAAAGCGGATTATCAGGCAACGGGCAGGATAACAACTGAGGATGGCAGGGATATCAAGGTGGATGTAGATGTTACGATGGCGCGAAAGAAAGAGCGCGAGACCTTTATTGCTATGTCTTCACCTCTGGATAGTCTCTTTGACCCACTGATAATAAATACAGGGCAGCAGGGGACTGCACTTAGTGATAAGAAATTTAAGTTCGACCTGGATGCTGACGGCAAACAGGATGAGATATCAATGACAAAGTCAGGAACCGGATTTCTTGCTCTTGATAAAAATGGTGATGGCAAGATAAATGATGGCACAGAACTGTTTGGTGTAAAGAGTGGTGATGGCTTTAAAGACCTTGCTGAGTATGACAGCGATGGTAATGGCTGGATTGATGAGAGTGATGAGGTCTATGAAAAGTTGCAGGTTTGGAGTAAGACCGATGATGGAAAAGAGGAATTAAAGAGCCTTAAAGAAACTGGAGTAGGTGCGATTTTTCTTGGCGCTGAGGATACTGAATTTACTATAGACGGAACGGATGGCGTTCTGGACGGAAAGGTAAGAAAGACCGGCTTTTATCTGAAAGAAGACGGCGGAGCAGGAACTATACAGCACGTTGACCTTGCCATAAAGGGCAGGGAATCCGAGCTTATGAGCGCTGCGGAAAAACTTGATGAAGTGTTGGAAAAAATGAGAAGTGAACGTGCATCGAGAAGAAACTCCGGAAATAATGATAATGCAAGGCGTAGAGCACAGCGAGCAGCAAGACAAAAGAAGCAGATTGAAGATTGGCAGAAACGCAGGGAACTAAATAAAGAACTTGCGGAAAAGGCAGCGGAACGCCGGATATGAGCCCCAGGGACGGAGTCGAGGGACCATTTTTGAGAATGGAAAATGAGCCCTTGACTCCGTCCCCATGGCTCATTTGTACCCAAAGTACGTCAAATAGTATAGAATGTATGTATGAAAGAGAAAATTATCAAATACATTCAAAAGAAATACGGTGCAAAGCCCGAATACCTGTGGAAAAGATATCCAGGCTACGCTGTTTACAGACATGAAGATAACAGGAAATGGTTTGCTCTGACGGCAAATATCATGCCTGACATGATCGGCGCACCGGGCGCCGAGGAAATTGAAGTCGTCAATGTAAAGATTGATGATCTCATGCTCAGAGATATCCTTCTTCAGCAGGAGGGCTATTATCCCGGCTATCACATGAACAAAATGAACTGGATGACCATAGTTCTTGACGGAACGGTTCCCTATGAAGCGGTTTGTTCCATGATAGACGCCAGCTTCGAGGCAACGGCTTCCGCTAAGAATAAGAAAAAGTTCAGGCAGCCAAAGGAGTGGATAATTCCCGCAAACCCCAAGTATTATGATATCGTCCATGCATTCGATGAAGCCACGGAGATAGACTGGAAGCAGGGCGCAGGAATCATAAAGGGCGATACGGTCTACATGTATGTGGGAGCCCCTGTGTCTGCTGTGCTTTACAAATGCAAGGTCACCGAAACCGACATCCCTTACAAATATGAGGACAAGAACCTCACCATAAACTCCCTGATGAAGATCGAGCTGGTGAAAAGATACAGAGAAGATCAGTTTACTTTTGATGTGCTGAAAAAAGAGTATGGGATTTTTGCCGTACGGGGCCCAAGGGGGATTCCAAACAGTCTGAGCGCCGCGTTGAAGAAGGGGTGAATCATGCAGATTTCTGATATAGATAACGGCAGGTCCTTCGATTGGGGGAATACGTCAAAAGACTATGCTAAATATCGGGACATTTATCCAAAGGAATTCTATCAGTGCATTCTGGATATGGGACTTTGCAAAGACGGCCAGGAGGTGCTTGACATCGGGACGGGAACCGGAGTCCTTCCACGCAACATGTACAGGTATGGTGCTAAGTGGATTGGAACAGATATCTCGGAGAACCAGATTGAGCAGGCAAAAGAGCTTGCGAATCAGCAGGGGATGGACATTGAGTTTTACACGTGTCCTGCAGAAGAGGTTAGTTATCCGGACAATACATTTGATGTTATCACCGTATGCCAGTGCATCTGGTATCTGAAGGCAGAAGTTATTGCAGAGAGATTTGCCGGAATGCTTAAACCAGGTGGAAAACTCCTTATCCTGTATATGGGATGGCTCCCATGCGAAGATGCGATAGCCGGAAAGAGTGAAGAGATCATCTTAAAGCACAATCCGAACTGGTCTTCTTACGGAGATACGGTTCATCCGGTTTATGTTCCGGATGCGATTTTGTCATTTTTTGACCTGGTGAAAAGAGATGAGTTCAGAGTCGATGTGTCTTTTACTAGGGAAGGATGGCACGGCAGAATGCGCGCCTGCAGAGGCGTCGGAGCGGCTATGAATGGGCAGCAGCTAAAGGCCTGGGATAAAGAGCATATGAAGATGCTTGAAGAAAATGCTGCCGACGAATTCACGGTTAAGCACTATGTGTCTTTTGCGGAGCTTCAGGTGAGAAAGAAATAGTTAGAAATCGCGGTGAAACCAGCCGGCAGGGCGTGAAGCTCTGTCGGTTTTTTGATATAATAAACATGACATATTGATGTCGTGTTTTGACTGATATCATATATTTGGAGAGCAGGAAGAGAATGAAGATAGATAGGCTGATCGGGATACTGTCCGTGCTGCTTCGGGAAGAAAAGACTACAGCACCTGAACTGGCAAAGCGGTTTGAGGTATCAAAGAGAACCATAAACAGAGACATAGAGGATCTTTGCAGGGCCGGGATTCCCATCCGGACTATGCAGGGAGTCGGCGGCGGAATCAGCATCATGGAAGGATACCGGATGGACAGGACGCTGCTTACGTCAAAAGATATGCAGATGATCCTGGCAGGACTCAGAAGCCTTGACAGCATCAGTGGCAGCAGGTACTACAGTCAGCTCATGGAGAAGATCAGTGCCGGCTCATCTGAGTTTGTGAGCGGCCGTGATTCCATTCTGATCGATCTCTCGTCCTGGTACCGGGACACGCTTGCTCCCAAAATAGAAACTATACAAAGCGCCATTGAAAACAGGCACATTCTGACCTTTAAGTATTACAGCCAGACCGGAGAGAGCAACCGCAGGATTGAGCCATATTATGTGGTGTTCAAGTGGTCCAGCTGGTACGTGTGGGGATGGTGCCTTAAAAGAAAGTACTTTCGCCTTTTTAAGCTAAATCGCATGGATAAGGTTGGTGAGTCGGATGCTGAGTTTAAGTGCAGAAGCGTTCCGGCGCCGGATCTTTCAACTGAAAAGTTGTTTCCGGGTGGAATTAAAGTGAAGGCTCTTTTTACAAGCGATGTGAAGTGGCGCCTTGTAGAAGAGTTTGGCCCTGAGTGCTTTGTCACGCAGAAGGATGGAAAACTGCTGTTTACGGCGGATTACACGGATATGGAGAACCTTGTTACCTGGATTCTGACCTTTGGAGAAAAGGCGGAGCTTCTTGAGCCGAAGGAAGCGAGGAATAGACTGGTTGAAATCGTTAGAAATATGAATGATGTTTATAAGGAGGATGCAAAATGAGACTTGATGGATTTGGACTTTTGGTGGAAGACATGGGGAAGATGGTCAGGTTCTACAGAGATGTCCTGGGGTTTGAGATAAAAGAAGCTGAGGATACTTCCAATGTTTATCTGGTTAAGGATGGAACTCTTTTCCTGCTGTATGGAAGAGGGGATTTCGAGAAGATGACAAACAGGAAGTATGAGTATGTCAAGGGACTTAACGGACATTCTGAGATTGCGCTCTATGTTGATACATTTGAGGAGGTTGATGCTGCGTTCAAAAAGGCAGTTGCAGGCGGCGCAACAGCGGTGCTTGAGCCTGAGCTGGAACCCTGGGGGCAGAGAACCTGCTACATTGCAGACCCTGAGAGGAACCTTATTGAAATCGGCTCCTGGAACAAACCCTACGAAACCAAGGATGTAAAATGAGCCCTAGGGACGGAGTCAGTGGCTCATTTGTGAGCCCCGGGGACGGAGTCAAGGACTCATTTTTTTGGAGGGGTGGAGAGGATCTACTATGGCGTTTGATTATAAAAAAGAGTTTAAAGAATTTTATATGCCGGCATCAAAACCGGAAATTGTAACTGTGCCTAAGATGAATTTTGTTGCCGTCCGCGGTAGCGGCGACCCTAATGAGGAAGACGGTGATTATAAAAGAGCAATTGGCATGCTTTACGCAATCTCTTTTACCATCAAGATGAGTAAAAAGGGCGACCATAGAATCGAAGGCTATTTCGATTATGTTGTGCCGCCACTTGAAGGCTTCTGGTGGCAGGATGGGATCGTTGGCGTAGATTATTCGCACAAGGAAAGCTTTAATTGGATTTCTGCGATACGGCTCCCGGTTTTTGTGACAAGAGCTGATTTTGAATGGGCAGTTGCAGAGGCTACATCTAAGAAAAAGCAGGATTTTTCCAAGGCAGAGTTTATGACTTTGGAAGAGGGCCTCTGCGTCCAATGCCTGCATGTAGGTCCATATGATGATGAGCCTGCTACTGTAGCGATGATGCATGAGTATATGGATTCGCAGGGTTATACACTGGACATTACAGACAAACGACTTCATCACGAGATCTATTTAAGCGATGCAAGGAAGGTGGCGCCTGAGAAACTGAGAACCGTGATCAGGCATCCGATAAAACATAAGGAGGGTTGAGTAAATGGAGTTTGTCAGGGTTACAAAAGACAATCTGGAAGATGAGCACATTTGTTGTGCTATCTCAAACAATAAAGATGTACAGGTTTCATCCAAGAAGGCATGGCTTGCTGAGAGGTTTGATGAAGGGCTTGTGTTTATAAAAAGCGCAGAGAGAGGCAAGTGTTTCATTGAATATATTCCTGCCGAGAATGCCTGGGTTCCCGTTGTTGCAGATAATTATATGTATATCGACTGCCTGTGGGTATCAGGGGCATTCAAGGGACATGGATATTCTACCGAGCTGCTTGATTCTTGTATTTGCGATAGTAAAGAGAAGGGAAAGCTTGGTCTATGTATTCTGGCTGCAGCAAAGAAAAAGCCTTTCCTGGCTGATCCGAAGTTCCTTACATACAAGGGCTTTACAGTGTGCGACGAAGCAGACAACGGGATACAATTGTGGTACCTGCCATTTGCAGAAGATAGCGTGGCTCCACAGTTCAAAGAGTGCGCTAAACATCCGCATGTAGACGAAAAGGGTTATGTTCTCTACTATACAAACCAATGCCCATTCAACGCGAAGTATGTTCCGATTCTTGAACAAACTGCCGCTGAGCACAGTATCCCGTTCAAGGCAATTAAGATAACCAGCAGGGAAGAGGCGCAAAACGCCCCCACACCTATAACGACCTACGCATTCTTCTGCGACGGTGAATATGTCACCAATGAGCAGATGAACGACAAAAAGTTTTTGAAGATTGCGAAATGACCCCTAGGGACGGAGTCAGTGGCTCATTTGTGAGCCCTGGGGAGCCCTGGGGACGGAGTCAAGGGATCATTTTGCTCAGTCGTTTTACTGTGGCTAAAGAAATATCCATTAACCTCGCAATCTGCTTTATGGTTAAGCCTTTGTCTCTCAACTCGCAGATCAAGCGGTTTCGTTGTACTCTGTTAAGGTTATTTACTTCAGATGTTGAAGTTAGTTTAGATGTTGATATAAAGACTTCCAGGGCTTTTTCATCGGTCAGAAAGAACTTTTGCATTTTATGATCATCTGCAAAAAGTTCATCATTTGAATGATTTGACGATCTGGAGAAGAATCTGTGAAGAGAATCTCTGTCACCGGCGATCTTGTCAGCAAGACTTGCATTGATCAGAGAATTCTTTTGACCATAATAAGCGTTGTAGCTGCTCCAACGATATTCTGATGGATAACGACACATGTTTGCTTTGACCGGATTGTTATGTATATAAACTATTGCGGCAAGAAAAGCTCTTTCACTCTCTATTGATGTACTGCGGAATCTATCCTGAAAGAGATGTCCTGTACGCAAATATTTGTTGTTATACCATCGTACAAATTTTGTCCCCAGGCTTTGGAAAAAGACAGAAAGTTTATCCGCGGGGGAATTTAACAATAAGTGGATATGATTATCCATCAAA
>JAILDF010000179.1 GCA_024689585.1 Oribacterium sp.
GCAGCTATGGAAGTTCTCCTTGAGCTCGTATAATCTTTCAGATTAAATAATAATTGATATAAAAAAGAATCGTCTTCTGACGATTCTTTTTTTGTACTTTATTGTCCATTGGGGATAATTCTGTCCGGCGGGAACCGTCCCAATGCCATTCAGATTTCTCTATGCGCAAAATTGGTGTATAATGAGTTTCGTGATAAATTCCTTGCGGATATGCTTCAAAGATGACACTTTGTAGGTCCAGTCCAAATTTTGAATACAGCAAATAAACAGTCGATCAGGGCTGTTTTGATGAATGTATTCTGTTTTTAAGGATTTATCGGTAGTTTAATGTATCAGCCGACTGTCGTCGGAGTGTTCGTCCAAATTCTCTCTCCAGTCGGACTGGTACATAGTGTTTCGATATCAGCTTCTTTAAATCCTTAATAAGACCTTTTAGGAATTTAACACAGGACTTCTGTGCCTTAGTGTGATTCACTTTATAGGTATACTTATCTGTCTTTTTATCCGGTGCAATTTCTTTCATGACAAAAGATGAAAAGTTATACATTGTCAGCTTTGCATAGATTTCCTGCATGGTGAAATCAGGCTTCAATGAGTGCAGGTTCACCATCCTTCCGGCATATTTAAGATGTCTAAAAGCAGTTTCCTCATTCCACCGCAAATGATAAAGCCTTTTGATTACGGCCTCATCGAATGAGTAGGCAGGAAGGTTTGTCGCAATGTACTCGAACGAACCTTTTCCGATAGGAAATTTCAGTATACGGAATTTCAACGTGTCTACCTCATCGGATCCAGCCTTGGCATAATCATATCGACGTGACTTGGATAAGCTATGATAGTTTTCGAGCTGGCGGTTTTTCTTGGTATTTCGGCGACCGATGTTAATAGACACTTCTCTGTCTACATGCTCACCATCCAGCCAGTTTCCCAAATCCGGACATAATGTTTTGACATTTGCTTCCGGCATCCTGATAAGGAAGAGTTGGCCGTTATGGATCGCATGAGCAAAGACATTGAAAGCCGAATAGCCACGGTCTGCCAAGTATATCCTTTTCCTGGATTCATCTTTTAGTTTGTTTTTATCAAGTATTTCACAGAATGCAGCCTTTTCGTCCATTTGTGGGACACTTTGAAGGACAACATCCAAAAAAACATCATTCATCACGTCATAAAGAGCATTTAGATGCAGCTGGTTCATACCTTTTCGTTTCTTGATGCACTTATAAAAAGTATAGGAATCCGAAGGATTGTAAGGAAGATTTAGTCTGGAACCATCACCGGCAACAACCTGATATCCCATAAATGATTCATTTAGTGGAATCTGCTCGGTAAAACAATCAAATAGTTTTACAAAGGCTTCAGGCTTTATCTGGCTGCGTCTCTGGATCATGGCAGAGGGATAAGGGATTTTATCCTCTTCAAAGAAAGACTCGAGTTCTTCGTTTACATCGTCAGAACCAACTGTCATGGTGAAAAGAACGGTCTGTAAAAAGGATATCTTCTTTTTACGCGTGAAACTTGCATTGGGATTATTGAGAAGAGTATCCCTGTCATCGAGCAGTGAATCAATTGAGAAAAATAGTTTTTGACGTATATCGTCAACAGAAAAATGTGGCATTTCAGCACCTCCAAAAAAAGTAGTTTCTAACAAGGCGGGCCGCATTTTTTCGTTGATTTGTCAAGCTTTTTTACGAAAAAATCAAACTATTTTTCTTATTATTTTCAAGACGTTCAGCCTTCCCTCATGAGCTGGGGTGGGGCCATCACATAACGTTAACCGTAACGTAAATGGGGTGGGCGAAATGAGAGGAAGGCTGTGGTTAAATGGTGCTTATAGAGAATATCAGGCACAAAAAATCAGAGGGTATTTCACCTCTGATCTAGATAGATATAAAATTTGACAGGGGGGTCCCATTATCTGAATGGCATTGGGACGGTTCTCGCCGGCGAGAACCGTCCCCGGTGGAATTCTCGGTGGAATTTACAGTTTATTCTGTCGTCTATACTCCGTCGGTGTCATCTCATATTTCTTCCTGAACAGTTTCACAAAATAATTCGCGTCATCTATCCCCACGCTGTTTGAAATTTCCTGCACGGTGGAGGAAGTGGAGGCAAGAAGTATGGCTGCCTGCTTCAGGCGGTAGTCATTAAGGAAGCTTATGGGGGTGGTACCGATTCTTTTCAGGTACGAAACGTCATGTTGCATATTCTCAAGATTCATAAGAGCAGAACGTGCATTTCCGGCCTCGATGTTTTCGATAAAATGCTGCTCAAAGGTATATCGCCTTTCCAGCATGGTCATATAGTAAGGTCGTTCAGCCTGCAGTGCTTCCTCGCGCGCATTCATGTAATTCGTCTTTGATATTTCAGAATCCTCTGTTCCAAACTTTCGACTAACTGATAATTAAATTACATGATATTATACAAGGGATAAGGAGGTATCTACTATGCCAACTATTACACCTATATCAGATTTAAAAAACTACGACAGAGTTTTGGATAAAGTGTCAAAAGGATCTCCGGTTTACCTTACAGGAAATGGTCGCAGAGTTTATAGCATCCGGGATATGGATGATGAGAAAAACTTTGAAAAGGCAGAAGCTATGATACGTTTTTTATGTGATTTAAATGCAGGGATAATATCTGCAGAGGAAAATGGATGGATTTCTGATGATGATCTTAGAACCCATATTCATAATCGAAGAAAGTAAAAACATTATTAAATCGAAAGCAGAACGAAATCATGTCTGAAATCAAATTAAGGCTTGCAGAAGCCATGAAAACCTGTATGAAAACTGCAGATCCCGAAAACATTACCGTGACCCAGATAGTTGAGAAGTGCGGTGTATCCAGGCAGAGCTTCTACAGGAATTTTATAGATAAATATGACCTTATAAACTGGTACTTTGATCGTATATTGAAGCAGTCCTTCCAGGAAATGGGAAAAGGAGAGACCGTTCGTGACGGTCTCATAAAGAAGTTTCAGTATATCAGGGAAGAACGGTTATTTTTTACTGCCGGATTCAAAGGAGATGAGCAGAACAATTTAAAGGAACATGACTTTATCATGATCTATGAATTTTACTGCTCTCTCATCAGAGAAAAAACCGGCACTCCTCCCGACAAGCATACCAGGAAGCTTTTGGAGATGTATTGTCAGGCTTCCATATACATGACGGTACAGTGGCTTTTGAAGGGCATGCAGGAAACAGAAGAAGAACTTGCAGATCTCATGATAGATGCCATGCCGTCTGCCCTGGCTGAGCAATTCACAAAAATAAATATTCTCTGAGATGTTACAAAAGTGAAAATCTGTAACTTATATTACGCATTCTAAAGATGTAGAATACTCCCATAAGAACGTGTTAAATTTTTAACACATAGATATTCACAATTAAAGGAGATTGCGTATTATGGCAAACAGAATTTCACTTAATCAGACATCTTATCATGGAGCAGGAGCCATCAAGGAGATAGTTAATGAGATAAACAACAACGGTTTCAAGAAGGCTTTTGTTGCATCAGATCCTGACCTTATCAAGTTCGGAGTTACAGGTAAGGTTACAACACTTCTTGATGAAGCAAAGATTCCATATGAAATTTATTCAGATATCAAGCCAAATCCTACTATCGAGAATGTAAAGAACGGTGTAGAGGCATTTAAGAAGTCAGGTGCAGACTGCATCGTTGCAATAGGCGGCGGATCTTCCATGGACACTTCAAAGGCAATCGGAATCATCATTACAAACCCTGAGTTTGCAGATGTTCGTTCTCTTGAGGGTGTTGCACCTACAAAGAATCCTTGCGTTCCTATCATCGCTGTTCCAACAACCGCAGGTACAGCTGCAGAGGTAACAATCAACTACGTTATCACTGATGTTGAGAAAGAGCGTAAGTTCGTTTGTGTAGACACTCATGATATGCCTATCGTAGCTGTTGTAGATCCTGAGATGATGTCTTCAATGCCAAAGGGCCTTACAGCATCAACCGGTATGGATGCTCTTACTCATGCCATCGAGGGTTATACCACAAGAGCAGCTTGGGAAATGACAGATATGTTCCATCTTGAGGCTATCCGTCTTATTTCTTCAAATCTTCGTGATGCAGTTGAGAATAAGAAAGAGGGCAGAGAGGGAATGGCTCTCGGACAGTACATCGCAGGTATGGGCTTCTCCAATGTTGGTCTCGGTATCGATCATGCTATGGCTCATACACTTTCAGCTCACTATGACACTCCTCATGGAGTAGCATGTGCAATGTTCCTTCCTATCTCCATGGAATTCAACCGTGAGTACACAGGTGAGAGACTCAGAGAGGTTGCAAGAGCTATGGGTGTTAAGGGTGTAGATGACATGACTCAAGATCAGTATCGTGATGCCGCTATCGAAGCTGTAAAGAAGCTTTCAGAGGATGTAGGAATTCCTAAGACTCTTGATAAGATCAAGGAAGAGGACCTCGATACGCTTGCTACAGATGCACTTAACGATGCATGCTATCCGGGCAACCCTCGTGAGGCTACAAAAGAGCAGGTAATTGAGATGTTCCGCATGCTCATGGTAAAGTAAAAGTCAAATAATTAAATACCTTACTCGGACCGCCTCCATTATTTTGGAGAGCGGTCTATTTTTGTGATTTCTTATAAAAACCAGGATTTGCGTCGATATTCGTAATGCAATTTTATGTAAATTTTTACAATCCGGAACGATGGAGAACCATTATGAAGTTTAATTATAAAAAGCTCAAAAAAACCTTACTTCTCATTTTGACGGGTTTGATTTCTGTTTTAGCGGTATTCGTCGCACTGGGCGCGACAACCAAAACAAAAGAGAAAAAACATTCAAAAGAAAGACCGGGATTTTCAATTCATAAAATATCCGATGATCTTTTTGACAGAATGAAGAGCGGTAATACCTATAAAGAGGACTGCATCGTTCCCCGGGAAGACCTTCGATATCTTCTGGTGCTTCACAAGGATAAAGACGGCAATACTCATCAGGGGGAAATGGTTGTACATAAGCTTATTGCAGAAGATGTTCTGGAGATTTTCGAGAAGCTTTATGATGCCGACTACCCCATAGAACGTATGGTGCTGCCTGATAATTATATGGCGGATGATGAGATCATGATGAGGGATAACAACTCCTCAAGTTTTAATTTCCGATTTATATCACACACCGATAAAATCTCAAAGCACGGGCTTGGAATGGCAGTGGATATCAACACACTGTACAACCCCTACCATAAGATCGTGAAGAATGAGGACGGCACCGAAGAAGAAGTTATCGAACCTGCTACAGGAAAACCATATCTTACCAGATCCAAGAACTTTGATTACAAGATAGAAAAAGGTGATCTCTG
>JAILDF010000198.1 GCA_024689585.1 Oribacterium sp.
AGTACAGCCCAAAAAGGACATGGAGATTTTTTCGGAGGTCTTCAACTACACCTTTTTACTTCAGTGTGACGATGAGATAAATCCCTACGTGCCCCAGAACTGCATCTTTTTTGCATCTGACGCACCTCTGGACATGTAAACAGGCAGTCATCCACCTGGACGATTTTCTCCGTCGATATCCACCTGGACGGATTTCTCCGGTTATATCAACCTTGGCGGTTTTCTCCGTCGATATCCACCTGGACGGTTTTCTATGGTAGATAAATGATTGATACTGAAGTATATCGATAGAAATATGATATCAAATATGGTTCAAATCTGAGCCAGGGAGGTCTTATGACTATAAAAGCAAACTACCACACCCACACCACCTTCTGTGACGGCAGCGATTCCCCGGAGGAGGTTGTTCAGGAAGCCTTCAAAAAAGGCTTCACTCATCTCGGCTTCAGCGGTCACATGGATCCGGGCGTTTCCATGGATTTCGAAAAATATTTTGAAGAAATCAACCGCCTGCAGAGTCTCTATAAAGGTAAAATCCGGATCTTCCGGGGTGCCGAGCTTGATAATGTCTACGCCCCTGAAGCAGTCACCGGAGTCGAATACATCATCGGTTCCACACATTTTATCCCGATTCCGGGAAGCGAACTGTGGCAGAAAACCGCACCCTATGGCACTCATAAAGAAGGAGCTCCGGATTCTGAGATCTGCGGTGTCGATGGCTCACCCGAGGCTGTCCATGACAATTGTAAAAAATATTTCCACGGTGATTACTATGAAATGTCCGAAAGATATTTCGCCTTTGAGTCAATGGTATGTGACAGACTGAAGCCTACCTTCATAGGACATCTCGACCTCATCACCAGATTCAATGACCTTTCAAAAGAAGACGGAGGCCATTTCCTGGACGAAAGCGATGAGAGATATCTCGCACCTGCAAGAAAAGCTATAGATAAACTTGTGACCTACGGCATACCCTTTGAAGTGAACCTGGGAGCAGTAAACCGAAAGAGAAAACACCAGCCTTACCCGTCTCTTGAGCTTCTTAAATATATAAAAGAAGCAGGCGGAGAAGTTCTTCTGTCATCAGACGCGCACCAAAAAGAACTCCTGGACGGAGCCTTCGAAGAAGGCATTGACCTTATAAAAGAAGCAGGCTTTGACCGTATAAACATACTATGCAGAATATCCGACTTCGAATACGTAATACCCGCAAAAAACACCAGGGACAATGCAGGTGGTCCTCTGTACTGGAAACAGCTTCGGATATAGTCTTTAACCATAGTGTAATCGCTTTCAACAAAATGCTGTGATAAACCTCAAACCTTTTATATTATTTGTGAGACTCATCCATTGATGAAATTCAGAAAAGCTTTAATATAGGGTACTGATAAAAGTAATAGACACTTATCATCACTGTTATTTAGGTGCTAACGTAAAAGTAGTCACTCAACTGTTTTTACAAACATCATTTGATTTAATTCCCTGAAAATAAAGTGTTGATTCATCAATGGAGGACCCATGAATCCTCCTTTTTAATTAGAAATATTTGGGTCATTGTCATGAATAGTACTAATGCAGTAAATCTTGGTCACAGTGTAAATAGTTCCAAAAATAAAAATCCGAACAAAACCTCCAGATCTTCTGTCAACATGCTTGAAGGCTCCCTTCTCGACAAGATCCTGCTTTTCGCCATCCCACTTGCTCTCAGCAGCATGATACAGCAGCTCTTCAATACTGCCGACACCGCAGTGGTTGGCCGTTTTGCAAGCTCTCAGGATATGGCGGCAGTAGGTGCCAATGCCTCCGTCATCAGCCTCATCGTTTCCCTCTTCATCGGTCTTTCCGTGGGTGCCAATGTTGCCATCTCGAGACTTATCGGCTTAAACAAAACAAAAAAGATCAACGATGCCATAGGCTGCATCATGCTTCTTGCAGGAGGAAGCGGAGTAGTGCTTTTATTTGTGGGCATACTGTTATCAAGTCCCATACTAACCGCCATCAGCACACCCTCGGACGTTCTTCCCCTTGCCGTAAAGTATCTCCGTATCTATTCGGCAGGCATGCCCTTTATCATGCTTTATAACTTCGGTTCAGCAATCCTCAGAAGTAAAGGCGACAGCAAAACACCTCTTTACTCCCTGATAGTAGCAGGCGTGGTCAATGTCGTCCTTAACCTTCTCTTTGTAATCGCCTTTAAACAGGGTGTTGCCGGAGTAGGCTATGCCACCGTGATCTCCAACATTATATCTTCGGGTCTTGTTATGCAAACCCTCGTTAACGGAGAAGAAGATTTCAGATTAAAGCTCAGCAAACTAAAGCCTCAGAAAGATGTTTTATCCATTGTACTCAAGATTGGAGTTCCCGCAGGCCTTCAGGGCGTAATATTTGCCATAGCAAACACAGTTATCCAGAGCTCCATCAACAGCTTCGGTTCAGCCGCAGTAGCCGGCTCCACTGCCAGCCAGAACATGGAGTGTATGAGCTTTTTCTGGATCAATGCCTTCAACCAGGCAGCAACCACCTTCATCAGCCAGAACTACAGCGCAAAGAAGCCGGAGAGATGCAGGAAGATATTCATCATGTGCCTCGTAAGCGCATTCTTATCCTGTGGACTTATAAATGTACTTTCACTGACATTCCATGACAGCATCATCGCCATCTTCACCAGAGACCCGGAAGTAGCAAAGTTTGCCCTTATCCGTATGTCCCACGTAATGATCTTCCAGTGGATGGCCGCCTCATATGAAGTATCCGGCTCCAGCCTCCGGGGCATGGGCATCTCAATGCTCCCGACCCTCCTCACCGTCTTCGGCTGCGTCGGCTTCCGCGTAATGTGGGTACTATTTATTTTCCCTCTTTTCGGCACCTTCACCTCCCTCATGATGGTCTACATCGCCTCCTGGATCATCACCGGAACGTCAGTCCTGACAGCATATTACCTGAAAGCACGTAAATTGCTCACCACTTGACATTTCCCCGGTTTAGAAATATGATGTAGAAAGTTTTATATACAAAAGACGTTGATGGTGTCCAGTAGTACAGAGCCACCTCTCCAAGAGAATGACCGTGAGGCGCTGAGAGCGGTCTGAGAGATCCTGATATGAATTTTCCCACCGGAGTCGTCCGGATGAAAATATTCGAAGTAGTCCGGAACGTGTTATGCGCGTTAAGCATATCGAGTGTCTGGTGATAAATCATCAGGAACCTGGGTGGTACCGCGAATTATTTCGTCCCTGTGTCTTAGAAATAAGACCCGGGGACTTTTCTTTTTCCCTACTCGAATCAAATAACAAAGGAGAAACCAAATGGAACACACACAGTTGGAAGAGCTTAAAAAGCTTGCGCAGGAGCATATCCAGAACGCAACAGATACCAATGCACTCAATGACATCCGTGTAAAGTATCTCGGAAAAAAGGGTGAGATCACAACCATGCTCAAGGCTATGAAGGATCTGAGCCCTGAAGAGAGACCTAAGTTTGGTCAGATGGTCAATGCCATCCGCGAGCAGATCGAGATCGAACTGAATCAGCATATGACAGAGCTTCAGGAAAAAGCCAAGGAAGTTCGTATGGCAGCAGAAACCATCGACGTTACACTTCCCGCAAAGAAGATGGCTTACGGACATGCTCATCCAAACACCAGAGCTCTTGAGGAAGTTGAAAAGATCTTCGTTGGAATGGGTTATGAGGTAGTTGAAGGACCTGAAGTTGAGTATGACGAAAACAACTTCGAAAAGCTCAATATCCCTGCAGGACATCCCGCAAGAGACGAGCAGGATACCTTCTACATCAATAACAATATC
>JAILDF010000256.1 GCA_024689585.1 Oribacterium sp.
TGTAACCCCGGTTTGGTGCACCGTTTTGGTTGAAATTATTAAATGAACCCGGCTGCTGTGCGCCCGGTGCAGAGTCACCATAACCCTGATTCTGAACATTACCCGGGTTGAAATTATTATATGTATTCGGTTGTTGAGCCCCCTGCTCAGGTGCCTGATAATTCTGTTCAGGATATTGTGACCCATTTCCAAATGAACCTGCGTTTCCGGGTTGCTGATTATGATCAAATTGGGGTGGAACTTGTGACATGGGAAGTATCTTTGTTCCACACTCCTCGCAAAATTTTGCATCATCTGCCAGCTTTGCGCCGCAGTTCTCACAAAACTTACTCATAATACTGTCCTCCTCTAATCTGTTTTATGAATATATCGACAGGATTCTCATGACATATTAATTACCCACAAAAACCCTTGATTTTTAACTTATTTTCTTTTTCCGAATACTTTCAAGATCAGATCCAGAATCTGTTTTTTATCAGCATTTTCCGGAAGATTCTTTAACGCCTTTGTGATGTCCTCCAGGATGGATTTAGTCATCTTCTCTTCCAGAATATTTTTAACCCACTCTACATCAGACAAAGATTTCTTACCCATATATATCTGTTCAAATATATATGAAGCACCTTCTCCCAGGGCAAAAACAATGCTGCCGGCTATAAAAGCATTAACAACCGCCGCTCCGACATTTATCACAGGAATGGATTTCAGACTTCCGGCAAGCAGCTTTCCGGCTGCACCCACTGTGCCCACATCAACTATTGTGTCCAGAAGAGCCTTTGATTGATCATTTTTTTTGATGTCCCATATTTTGGCAATGGATTCTATCTCCAGCGTTTCAGTTGGTGTAAGGATCATGGCATCGGCAAAGGGAAGAGTCACACCGCCAATAGTGATTCCTGCTAATGTTGCAACGCTGACAACAGTCTGGGAAAGTGCACGTTTACGAAGCAGGTTATAGTTTTTGACATCCTGTTCGGCAGCTTTGAAACCTTCAGGCAGAAGTCTGTTTGTAAGCTCTATAAGCTCCGTGATGCCTTCGGGAGGAGCATAGATGCCCTCTCTCAGGGTATAGGGCTCCGCAACAACAGGGATGATGTCATTCAGTCTGTCGACATACTTCTTTCTTGCCGCAAAAGCATCCCTTATCATCTGCTTGTTATCTTCGCGTTCAGGCTCAGAATAGGATTTGGTTATAACAACTACTATGGGAACATTTTTCCACAGGCTTGTGGCATTCATCATTGAATCTATAGCTTCCGGAAACAGTTTTGAAGAAGTTCCGTCAACGCAAAACCATATAACATTAATGCGGGAATCTTCTTTTCCGGCCTTGGTAGATTCTTTTGACCATTTTTTAACTGCATTGATTGCTTTCAGTTCCTTGAAAAATCCCGGCTCAAAACCTATGGTATCTATAAGTCGGAAGGATATCCCTTCATTTTCATATATCTCAAGATCAAGGGTTGTGCCCTTGATGCCTTTTCCGGTGACGGCTTTCTTTTCGGCATCCTCCCCCAATACAGCATTGATCAAGGTGGATTTACCTACTCCGGAATTACCTATGACAAGTACATTTCCTTTCACCATTTCGACCTCCTGTGCCTTGATTTATGATAATTGTTTTCATAGCACCCTTCTTTGAAAAATCTATCTTTATTTTATAATAAATCGGATATGATATTCAATAACCATCCTGTATAACAGGCGTAAAAAAAGAGCCTTGCCTCAATAAAGAGGCAGGACTCTCGAGATTCTGTTCTGAAATAACACATAAGGATAATTGACAAAACAGATGATCATATAAGTGATTTTGTTATATTTAAGCCGCTTCATCAAGTGCTTCTTCCGTGTACCTGGAAAGAAGCTCATCATACTCAGCTAAGGTGCGATCGAATAAATCAAAAAGATCTGCTTCGGCTATCAACCCATCTTCATTGGTTGGTACACCCTCAAAGCTCAGATTATATCTCATAGGAGGGTTATCGAGAGACAGTACTTCCGAGTTACGGATCTGCTCTGTGCTGCGGTATACCAGATCTACCCTGTACCAGGCTTCACCTCTGGTCATACCGGTATATGTTCCGGGGGCTGAGCTCAGAGGGCTATAATAGCTTCTTCAGCTCCCCATACATGATCTTCCCGGCTTCATTCTTTGGAATTTCATCTATCTGTTTTACTCTTAAACAGGTTCTTGCCACCGGCAATGCTTTCTTTATATATTTTGAAACTGCCTCTTTTTCTTCCTCTCCGGTAACAAATACAACGAGGTCGTCATCAGCTCCAGAGCTTACGCTAAAGATATGGAGCGCCTCCATTATCTTTTCATCGATTTCATCAAGGCTTATTCGGTTCCCGGCTATCTTGATGAACCGTTTCATCCTTCCGGTTATATGGAAGTATCCGTCAGAATCTCTTCGTGCCATATCCCCGGTCTGTACCTTTCCGTGCCACTCATCTCCCTTGCAAAGGTCCTCTCCGGATAATGCATATCCCAATGTGACATTAGGTCCCTCATAAATGATCTGACCCTCCCGGTCCGGTTCATTGATCTCATTTCCTTTATCGTCAATAAGGTACATTTTTCCTCCGGGAGTCGTTATCCCGACTGAACCGATTTTTTCAAGGCAATGTTCCGGAGGAAGATATCCGATTTCACACGTAGTTTCACAAAGGCCGTATATTATCACAAATCTCTTACCATATTTTTCTGCATACTCGCCAAGATATGTCTGAATTTCATTGGGAAGCTTGCTTCCGGCCTGGGTCAGGAGCTTAAGGTCCGGAAACTCTTCTTCAAAAATTCCTATTCTTTCAAGCATATCATATGTGGTGGCAACACCGTGGAATGCGGTTACCTTCTGATCTTCCACAAAATCCCAAAAGTCTTCTTCCATGAAGCTTCTTTTTGTGACCATCATGGTTCCGCCGACTAAAAACGTTGCATTGATAAAAGAAAGCCCATAGGTATAGTACATGGGGAGCGATGTAACGGTACGTTCATCCGAAGTCATTCCCAAAAGCTTCGAAACCATCCCGGCACTGAAAATCGTGTTTTCAAAGGTCTGGCGAACAAACTTGACAGAACCGGTAGAACCTGAGGTGGTGAGAAGCAGAGCAAGCTCAGAATAAACAGGATAACCTTCGTCGTAATTTGTTTTCAGGACAACATAATCCTTTGCCTTCCATACCTCTTTCATAAAGGGATACTCTTTGCGCTGTTCTTCGGGAAGGATCATAAATCCCGGGCGATATACCTTCATCAGGTTGGCCTTCATCTCAGATGAAAGTCTCGAAGAAAGAAGCATTAAAGGAAATCCGTTATTCAGGAAGGCATAATAGCAGCTTAAAGCTCCTATGGTGTTCTCGCAGAACATCATAAAAAGTGACCGGTTTAGATTTAGGGAAGCTATATCCTTACAAAATTCCCCCAACTCTCTATAGCTTAAATTATCGCCTTTATCATCTATGATTGCAGGCTCATTTCCGAATTCTTCGAAGTTCCATATTCTCTGCATAACTTCATCCTTCCTTCTCATTGAGCTTTTTCCTGATAAGCTGCAATCCCGTTTCATAGGAGTTGACTCTCATGACATCCCTTCCCTTTAATGGTATGCCAAATGCTTCCTCAAGCTGCGTGATCAGGTTCATCTGCATCAGTGAATCCCAGCCGTCATCATTGAAACGGAAGCTGACAGGATTGAAATCGATATCCGAGAAGCACTTTGAAAATACCTCCCAATATTTTACTGCCACATCTCCCTTGGACTGAGATATCTTTTCCATATTCTCACTGGTCTTGAATACGAAGCTGCTTCTGTCTTCACTTACAACTCTGGCGGGATTTCCCATAACCGTCACTTTTTTGGGAACATCTTCAAATACTATAGCCCCCATAGATGCAACACTGTCATTACCTATATGTATTCTGTCCCTTAACATCGTACCGCTTCCGATGAAAACAGAATCACCTATCACCACATGTCCACCAACAAAGGAATTGGCCCCGATTCGTGTGCTGTTGCCGATGACTGAATCGTGTCCAATGGTGCAGTTGGGAGCCGCACTGAAATTGACGCCGATCTTCACAAGAGAACCTACGCAGACATTCTGAAAGAACACAGAAGCTTCTCCGATTTCCGCATCCGGGCTGATATCGGCAGAAGGATGTTTAAGGATAGCTCCCGTATACCCTGCCTGCTTGAATCTTTCATACCCTTCTTTATGGAAACGAGGCTCACCCATCGTGATCATGAACCTGACATCATCAGGCGAAAACTTCTTTTTGAAATCATGAAAATTATACACCTTGCATCCCATCAGGTCTTCGGTGCGATAATCATCCACAAAGACTATTTCGCTGAAGCTTCCATCCAGATCCGCAATTAATTTCACTTCCCGGCCGCGGGCACCGGCTCCATATAATGCTAGAATCATCTGGCACCTCCTCATCAATCAATACTTCATATTCAAAGAACGTTTCCCAGGCATTTTTCCACTTCGTTTCTGACAATTTTCAACTGGCTTATCTCTTTATCCTTCCATAGTGGCTTGCCGCTTTCGTCTGTCTCTGAAAAGAGCATTTTCAGGTAACCCTGTTCTACAGCAATAGTCCTGGATTCCTCAAAAACCAGTTCGAAAGCAAAGCATAGATGTGAAAGGCTGACTTCAAAAATGGAATGGATCAGATTTCTGGGGATACATTTGTGAAGTCTCACATATTCCATGCATTCCTCTGAAGCCTCTTCCTTTTCCTCGAAAAGATTTCGGCTCTTTCCGATCCTTTGTTCAAAAGGCATCTCTAAGATCACCCTGAAAATGTCTAACTTATCTGAATCTCTCAGGATATTGCAAAATGTTTCCGTCCTGTCATCGAGTCCATCCTGAAGCTTCAGCTTATTGTGCTGTCTTATTGCAGTCTCCATCAATTCATAAGCTTCCTCTTTAAATCCTGCTTCGGAAAACAGCTTGATCTTTCCGTCATTAAATAATATATCCGCTCCAAGCTCTGCATGATCCACAGAATGAGAATCAATAAAAGTGCCGTATCGTTTTACCTGTTCAAATCGTCCAAAGTCATGAAGCAGCCCGCTCATATATGCAAGGTCAATGTCTTCATCGTTCATTTTGAGACTTCGCGCGATGCGGTCAGCATTTTCCGACACCCTAAAGGTATGATCGATCTTGCTTTTTATCATGACATCGGAGGTGTCATAATTATCCGTATACTCCATAAAGGCCTTTTCTGCTTTTACCCTGTCAATCATATAAATCTCCTGCTCTTAAAGTGCATGTTTTTCGCCGCTTATATCTGACATGAATATGCAGATATGATCATCTCCATCCGGCTTAAATCTACAAGCAGCACAAATAGTGACAACAGCACCTTGATGCTCATCAGTCCCGGCTTATTTTGTTTAATACATAATTGTAAAACTCTTCTTTTTTATCACCCAGGACCCGGTCAGTCAGCATATACCCATGCAGCTTATCCGACATGACTATCACCATGTTTTTTTGTTTTATAACCTTAGGAATCCTTTTCCATGGGATATCTTCATGTTTATTTCCCTGGTCAACATGCATGCCTCTGTCATCAAAACCGAGAACCACATCCGAGGGCATATTTTCCTTCTGTTTGATGCTCTGACCATATATCGCAAGAGGATGGAAAACAGGGAACAGTAAACATCCGAATATGATCAGAACTCTATAAAACATATTGGCAGTGCCCAGAAATCTAAATGCAAGGATCAGCATAGCAACAGTAAAGATAATATTTACAGTTCCTGCCAGAGATCGGTAGGTTCTGGACATAGTTATCTGAAACAATTCCAAAGCGCTTATATCCATTTTAAACTGATATTTCAAAAAAACCTCCACTTGAAATCAAAAAAGATCCTGTAATATTTTGCAAATAACTGATATGTGGCATCATCCTTCGATAGGTTGATCAGATCAGATATCGTTCCCTTCTCCAACAGCCTGAATCGTGGCAATATCAAAACGGGAACGTATGGAATATATCTATTATCCCCAACATTCCCGTTCATCTCAATATATTTATTTATGCCACTTCTATCATTTTATCTTACATTAACCTGCATATCCGAACAATCTTGGAACGCCAAGAGAAATTGCAGGAACAAAGGTAATGAGTAAAAGGGCTATGATCATGCAGATATAGAAAGGAAGTGTTGCTTTTACAACCTTCTCCATCTTTACTTTACCAACTGCAGAACCTATGAAAAGTACTGCACCTACAGGAGGCGTGAGAAGTCCGATACCGCAGTTAAGCACCATCATGATTCCGAACTGTACCGGGTCGATACCTATGCTCTTTGCAATAGGAAGAAGGATCGGCGTAGCTATCAGGATGATAGGTGCCATATCCATGATACATCCAAGTATAAGAAGTATCAGATTAAGTAAAAGAGCGATAAGTACAGGGTTATCGGTAACTCCCACAACAGCATTGGCGGCAATCTCAGGCACATGAAGTGTTGTGAGGCAGTATCCGAATACGCTGGAGGTAGAGATAAGTATAAGCACTATCGCCAATGTATCTACACACTTCTCAAGTGACTCCCAAACGCCCTTCCAATTCAGACCCTTGTAGATATATACACTGACTATCAGACTGTAAATAACAGCTATGGCTGCAGACTCGGTTGCTGTGAACCATCCTCCTACAACACCTACTACTACGATGATAACTGCAGCTAGTGCCCAGAAGGATTTAACCAGCTGTTTTCCGAGATTCTGAAGAGAAAACTTTGCTCCCTTTGGATAGTTTCTTTTCTTTGAAATGATATATGAACCTATCATGAGGGAAATCGCAAGCAGCGCGCCCGGAACATATCCTGCAAGGAAAAGGCTTCCTACGGATATTCCGCCGGCACTCATGGCATAGATGACCATGTTATGGCTGGGAGGAACCAGGAGTCCTTCGCAGGAGGATGTGATGGTTACAGCGGTTGAAAAATCATCATCATAACCCTGATCAACCATCATTGGGATAAGTATACTTCCGAGAGATGCTGTATCTGCCGATGCGGATCCGGAAATTCCTCCGAAGAAGTAAGAGGCAACTATATTAACCATCGCCATACCACCGGTCATCCAACCAACACAGGCATCAGCCAGATCTATCAGCTTTTCTGAAATACCGCCTGTTCCCATGAGAACACCCATGGTGATGAAGAACGGTACAGCCATAAGAGAAAAAGACCTTATGCCTTTAACCATCTGCTGTGATATGGTGGAAAGCGGAAGTCCCTGATACATAAGGCATGCTATGGAAGACAATGCCACTGCGTATGC
>JAILDF010000194.1 GCA_024689585.1 Oribacterium sp.
TGTGCATAATTGCCCTCATAATAGTGTGCTCCGAGAATGTCCGCCAGGTTCTCATCGCTAAGAGACTTTGGTGACATAGACATTCTTCCGTCAAGTACCAGATGATTCTTATCGATGCTCTTTACGTGAGCTACCACTTCATTGGTCCAGGCCGTAAGTTCCTCATCCCTTTCAACCTGGCTTCTGTTACCCATCTCATTTCCTGTTTCCCAACAGAGGATGGCAGGATCGTCCTTGTACTTTATCCCTGTAACAGTGTTAGTTCTGTCAAGCAGGTGTGTTATCATCTGCTTAAAGAGATCCATACACTTTTCACTGCTGTAAAATTTCCATGCCCAGTCCTGGAAGCCTGACTGTGAAGGCGCCTTTCCCTCTGACTCCCCCGCAAGCCAGACATAGCCGTCAATGCCGCCGATCCAGTGCCAGTGATCGACAAAAGGAATGATCACCCTGATTCCGTACTGATTAGCCTTGGCGAGTACATCATCAAGCTTGTTCAGGGCCGCCTCATTAAAGGTAAGCCTGCCCTCGTCATCAACACCAGTGACATAAGCCGTTGCACTGTTCTGCCCATTGAAGACGGGAATGGTATAGGTTCTTGTTACGTTTCCGCCCATCGCCCTGAAGGTCTTCATGGCATTGGCATGCTCCCAGGGCGTATCACTTGTTGCCTGGGGGTAATTCAGAGAAACAAACTTCAGCTCATGCTCCCCATCCATGAGCTTTGTTCCTGATACAGTGATAAAATCAGAAAAGCCAGCTTCCTTTGGCGGCTCTGCTGCTGCAACCGTAAAAGCAGGCATTGCAGATGTAATAAACAGTCCTGCTGATACGATCCATGATAAAAATCTTTTTTTCAGCTTCATATAATCCTCCCTTACAAAGTATTTGTTTTCGTAAGTTAAATTATATTTACCGGATAAACTAGTACATCTCTTATTCTTGCGTTCTATATTCTATTCTTGCAATATTCGCCTTTTTCTCTTTTTTTACCTAAATATATTGCTTTTACTTGTGTATATTTACCTAAATCAAAAGTAATTTTTTCCCATTTATATGCGAGCATACATTCGCGGAAGTTTGACACCCAAAATCCTTGAAACCCAGTAGTGGGTTATTTTTTTGCGCATACTTCAAAAAATGGATATGAGAAAAGTTTACGTAGTATTACGCTTTTCACGAGAAAAAAACAAAGCCGTAACCTCAGGTGTATACTGGGATTGCGGCTTTTTAGGTGTCAAAGGGGAGTCAAAAGAACCGTCCCCGTTAACTTTTGTGATCTTAACCTGAACTTTATGCTCTTAACTTGAACTTTCCGACAACATCCGACAAAGTTCTGGAAATCTCCTGCTGTTTGACAGACATATCGGATACGCTGTCAACCACACCGGATACGGTGTTGACAGTATCTGTGATCTCGGAGCTTCTTGATGCGGTATCCTGTGTTGATTCTGTAATATTCTGAATAGCACTGCTTACTTCATTCATTGCGCCACGTATTGTACCCACCATTTCAGCGATGGAGCTTGACTGGCGGCCAAAGGATGCGGCGTCATTACCATACTCCTGCGCAATATTTACAAAGTTATCATAATCGCTCTTTACCGTCTCATTCAGGAATTTCAGAAGCTCATTGGTGGCATTAAGAAGGTTCTCAAATGCAGCCTGAACATTTTCTACTGTGCCCTGAATCTGGCCTACGGCCTCTGCAGTTTCTCCCGCAAGCTTATTGATCTCGGAAGCAACAACCGCAAAGCCTTTGCCGTGTTCGCCGGCTCTTGCTGCCTCGATCGAGGCATTTAATGACAAAAGATTGATCTGGTCTGCAATCTCCGCAATGGAATCAGCAAGGGATCCGATTTCCTTAACGACTTCTGCCTGAGAATTGGCTTCCTCAACATCTCTTTCTCTTTCAGAAGCAATGAGATCAGCATTTTCACTGGCCTTCCTTGATTTTTCTTCGATATCTGCAGCCTTGCGCTGTATATCATCTGCCTGAGTCCTGGTTTCATCGGCCTGACCGGAAAGCAACTGTACTGAAGCATTAACTTCTTCGATTGAAGCATTAACCTGCTCCGTCGCAGCGGATGCACTCATCATGGCATCATTAACGCCGGTCATGTTGTTTCTGATCATCTGGAAATCATTGGTGAGCTGTTCAGCCATGTTTCCAAGATTTGCAGAAGCTTCATCGATTCTTCCGGACTCTTCTGAAACCTGTGTAATAACAGATTTATTGCTCTCATACATGTTATTTAAGGACAGGGACATCTGTCCAAGTTCATCAGAACTCCTGGTTTTAATCTGATCAATAGTAAAGTCGCCCTTTGCAAGCTCTCCCGCAAAGGCCTTAACGCTGTTGACATTCTTAACAATGGACAGTGCCAGCAGAGTTATGATGGCAACGCAGATAATAAGTGCCACTAAGCCTATTAAAAGAAGGAATGTCCTTATGGAATTTACACTCTCATTCATCTCACTTTCAAGGAGCGTTACGCCCAGCTTCCAGTTAACATCCGGAACAGTACCGTAGAATAACAGATACTTTTGACCATCCTGAGTGAAAGAGGTCACACCTGATGAATTGGCCATCACCTGAGCACTTGCAGCTGCAATGGAAGCATTGGGATCATTGGCAATATTAAGTGCCTGTGCGATCTTATCTTCGTCTGCGTCATAGAGATATGCGCCCTCAGAATCAAGAAGTATCGGAGCAGAGTTTTTGCCCAGGGAGATGCCTGATACCATGTTCTGGATCGAATCCAGATATATATCAACAGTTATACAGCCTGAGTAATATCCGGCAACATCATAAATAGGAGCTGAACAGGTTGCCATTACTTTTCCGCTGGATGGGTCATAATAGGGATTTGTTATGTTGCACTGCCCCTCAGGAAGGGTTGCTGCTACTGTATAGTACTCCTGTGAAAAATAATCATATTCTGCATTGGAGTATTCATCGGTATAAGTGATGGTATTTCCGTCTCTGTACCAGTAAGGACCTGCATATGTCCTGTGCTCATACACTCCCTGTTTAAACCATATGCCGGCTCCTGAAATATCATCACTTGATAAAACAGCCTTTTTAAAAATAGCCTGGTACACATCAAGATCGGTGGAACTGTAGGTTCCGCCCACAGTATTTGCCAGGGTTATTGCAGTGGACCGCAGGGTCATGAGGGTAGCATTTATATCACTTACATTTGCAAGAATGGACTCTTCTGCCTTCTGCGTTGTCAGAGTCTGTATTGACTCGGATGATCTGCTCACGCTCACTGTTGTTACAAGAATAAGTGCCAGTGCAACAGCAGGAATTATTCCAAGGAGCATCTTAGATAGTAAACTTGTTTTCTTAAACATAAATGGCTCCCTCCTTATTCTTCTTCATCAAAAGGCTCTCGGCCAAACTGAGGATCATTGTTTCCGGATTCTGTAATGAACATCTCAAGCATGTTTATAGGATCATTAAAATCTGCAAGCCAGCCTTCGCGGGCCACATCATAATTGCCGTCCTTGCGGTCCTGCAGGAAAGTGGTCCAGTCTTCCTGCACAACAGTTACCTCTATTCCTACCTCAGCCAGATCCTTTTTAATTGCTTCTGCCACAAGGATATGGGACTGACTGTTATTGGTCAGGAAATCAAAAGCAATAGGAGTATCCGGTGAGAGCTTTCCGTCTGAACCAAAGGAATATCCCGCCTCTTCCAGCAGCGCTTTTGCCTCATTGACAGATGCATCTGTCTTCTCTGCAGGATAATAACCGGTTGAAGATGCATCCGGGAAAGTATATTTATCATCACTGGTCTTGAACACACCGCCATTACCGTCAAGCATTCCCTCAGGAATAAAAGAGGTTGCAATAACCTGTCCCGTCTGTCCGATGTTATTTACGATATAAGATCTGTCAATAAGAAGCCCCATGGCACGTCTCATGGCAGCAGCCTGAGCTGAGGACTTACCGTCAAACATATGGCTGTTTACATTAAAAGCAAAGTAGTAGGTTCCAAGGCTTGGAGCTATAACAAATTCAGGATCGTTGGAGGAGAGAAAACCCGGAATTGCTTCAGTGGGTACTGAATCCGCAAAGTCAATTTCTCCGTTTTTGTAAGCGCTGAATATCACTTCTTCGTCAGCTGTCGTGAAAAAGACAAGCTGATCTACCGATACGTTGTCTGCATCGTAGAAATATGGATTCTTGACATATACCATTTTGTCGCCGGGAATCCATTCCTGCAAAGTGAAGGCTCCGCTAGCTACAAAGCCAACATTTTCTGCCCAGGCCCCGGGATTAACTCCGTCAGGATCTGCTGCATCAACACAGGCCTGATTTACCGGGAAAAATATAGGAAAGGCCATAAGGTCAAGGATATATGCGCAGGGAGATGTGAGGGTGAAGGTGAGGGTATTATCATCAATTGCCTTCGCCTTAACTTTGCCATCATCATAGCCTGCGAAATTACTGAACATATAAGCATAGTCTGCATTAAGAGATGATGAGACTGCTCTGTTCCATGAATATACGAAATCCGATGCTGTAAGAGGTGACCCATCGGACCACTTTAAATCTTTTCTCAAATGGAAGGTATAGGATAAGCCGTCCGCCGATACCTCATAAGGGTTTGCCGGATCCGCAAGAGCCGGGATGCATTCTCCTTCCGCATTATAGGTGTAGAGTCCGGCAAAGGTGTTTGCCACAAGACATGCTCCATCTACAGAGGAGTTAAGGGCGGGATCCAAGTATGTGGGATCTGATGAAAGGCTCACCCTCAAAATGTTGTCTGCGCAGCCTGTTGCATACATGAAGTACTTGGTACCAAAGAGAGATGAATAGATTCCATTAATGGAGGTTTTCTGAAGATAAGGATCATTATAATAATAGAGCGGCACCACAGCACCTGTAGACATGAGGATATCTTCTGCGCGGTGCATCATTACCTCACGTTCATTGTAGTCAGTGGTGTTTTTAATGTTAAAGATGAGCTGATTGTACTCAGTCCAGTCAGGGGCTGCGCTGTTGTGTACAGAATTGGTCAGGGTGGTCGGCCAGGCAGCTTCGGAACCTGTGCCGGCGCGATCGCCTGCGGCATTTTCCTGCGAAGCTTCTGTGTCAGCCACCTCATTTCCGTCATTAGCAGACTGTTTGCCACATGCAGTAAAAAGACTCAGTGTCATAGCCAGAACTAAAACACATGATAGGAGTTTGTTGCGCATTTTAATACCTCCCGGATTATTATCCTAAAAAGATTTTTGTGTATAGAAGCCCATATAGATATATATCTGCATATTATTGGCAAAACTTTAGTCAGTTTATAAAAATATTAGAATATTTTTACTTGGGGTTTACCTGCTGTAAACAGTTAGTTGTTTTCCATGGGCAGATCTCATAAATCATGCTGTAACCCAATCCCCGACATAATTTTTTTCAATCTGCATTAGTGCCTGTATTACCCTTCTCATCTCAGCATGTGTGCCGATTGTAATTCTTATATAATCACAAATTCTCTCATCATCATAGTGCCTTACCAGAATACCTCGCTTTTTTAGCTCTGCGCATAATTCCTTCGCAGGAGTATTGTATGCCTTAAAGAACACAAAATTGGTAGTTGTAGGAATAACCTCA
>JAILDF010000289.1 GCA_024689585.1 Oribacterium sp.
ATGCTTCCATCGGCGGTGCCATGATCCCAATGGCAGCTCTCGGTATCCCCGGAGATTCAAGTACTGCGCTTCTTATAGGTGCACTTACAATTCACGGACTTGAGATGGGACCTATGGTATTTAAGAACAGTGGTCACATCGTTTACCTTATGTTCGTTGTAGTTGCGATTTGTGCAATTATATGTTTCTTCCTCCAGGCCATCGGTATGAGAGTGTTCCCTCAGATCCTAAAGGTACCTTATCACTACATGTATCCGGCACTTATCGTGGTTTCTCTTATCAGTGCTTACGTTGATTCTTCAAGCCTTTATAAGTGCGGAATGATGCTTTTCTTCGCAGTCATCGGATGTCTCATGGCATACGGCGGACTTCCGCAGTCACCGCTTATCCTTGCCTTCATCCTGGGACCTACCATGGAGAGCAACATGCTGAAGGCATTCCAGAATACCGAGACAGTGGCAACTTTCTTCACACGTCCTATTTCCTGTGTATTCAACCTTATTGCCATAGCATGTATTTTCTCACCGATACTGAAGGCGCTTTATGCGAAGTATGTGAAGAAGAGCGCATAAGGTAAGCATTGGCCGGAATACAGAAATGCATATTTGGGAAAAAAAGAAATATCCAAATATGTAGCAATGAATGTTTGGACGAATCTTTTTTGAAATATTTAATATATTAAATGAAAGGCGGGAAGAATAATGCCATTTAGAGTTTCAAAACCTACACCTAATCCTGTGGAAACGCTATGTGCGGAACCCTGGAAGCTTGCCATTGATCCCTTCCAAGTGTCACCCAGAACCTGGTATGTTGCGGGACAGACCTGGGTTGGTGCATATATCATAGATACAGGAGAGGGTCTCATACTTCTTGATACAGGAATCGCAGAGAGCGCTTATATGTTGGTGGATTCCATTTATAAGCTTGGTCACAAGCCGACAGATATCAAGATGATACTTATAAGTCACGCACACCTTGATCACTTTGGCGGTGCAGCTATCATGCATGCTCTTACAGGAGCGCCCATCTACATGTCAAAGGAAGACGATGAGTTCATGCAGAAGGATCCGGAGGAGACGGAGCTGCCTCATGATATCTGGCATGTACAGCATATAAAGGTGGATCGACATTATGATGATAATGTTGCCATCACGCTTGGTGACATTTCCATCAGAACTCTGCTTACACCGGGACATACTCTGGGCTGCACCAGCTTCTTCTGGGATGAGAAGAATCCTGTGACAGGTGAGACTTATACTGTTGCCATGCATGGAGGCGTTGGTGCCAATACTATGAATGATGACTATTACAAGACCAGCAAGATGCTTACACCGGCTCATAGGGAAAGATTCCTGAATGATGCTGAAAAGATCAAAAAGATACATGTAGACATTGCGCTCCCGTCCCATCCGAATCAGATTGAGATACTGGATAAGGCCGGAACCTATACCCACGAGAATCAGCCATATCTTGACGATACGGTCTGGGCTGATTTCATTGATGAGAGAGTGAGACAGGTGAAGGTGCTCATGAAGTGATGTGAAGGCGTTCGCCCTGAGCCGGCGGTCATCCATTATAATGGATGCCTGACGGCTTCTTTTATTTCTTTGATATTTAAAAAAGCTGCCCGCGTGACTCATAACATGCAATGTCTCTGTAGAGTCAACAATCTCAGGGCCTTTCTATGACCGCAATTGAATTTTATTTAAAATGAATCAAAGATTTCGGAGGAGTTCCATGACTCCAATTCAACTATATTAAAAAGGAGTCAATGCTTGCGTGGAAGTTCTTTGACCGAAATTCTATCATTGTGTGATTGAGTCAATAATGGAGAAAAAACACTTTGACTGCAAATATGAAATATCCGATGTGAGGCAATTCCCGAATTAATAATTGATGACTCCAATTCAAAATATCTTCCTGAGAGCCATACAGCTAGTTTCAAATCAAAACTGTCACTTGATTATATGTACCATTTTTAACTGAAAACCAGTTATGAGTGTACATATCAATCCGATGGCGATTTCTATCTATTAGTTGTTAATATTAAAAATGTATAAACTGGTGGCTTTGAGCACTCTTTTGGGAGAAGAAAACAAAATGATATGAAACTAATTGAAATAGAATGTAATGGAATGAGCTGAGATATTTGGGTTTGACGAAAGCGACAGATTTGAGATTTTTTTTGGCCATTTTACAAATTGAGAATAATTCGTCAATTTAATATCATGACTTTGCGAGTTGAAAATAACTCGATTGAAAAAAGGTATTTATGAAACAATCATACATTATAGGAGGATTTAGTAATGAAAGTTGGTTTTCTTGGACTTGGTATCATGGGACGCCCGATGGCAAAGAATCTTGTAAAGGCCGGTCACGAGCTTATGGTTTATGACTTCAACCAGGAGGCAGTAAATGATGTTGTTGCCTGTGGTGCAAAGGCAGGTACATGCGGTAAGGATCTTGCTGAGTTTGCTGACGTAGTTATCACTATGGTTCCTAACTCACCTCATGTTCGTGCAGCTGTATTTAACGAGAAGGGTCTTGCTGAGGGCTTCCGTAAGGGTGAGTCAGTTCTTATCGATATGTCATCTATCGACCCGGTTGAGTCAAAGAAGATTTCTGCTGATCTTGAAAAGCTTGGCGTAGATATGCTTGATGCTCCTGTATCAGGTGGAGAGCCAAAGGCTATCGACGGAACACTTTCTGTAATGGTTGGTGGCAAGAAGGAGACATTTGACAAGTACTATGACATGCTCATGGTTATGGCAGGTTCAGTAGTTTATGTTGGACCTATCGGTTCCGGAAACGTTGCTAAGCTTGCTAACCAGATGGTTGTAGCTGCAAACATCGGTATCGTGGCAGAGGCTCTTACATTTGCAAAGAAGGCAGGAACAGATCCTGAGCTCGTATATCAGGCTATTCGCGGCGGTCTTGCAGGTTCAACAGTTCTTGATGCAAAGGCTCCTATGATGCTTGCAGGTAACTACAAGCCCGGTTTCAGAATCGACCTTCACATTAAGGATCTTACCAATGCTCTTAACGCTGCACACGCTATCAACATGCCTGTTCCTATGACAGCTCAGATGATGGAAGTTATGCAGGAGCTTAAGAATCACGATGAGGGTTCATGCGATCATGACGATATCGTAAGATACTACGAGAGAATCTCAGGAACATCAATCGTTAAGTAAATAAATATCTGATGTCAGCCCTTTTGAATAAAAACTTGGGCTGACATTCTTTTAAGGAAAGGTCTATAGATGAATACAGATTTTATAAAAGGCGTAGTAGTGCCTATCATCACAGTAATCGATAAGGATGAAAAGATCGATGAGGCAGGAATGCGCAAGCAGGTTGATTATGTGATAAACGGCGGAATGCACGGAATTCTTGCTTTCGGCTCAAACGGTGAGTTCTATCAGCTCGAGGAAGACGAGATGGAAAGAGGCCTTAAGATCATGGTTGATCAGGCCGCAGGAAGAGTTCCTGTTTACTTCGGTATCGGCGCTATCAATACAAAGAAGTGCATCCGTCTTGCAAAGATGGCAGCAGCAAACGGTGCTGCTTGTGTATCGATTCTTCAGCCAATGTTTCTGAAGCCTACACATGACGAGCTTTTCAATCATTTCAAGGCTATAGCTGAGGCTATTCCCGAGACTCCGGTACTCCTTTACAATAACCCGGGCCGTGTTGGCTACGGTATGACAGCTGATTTTGTAACAGAGATCGCTCATGCAGTTCCTAACATCGTTGGTATGAAGGACACTTCAGGAGATATCACTCTTACAGAGGAATGCATTCGCAGAAACCGTGATGTAAACTTCAAGGTATTCGGCGGAAAGGATACACTTCTTTTTGCATCAATGTGCGTTGGTGCAGTCGGCGGTGTATGTACAGCAGGAAACTTCATGCCTGAGCTTATCGGTGCAGTTTATGAGAAGTATGT
>JAILDF010000291.1 GCA_024689585.1 Oribacterium sp.
AGCTCCTGCTGCTCTTAAGATCGCTTGCGACCTGGTTGACGAGGGACACAAGACTCCTGAAGAGGCAGTTGCTATGATCGATCCTCGTAACCTTGATACACTTCTTCACCCTCAGTTTGATGCTGCTGCTCTTAAGGCTGCTACACCACTTGGAAAGGGACTTGGTGCTTCTCCGGGAGCTGCCTGCGGTAAGGTTGTATTCACAGCTGATGACGCTGAGAAGTGGGCTGCAAGAGGAGAGAAGGTTGTTCTTGTAAGACTTGAGACTTCACCTGAGGATATCACAGGTATGAAGGCTGCTCAGGGTATTCTTACAGTTCGTGGCGGTATGACATCACACGCTGCCGTTGTTGCCCGTGGTATGGGTGAGTGCTGCGTATCAGGCTGCGGCGACATCGTTATGGATGAGGAGAACAAGAAGTTCACTCTCGGCGGCAAGGAATTCCACGAGGGAGATTTTATTTCCATCGATGGTACAACTGGTAATATCTATGACGGTCAGATCAAGACTGTAGATGCTCAGATCGCAGGCGAGTTCGGACGTATCATGGCTTGGGCTGATGAGTTCAGAAAGCTTAAGGTTCGTACCAATGCTGATACACCTGCTGATGCCAAGAAGGCAAGAGAGCTCGGTGCTGAGGGTATCGGTCTTTGCCGTACAGAGCACATGTTCTTCGAGGAAAGCAGAATTGCTGCATTCCGTGAGATGATCTGCTCAGATACGGTTGAGGAAAGAGAAGAAGCTCTTGAGAAGATTCTTCCTTACCAGCAGAATGACTTCAAGGCTCTTTATGAGGCTCTTGAGGGCTGCCCTGTAACAATCAGATTCCTTGATCCGCCACTTCACGAGTTCGTTCCTACAACAGAGGATGAGATCAAGAAGCTTGCAGATGCAAAGCATAAGTCTGTAGAAGAGATCAAGGCTATCATCAGTTCACTTCACGAGTTCAACCCTATGATGGGTCACAGAGGATGCCGTCTTGCAGTTACATATCCTGAGATCGCTAAGATGCAGACAAAGGCTGTTATCCGTGCAGCTCTTGAGGTTCAGAAGGCTCATCCTGAATGGAATGTTAAGCCTGAGATCATGATCCCGCTTGTATGCGAGGTTAAGGAGCTTAAGTATGTTAAGGATATCGTTGTTTCTACAGCTGATGCTGAGATCGCAGCTGCAGGTGCTAAGCTCGAGTATGAGGTTGGTACAATGATCGAGATCCCCAGAGCAGCTCTTACAGCTGACGAGATCGCTAAGGAAGCTGACTTCTTCTGCTTCGGTACAAACGATCTTACACAGATGACATTCGGATTCTCACGTGATGATGCAGGTAAGTTCCTCAATGCTTACTATGACACAAAGATTTTCGAGTCAGATCCGTTTGCTAAGCTTGACCAGACTGGTGTTGGTAAGCTTATGGAGATGTCTCTTAAGCTTGGAAAGCCGGTTAACCCTAAGCTTCACGTAGGTATCTGCGGTGAGCACGGCGGCGATCCTTCATCTGTTGAGTTCTGCCACAAGATCGGTCTTGATTATGTGTCATGTTCACCGTTCCGTGTACCTGTTGCACGCCTTGCTGCAGCTCAGGCTCAGATCAGCAATCCCAGAGATTAATTTATAGCGTTACGCATTTTTGGCGCCGGGGTTTATGTCCCCGGCGCTTTTTGTGTTACCCGGACGAAAAAATTCGTCTTCATGCCAACGGCTCACGGCGTTGAAAGTACACTCCGAGAAAAAAGTCCGGCAGGTCCTGAACACTGACGTATTCGTCCCTGCCGGACTCTTTTCTCTCCGTGTTCTTTCAAGCAGCAAGCCTAGTTGGCATTGAAGACGAATTTTTTCTGTTTTTCGTAAATCTGAATGAATAGGCTTGTTTGGTATTGATCACACAGATCCACTTATTTTTTATAAGAATTATGTCGATTCCAAATATGCAGACATTTTGATATATTGGGAGTGTAACAGTTCAGCAGGCGGACCATGGGGACGGCGTCATGAACCTCCAGTGTCTGGATGAGTATTTCGAAAATGAGTACGAACTTCACAAAGCTGAAGATTGATTCGCAAAAAGTGAATAAAAGTTAAAGGAAAAGAAAAAGACAACCATGTTATTCTGTGACTGCACAGAGAACATGGTTGTCTCTTTGCATTATATAGTTAAAACTGATCCTGACTGATGTTATAATTAATGAGTCAATGACTGATCAGCGCGAGTAATTTTATGATTGTGGGTATGTTGTGGGTATGAAGGAAATGAATGAGGGAAATAAAAGTGTAAGTGATTTTAGGAAAAAGAAGGGAAAGAAGGGCAGGAAGGCGGAGCTTAGTACGACTCAGGTGATTTCACTTAGTTTTTTGTCGGCGATTCTTGTGGGGACGGTACTTCTGAAGCTTCCGTGGGCGACTGTGCCGGGAGAGGAAACGACTTTTCTGACTGCGCTTTTCACTGCGACTACGTCGGTTTGCGTAACAGGGCTTGTGGTGGTTGACACTTTCTCGCACTGGACACTGTTCGGGCAGATCGTGATCCTTTTGCTCATTCAGGTGGGCGGTATCGGAGTAGTGTGTATTTCTGCGGTGCTTTTGATACTTGTTCATAAGAAGCTGTCCCTTAAAACGAGGGTTTTGATGATGGATTCCTTTAATCTTGATTCCATAAAAGGCGTTGTGGGTTTTTGCCGGAGGGTGGTCAAAGACATTTTTATCGTTGAAGGGATAGGGGCGATCCTGTCGGCCTTTGTATTTATACCTGAATTTGGCAATGTTAAAGGCGCTTATATATCGATCTTTCATTCGATTTCTGCCTTCTGTAATGCCGGCATCGATGTGATAGGACCGGACAGTTTATGCAGATATTCTGAGAACTATTACATTCTGTTTGTCACCATGCTGCTGATAGTTCTGGGCGGACTTGGCTTTGTGGTATGGTTCGATGTGGTTAATGCTGTCTCATCCTTGTTCACACATAAGGAAGGTATGAAGCGGATAAGACTGCGTGAGCAGACTAAGCTTGTGCTGGCACTGACAACAGTTTTTATAGTGAGCGGAGCGGTGATCACGTTTCTTGCGGAAAGGGACAATCCGGGAACCATGCAGAATATGAGCCTTGGCGGCAAGGTCTGGAACAGCTTGTTCCAGTCCGTGACTTTCAGAACTGCGGGGTTTATGACGGTTTCCCAGAAAAACCTGAGAGAAGTCACTGCTCTTTTCGGACTGATGTATATGTTTATCGGAGGATCTCCCATGGGAACTGCGGGAGGTGTGAAAACGGTGACATTCTTTGCCCTTATACTTTATGCCATAAGTTTCCTTCATGATCGTGAAAAGCCGGTAGTTTTCAACAGATCTTTTTCACTTGAAACCATAAGTAAAGCTGTTGCCATCATTCTCATAAGTTTTCTTGTAACGTCACTTCTCAGTATGATGTTAATGTTTACCGATCACAGTATTCTCATGACGGATGCACTTTTTGAAACCTTCAGTGCGACTGCGACAGTGGGGCTCTCCAGAAATCTCACATCGAGCCTGACGCCGGCGGGAAGGGTGATCATCATAGCTGCGATGTATCTCGGAAGGATAGGACCTATATCTCTTGTTATGTTCTTCAGGGGACAGAATGCAAAGAAGAATCTTCTTTCCAGTGCTGAAGGAAAATATTACATAGGATAAGAGTGAGCATTACGGGGACATGGTATGGCGAGGACAGAATTTTTTGACAGAGATAAACGGCCATAAAATGTGTGTATATAGAAAAGGCGATCAGATCTGCCATTTGGATATCAGAGACAAATGGCACAAAACATGTACTTATATAGGGAGGAATATATGTCAGAGAAAAAATCACTTTCAGTTGCGATATTGGGACTTGGGAGATTTGGAAAATTCACTGCAAAGGAGCTTTTTGAGAACGGCGTGGACCTGCTTATCGCAGATAAGAGTGAAGAGACTATCAATCAGTTATCTGATATAGCAGAGGTTGCGGTTACCTGTGATCTTTCGGATCCGGATGCCGTTGAAAAGCTTGGTCTCGGCAACATGGATGTCGTTATAGTATGTATGGGAAGCAGTATGGATCCAAGCATAACGTGTATCATGGTTGCAAAGGAGCAGGGAGTGCATAGGGTTATAGCAAAGGCTGGCTCCGATCGTATGGGTAAGGTGCTGAAAAAAATAGGCGCGGATGAGATAGTATATCCTGAGAAGACCATGGCTCAGCTGACAGTGACAAAGGTATTGGGCAGATAAAGCCCGGAAACATATTAAAAGTTTGAAAAAATTACGTTTCGGACGTGTTATGGAACAAAACCGGGTTTCAAAATCTGAAAATACTTAAAAAAACCAAAGGACATTACAGACGTCTGATATTGTATACAAAATGTGAAAATGACATCCTGCGATCAACGCTTTTTTGGTGATCTTGTTCATCAACGATTTAAAGTGGCGATGACAGGATGTCCTTTTTTTGCGGACAGATGTATTCACTGAAAGAATAAAAGACATAACATGAGATTATCAAATGTATTAAAAAGACTTATATATTGCGGAAAACATTATGAAAGCAACAGGTTGAGGATTATTTGACAAAATGATATAATCGGCAGGCATGTTAAATATTGACATAAATTATATTAAATTTAAGGATGAATTTTGTTTATAGATTCAATTTCAGAAGCTGCCCGGATCTGAATACTTTTTTCAGGTAAGAGTTTGAAGGGCATGTGTTTAATATGAGGAGAAACCAATGAATTTTGATGATGTGAATAAAGAACTTATAGCTTTTCTTGACAACAGTCCCAATGCATTCTTTGCCGTTAATAATATGTGCAGGATGCTGGAGGCTTCCGGACTTATCCGTTTATATGAGGGAAAGCCGTGGGCACTTGAAGCAGGAAAAGGCTATTACGTAACAAGAAATGATTCGGCTGTGATAGCGTTCCGCATTCCGAAGAAGGATTACACAGGCTTTCAGATGATGGCAAGCCACTGCGATTCGCCGGTTTTCAAGATCAAGTCCAATGCTGAGATAACCATAGATAAGCAGTACGTGAAGCTCAATGTCGAAAAGTACGGCGGCATGATCTGTGCGCCATGGCTTGACAGACCGCTTTCTGTTGCCGGCCGCATCGTGGTCCGCACAGAAGAAGG
>JAILDF010000292.1 GCA_024689585.1 Oribacterium sp.
TGGTAGATGATTCTTTATAAGGAATAAAGGATTTTCGGATTATTACATGATAAAAAGTCCTTAATTCAATCGCGGCAACGGGTTTTATAAACGAATTTTTTGTCGATATATGAAATATAGTAGTCTTGGGAAAGGATTCCCTGATTGTTTTAGAAGAGAGGATAACGATATGATGAGAAAACTAATGGCAAGCTTTGCTGTTGCATCTATGATCGTCACGATGTATGCAGGCTTTGGCTATGGTTCAGATAAAGGCGCCGTGGCAGTCGAGCCGGTAGTTATGAAAAAAACAGCATTAGGTACTCTGCTGCCAAAAGATGCAAAAAAGAATAGCGATACTTTTACGGAGCTGGATGTGATCATATGCGAGTACGGGCAGGATACGAAGGACTGTTTTTTGGGCTCCGGAATGAAGGGGTCAAACTTTGTGAAGAAATTTGAAGAGGAAAATCCGAACATCAAACTTAACCTGGAGGTAGTTTCCTGGAGTGATGTCTATGACGAGGTGGACAAACGCATTAAAAACGGTAATGCTCCGGATATCCTGAACCTTGACGTCTATAGCGATTATGCCGAGGATGGGCTGCTCCTCCCTGTTAAGGATTATTGTCCGACTAAACTCTATAATGATTTCTTCAGTCCATTCCTTGATCAGTCTGAAATCGACGGTAAGGTTTGGGCGCTTCCGGATCTGGCTTCTTCCCGTGCGCTATACTGTAATGCTGACATCTTTAAGGAAGTGGGTATAGACTACCCAACCACCTGGGATGAACTTGAAGATGCCTGTGGAGAAATAAAGAAATACTACAAAGGAAAAGTTTATCCCTGGGGCATCGATATGACAAACGACGAAGGTCAGGCTGCATTCTCCTACTATACTTGGGGAAATGGCGGTGGTTTTGTGGATGATAAGGGAAAGTGGGCGGTTAACTCTTCCGAAAATGTTGAGGCCCTCGAGTTCGCCATCGGACTGGTTGATAAGGGTTACACCAATCCTAAGCCTGCCACAGAGACCCGTTACGACCTTCAGGATATGTTTGCAGAAGGAAAACTTGCAATGTTGATCGGACCCAATCAACTTCCGGCTTATGTAGAGAAAAAGGGCGGAAACATTAAGATGGTTCCTGTTCCCATTCCGGCCGCAAAGGGAAAAACCTCATCCTCCATCGGTGTTATGGACAGGATTATGGCATTTAGGGATGATGATGCTTCCGATCAGGACGCAAGAAATGAAGCTATCGGCGAATTCATGACATTCTTCTTTGCACCCGAGAACTATACAGCCTGGGTTGAAATGGAGGGATTCCTTCCGGTTGTGAAATCCGGTGTGAAATATATGGCAAAGTATGATACTAATTTCGGGGCATGGCTCGATATCCTTAATAACTGCAAGTTCTATCCCACTGAAAAAGCCGAGTGGGCACAGGCCAAAAAGGACATCATCGCTGCCGAACAGAATGCCCTGAACGGTAATGATGTGAAAAAGGAACTGGATAAGGTACAGAAGAAGCTGACCTAAAACCCAACTCAGACTAAAGCGCCGCACCCCGTCTTGCAGTAAGGAAGCGGCGCTTTGATTTTTCCTGAATTTGATAAAATGATATTTCAATCAAGCTTAGGTCACGAAATAGCCTCATTTGTAATGGCTGTGTTCTTATGTTATCATACAGCTATAAGAAAAAAGAGCGTCAGCTCTGTGATCTTTTGATGATCACAGACTGACGCTCTTTTTTATCTCACAGTTACTTTTCGTAAACCACTGCTTCCAGCGGAGCAAGGATTCCCTTGGTACTTTCACCATTTGTTCCGATAAGCTGTTTTGCACCTTCCACACATGAAGGATCATAGGAAGCTTCCTCGAGAGAAAGATTTATGAGAATGGTTGCCTTTCCGGCTTCGCTTTCCCTGGTAAAAGCAAAAATCTGCTCATTCTCATGGAATAACTCTTTGTAGTCACCCACCTCCAGCTCCGGATGTTCCTTTCGAAGCTCTGAAAGAGCAATGTACCAGTTAAGAACCGAATCCTTATCCTCCATCTCAGAGGCTACATTAAATTTTTCGTAATCATCATATACAGGAAGCCAGGGTGTACCCGTGGTGAAACCGGCATTTGATGAGCTGTCCCACTGCATGGGAGTACGGGAACTGTCTCTTGCAAGGTTGTGGACACCTTCCAGGGCTTCAGCCTCGGAATATCCCTCATCGATTGCAAACTTATAATGGTTTCTGGTTGAAATATCATTATAGTCATCTATTGAAGGCCAGGCTACATTAACAAACCCAAGCTCCTCACCCTCCATGATAAAAGGTGTGCCTCTCATGGTGAGAACAAGAGTGGCAAGCGCTTTTGCTCCGGCAATCCTGTCAGCACCTTTCGGCAGGAAATGATTTATGGAACGTGGCTGGTCGTGATTCTCCAAAAACATGGGATACCATCCCCCGGTTTTCAGGGTGTTTTCCTGACTGGCATTGATAAGAGCTTTAAATTCCGGAAGCGACCATTCCCGGGTAACGCACCAGTTCATCTCATCCTTCAGACTGATATTCATGAGACCGAACTCAAATACCATATCAAATACTCCTTCAGGACCAACCCATTCAGGAAGATCCCGGGCAGAAACGCCATTGGCTTCTCCAACCGTAAAAATATCAGTACCGTTCTGAACCGCGTCTTTAAATTCATGGAGATAGTCCAGTATGCCATTAGTATTTGCTGTCATGGCATGAATACCCACTGTACCATCATTGGCATCCGGAGTACCATCCAAAAATTTTTCAGGTTTCTTGATGTAGGTTATGGCGTCCAATCTGAAGCCTCCGACTCCCTTTTTTACCCAAAAGTCAGCGACATCTATCAGTGCCTTACGAACCTCCGGATTGGCCCAGTTAAGGTCAGGCTGTTCAGGCAGGAATGTGTGAAGGTAGTACTGTCCTCTGTTCTCATCATAGGTCCAGGCCGATCCTCCAAAGATGCTTCGCCAGTTGGTAGGTGCACTTCCATCCTCTTTGGGATCCGCCCATATGTACCAGTCGCTCTTATCGCTGTCCTTTCCCGAACGGGACTCGGTAAACCAGGCATTCTCGTTGGAGGTATGATTAAACACCAGATCCATCACGATACGGATATCGCGTTTTCCTGCTTCTTCGATCAGTCTGTCCATGTCCTCCATGGTACCGTAGGCCGGATCGATATCATAGTAGTCTGCTATATCATAGCCATTGTCTGCCTGAGGTGACACATAACAGGGCGTAAGCCATATTGCCCCGACGCCAAGCTTTTTCAGGTGGTCAAGTTCGGAAGTTATTCCATTCAGATCACCGATCCCGTCACCGTCAGAATCCTTAAAGCTCTTTACATAGATTTCATATGCGATTGTCTTCTGCCACCATTTAAAATCATTCTGTTCGATTTCAGAATCATTCTCAATCTTCTTAACTTCTTCCGACATGGGTTTTGTCTCGTCCTCTGATCTCTTCTCCGATGACTCTGTCCTTGTAACCTCGGTACTGTCTCCGTTATTAAAATCCGAAGAGCCGCACCCTCCCAGAAACAGCGCTCCGCTCATCAGCATTGCAGCGCATAAAAACATCTTCTTCATATTCTGTTCTAATTCCACTTAAGCTCCTGTTTTCTCTGATACATCAGCTTGTCAGCACGACGGAAAACATCATCATATGTCCTGTCCACCTTCGGCTGATATGAAGCACAGCCAACGGACACTACCGCTTTTCCCTCAAGCTTATTGCGATGTACCTCATCATTAAAGTCCTTCAATATCATTTCGCGATTGTCATAATCAACGCCTTTCAAAAGAACCACAAATTCATCTCCGCCGATACGATATACCGGACTGTGCTGGAACCATTTGCAAATCTGTGAGCAGGCCTCCTTGATATACTTATCACCCATTTCATGACCCATGGTATCATTAACATACTTTAGATAATTCAGGTCAAATATCGCAACTCCATACGCGGACATAATCCCATCACGAACCCGGCGCTCGAGTTCTGCCACTGCCTCTGTATATGCCATCTTATTCTTTACACCGGTCAGTGCATCGATGTAGGCGATTCTTCGCATATTTCCGATTTCCCTTGAACGCTCCTCGATCTTATCCCGGTAGATAAAGGTATGGATCGTGCAGGTCGCCAGCAGACATCCCATAGCATAAAAAGGCAAAAAAGCATCAAGAGTCTGAAGCAGAACGAAAAAGGTCATAATTATTCCCGAAAGAGCAACAGTTCGATGTCGTTTACTCTCCGGTCCGTCTGAATGAAAGGACACAGACAAGGCATATATCGCCGAAAGAGTAAAAAGGATGATCTGCGCCACCAAAGTCAGATATCGGAATGGCAATGGGTGATATAAATGCTTCTCATCAAAACAAAAAGAGATGGGTTTAAAAATGTTAATGACGAGGATCAGCACCTGTGTCCCCAGAAACAGCCAGCCACTAAATATCAGTACCCTTTTAAACAGATTGTCTTTATTCAGATAGGTCACAACAAAATGCGTCCAATAGAATACGGTGAATGCCATCGACAGAAAATAGAAGGTTGTGTCGATAAATGCAAGTGCAGAAAGTCCTGCCTCGTATAGTACGCCCCAGAAAATATCCGAAAAATAATAGAACATTACAGCAAACAAAAACTGCCGATAGCGGTACTCTGCCTCGGTAAGAGTTCCTCTGGCATGCTGTTTCATATAATCAAAATTTATTATGAGATGCACAAAAATAGCAAGCATCCCTATCGTTGAATAACTCATATCTTCCCCCCGCTAACAGTATGATTATACACTTGTCGCATCTGATTTTCAAAAAAAACCCTTATCTTTTCAGCACTATATAATATTCAACGGGTTTTATGCCGATAAAAATATTATTATTGAACAATAATGTTACAGGTTCCCCGGATACGGTTCAGAGTTAATAAGGAGCCGATCAAATCTGCATCTGTATGTCAGATATTATGGCTCCCAAAAGGAGACCTGTCGACAGGATACTTAAGGGAGTCAGATAACAGATTTTTAAATTTAAAAAATTTGAGATATAATCAGATACAGTTGAAGCAAAAATACGTTTTTCAGGTTTGAGACATACTATGAGCATGGAACAATATAACAATAAAATAGGCTACGATCATCTCACAGGTTTTCCTGATATGAAACGGTTCTTTGAGCTTGCAGAGGATTTCTTTGAGGATAATGCAGGCTGCGGTATAGGCTCTGCCATGCTCTTCATGGATCTCTGCGGAATGAAGGCATTTAACCAGAGATATGGTTACACAGAAGGTGACAAGCTCATCAGAGAAGTTGCAAATCTTCTTGTGAAACACTTTGGTAAAGAAAGCTGTTGCCGTACTACTGCCGATCACTTTACTGTCTATACTTATTCAAAAGAGCTGGGGAACAGGCTCTGGGAGCTTGTTAAGGAATTCAGGAATATAAACAGTGGCAGGACATTACCAGTCAGAATAGGTGTATATGATCTCAAACTGGGGCGGGTTAAAGCGTCCACAGCTACAGACAGATCAAAAATAGCGAGTGATAGCTGCGGAAACATATTTGAATCTACCGTGCGCTTTTTTGACGCAAAAATGCTGAACCAGTTTGAGGATAGAAGCTATGTCTTTCAGAACCTGGAAACAGCTATGACGGATGGATGGATAAAGGTGTATTATCAGCCTATTATCAGAACCTCCAACGGCAGGGTATGCAACGAAGAGGCTCTGGTAAGGTGGATAGATCCTGAAAAAGGTCATTTTGAGCCCAGGAAGATCATTTCCATATTGGATGAAGCTAAAATTGCGTATAAACTTGACCTGTTTGTTCTGGAGCAGGTACTGAAGAAATTAAAGAGACAGTCTGAGGAAGGCTTATATGTTGTTCCGAACTCCATAAATCTCTCGGGAACCGACTTTTATTCCTGCGATATCGTTGAGGAAATAAGGAAAAGGGTTGATAACTCGGGAGTTGACCATGGCAACATAATAATCGAAATAACAGAGCGTGTCATCCTTGATGATAAGGATTATATGATGGCACAGATAGAGCGATTCAGAAAGCATGGATTCTCGGTATGGCTGGATGATTTCGGCAAATCGAATTCTTCAACAAATATATTGCAGCAAATTCATTTTGACGTTATCAAGCTTGACGAGAGCTTTATCAGTAAGATTGAAGAGAATGAGCGAAGTAAGATAATCATCACCGAACTTGTAAGACTTGCAAGCGGACTTGGCAGTGAGACTGTTGCCGAAGGTGTTGAGACATCGGAACAGGCTGAATTTCTTGACGAAATCGGATGTACAAGACTGCAGGGGTATTATTTCTGCGATGTAGTGACTATTGAGCAGATTTTTAAAAGATATAAAGAAGGAAAACAGATTGGTTTTGAAAACCCAAAGGAGTCGGAGTACTATTCCGCACTGGGCAAGGTCAATCTTTACGACATGTCTATTTCCTCATACGGAGACGATAAAAAGCTTGGCAGTTACTTTAATACCATGCCAATGTTTATAATTGAAGTCAATGATGATGGAACGAGGCTTGCCAGAGGTAATAAATCCTTCAGGGATTATACAAATGCCCACCATCCGGGAATGCTCAGTAAAAGGTTTATAACTAAGGCAGAGATCAAAGATAATATCGGATCTGATTTTCTAAATGCTATGGAGCAGTGCATCAGAGATGGAAAGCCGACCATAGTAGACGTAAGAGGAAGTGATAAAGGCGTAGCACACCTCTTCATAAGAAGGATAGCCATAAATCCTGAAACCGGTGTGGTTGCTCTGGCTATAGTGATCCTCAGTTATATTGATAATGACTTAGAGCTAAAGCACAAGGAAGCTCTTGAACGTATAGAGCAGGAGAGAAAGTCCTACAGCAGGATAACTGCACTTTCAGGAAACTATATATGTATTTATTCTGCGGATCCGGAAACCGATCACTTTGTCCAGGTCGTATTGGACAAAAGACTCAATGATGTGGGACTTTCAGAAGAAGGTGATGATTTCTACAACCAGGTAAGAGAAAAAGGAAAAAAAGTTGTTCATGTCGAAGATAAGGGCGTATTCATATCGAGTTTTACCAAAGAAAACATACTGTATGAAATTGAAAGCAAGGGTGTCTTTTCTCTGAGAATCCGCATGATGTTTAATGGAAAGCCCAGGTTCATATGTATAAGAGCCGCAAAGATTGAGGAAGATGATGGTCCGCAGATAATTGTGGGAATAATAGACGAGCATGAGCAGGTAAAAAAAGAAATGGAATATGCCCGAAAGCTGACTGCCGCAAAGAATATTGCAAATATTGATGCTCTTACCGGGGTTAAAAACAAGCATGCATATATCGAAGCTGAAGAGCAGCTGGATGAACGATTAAGAAATAATGAGGATCCGGAGTTTGCTTTGGCCGTATTTGACCTCAATGGACTTAAGAAGATCAATGATACATTCGGACATCAGGCCGGAGACAGATATATACGGGAAGGGTGCAGTCAGATATGTAAGGTTTTCCAGCACAGCCCGGTGTTCAGGATAGGTGGCGATGAATTTGTCGTGATTGCCACGAATCATGATTATCACAATCTGGATGCACTTAGTGCAAAGTTTTCTGCATTGAATGAAAAGAATATGGAATACGGAAGTGTTGTGATCGCTATGGGAGTTGCAAGGTTTCATGGCGAAAGCAAAGTGTCGGAAGTATTTAAAAAAGCAGATGATTGCATGTACGAAAATAAGAAGTATCTTAAGGAATGTGAGTAATAGAACCAACCCGCTTGCACGATAGCATTCACAGACCATCGTGCAAGCGGGTTTTGGTTCAACGGCGTCTTATCTTTAATCATCACCGCTTGAGTCGAAGAATCACATGGCCCGCAAAGTATATAAGAGCTGATTTTCTTACCCTTTCCTTCGCACTATCGAGCTGGCATGCTACAGAAAAATTGCTGATCGCTTTATCCTTATCCGTTAACAAGTTTCAAGAACTTCTTATCGTTCATCTGTTCATTCGTGACATACTCACCATCATGGAACAGAACATAATTCGTGATCGGAGTCGGGGCATTCTGAGCTTCATACCTGCTCTCTATATGGATTGCCCGGAATGAGATACCATTCTCTTTTGCCGTCTGTTCCAATACCGGAACATACTTTGCATTGAAAGGACATTGGCTCGTGTAATACAAAACATAGCCCTTCTCTTCAATATGCGGATGCTTAGCGCAATCTCTGAACCGTGGTGTATCTGCCTTCTCTTCAAACGGCAAATACCAAAGCTGGATACCATTATCAGCTTCATCCGCAACGG
>JAILDF010000013.1 GCA_024689585.1 Oribacterium sp.
ATGAGAATCGGAACACAGGAATTATTAATCGTACTTGCAATTGTTGTAATCGTATTTGGACCCACACAGCTTCCTAAGCTTACAAAGATGTTCGGAAAGTCTGTAAAGAGCTTCAGAGACGGCATAGCTGATTCAGAAGAAGAGAACAAAGACAAGGAAAAGGACAATACAGTAAGCGAGACAAAGGCAACAACTGATGAAAAGAAAGACTGAAAAGAAGCAGCAGACTGAAGGTGAGATGACACTGAGCGGTCATCTGACGGAGCTGAGAAACCGCATCATCGTCATAGTGGTGGTGCTGGTGATAGCGATGTTCATAGGACTGGGACAGGCCGAGAAGATCGTGTCGGCGCTTCTCGATATCGGAAGAGCCAAGGGATATCAGTTTGTATATCTGGCACCTCAGGAGATGCTGATTCAGTTTTTCTCAATTTCACTTATATTTGCTGCCCTTATAGGACTACCGCTCATATTCTATGAGGCATACGCATTTATGAGTCCGGGACTCAGGAAATCGGAAAAGCTGTTTTTTCTTCTGGCTATCATTTTCGGAATCATTTTCGGATTTTTGGGAATACTTTTCGCCTACAAAGTACTGATTCCGTTTATGCTTTACTTCCTTTTGGATATGAGTAAAGGCGTAAGCGTTTCGGCAGCCATAAGTGTGGGAAATTACATTTCCTTCCTTATGACCATATTTATCATCTTTGCGGTGATATTTGAGTTCCCTGTAGTCACGGTACTTCTGACTCAGATGGGCATACTGAAGGTAGAGTGGATGAAAAAGGCCCGCAAGGTCATGATCGTTGTTATCTTCATCATGGCAGCCATAGTTACACCACCGGATATAGTATCCCAGGTAATGGTGGCCCTGCCCATGATCCTTCTGTACGAGCTTAGTGTCATCCTCTGCACAATATTTGGGGCCTTCAAGAAAAAACCGGTTGAGGAAACCACTGAACAGGCAGATGAAGAAGTTTGAGGTCTAGTATGAATTACGCGGAGATAAAGCATTTTGATATAGCAAACGGACCGGGAGTGAGACTCAGCCTCTTTGTATCCGGCTGCACTCATGCATGCCCCGGATGTTTCAACAAAATCGCCTGGGACTTTAATTACGGTAAAGAATTCACAAAAGAAGTTGAGGACAGCATTCTCGATGAATTAGCCGACGAAGCATATAAGGGTATTACGCTTTTAGGCGGAGAACCCATGGAACCCCGGAACCAAAAAGGACTGGTATCTCTCGTTAAAAGATTCAAGGAAAGATATCCTGAAAAGGACCTCTGGATATTCTCCGGTTACCTCTTCGATGAAGATATGCTTGGCCGCATGTGGTCACAGCTTCCCGAAACCAGAGAAATCCTCGAAAGAACTGATGTCTTAGTAGACGGTGAATTCAAACAGGACCTGAAGGACATCACCCTCCTCTACAAAGGCTCCTCAAACCAGCGAACCATCGACGTCCAAAAGTCCCTCAAAGCAGGTCACATAGTCCTTTGGGACCCCGGCGACAACCTCACAGTTTCAAATACGTCACATTTCTAAAAATCATCAAAACCGGCAGGAATTCCTGCCGGTTTTCTTTAAAAGCCGATTCAAAAAACAATTTTTCCCATTACACTTAACAAAAATGTTATTCCGCCGATATGAAAAATAGATAGTGTAAAAACTTAGCAGAATTGCGAAATTCATACCAGGCAGGAGGCAGTATGAGTAAGTTAGGAATTAAAAAGACAGAGAACGGCAAAGGAAAGTTTGTGAGCCTTGCTGTCCGCATACCAACTATCGTAATTGGTGCGGTTCTTGTCGTAGTTGTGATCATTTGTATAGCCTTTGGTATTCTGACAGTCAGATCCATCAATGAGCTTGCAAAGAAACAGATCAACAATGTTGCCAGGGAAAATGTTCTTACTATCCAGAAGTACATGGATGGCATGAATATCTATGCGGACACCCTGGGCGACAGTGTAATGAATTACAGATCTTTGGGAAGAGAGGATGGAGAAAAGGCTATAATCGAAGCCCTTACACGTGCTGTGGAATCGGGCAAGATATTCTCTGCATATTTTGCTTTTGAGCCCAATGCTTTTTTCAGTGATACAGATAATGGATTATCATATTACGTATATAAAAGCGGAAGCGGTACAGCCACAGACATTCTTAATGACTTTGATTCTTATGGCGAGGCGGATTACTACGCGCCTACCAAGGCAAGTCTCAACACACATCTTACAGATCCTTATGAGTATGAGCTTTCCGACGGAACAATCGTATGGCTCATAACTTTGAGTACGCCTATTGTTGAGAACGGCAAATTCATCGGAGTTGCAAACTGCGATATGCTGCTGGATACATTATCACAGCTTGATTATACAAATGGTAATTATAAATCTTCATATATGACCATAACCGATGAAAAGAATACTTACCTTGTGCATTCCAAGCTGCCTGAACTTGCGGGACAGAACGTGGATTACAGTGAAAGCATTGTTCAGACGGTTTTAGGCGGGACAACCATCATCAGGTCCGGCATCAAAGACAAGATAGATGGAGCGTCATCTTTTGTGGTATTCGCTCCGGTGCTTCTTGAGGGCTCGGATCTTAACTGGGTGCTCACAAATATCGTCCATGAGTCAGAGGTATATGCACCTGTTTACACCTCACTTTTCATAATCGTGATCATAGGCTTAGTGGGAATCGCTGTGCTCGGATTTATTGCATTTTCAAGCGTCCGTTCAGCTCTTGCGCCTATAAAGCCGCTAATGAAGACTGCGGAAGATGTTGGAGAGTTCCGACTTTCCGACGGACGGAATGATTATGATTATCCAAACAATGAATTCGGAAAGCTGGCTGAGACCTTCCTTTCAATGTCTGATAACCTGAAATCCATCATTAAGGATGTGGATGTGGTTCTCGGCGGTATGGCAGAGGGAGATTTTACCACCAACAGTTCATGCCCGGAGAAGTACGTCGGAGACATGAAAAATGCCTTGATGTCCATCAATTCCATCCAGGAAAATCTGGGAAATACCCTTAAGGATATCAGCGAATCCGCAGAGAGAGTGGCAGTAAATTCGAATCAGATTTCTGACGGATCCCAGGCACTGGCACAGGGTGCTACCGAGCAGGCAGGCTCTGTTCAGGAGCTTAGCGGCACTATCAATAACGTAAGCGAAGAAGTCAAAAACAACGCTGACAATGCAGGCCGCGCAAGCACCATTGCCCTTCGCACCAAGGATGCCATCGCGGTAAGCAATGAAGAGATGAGCAAGCTTACGGCATCCATGGATTCCATAGAAGAAGCCTCAAACAAGATACAGGATGTTATCAGCATCATTGACAACATCGCCTTCCAGACCAACATCCTTTCCCTCAACGCAGCCATCGAGGCAGCAAGAGCGGGACAGGCAGGAAAGGGATTTGCGGTTGTTGCGGATGAAGTAGGAAACCTTGCAAAGCGCAGTCAGGAAGCGGCACAGAGTACCAGCGATCTCATTCAGATGGTTACCGAAGCTGTAGACAGAGGTAAAGGCATCACCGATGAAACAGCTACAGCCCTTGACAGAGTTTCCGGATATGCGGATGAGACCAATGAAATGATAAAGGAAATCTCGGAAGCATCCATAAATCAGTCTGAAGCGCTTGAACAGATAAGCATTGGCATCGGTCAGATCTCAGAGGTTGTTCAGACCAATTCCTCAACTTCTGAAGAGAGCGCGGCAGCCAGCATTGAGCTTGCCAATGAAGCAAATAAGCTGAAGGAAATCGTAAAGCCTTTCAAGCTTAGGTAATGGAAAGTTTGTCGTATGAATGCTTAAGTATCGAGAGGTGAAAAGAGTATGTCTAAGATTAATAATAAGAATAAAAAAAGACCATACATGAGCCTTGCAGTGCAGATACCTATGGTGCTGGCAATTACCGTATTTGTGGTTATCGCCGTAATGTGCATTGTTTTCGGAATAGTGACCTTCAAAAACATTGACACTATGGTTCAGACCCAGATAGAAAACATCGCGGATCAGAACGTGGTTACGGTACAGAAATATGTCAGCGGTATCGAGATTTATGCAAGCTCACTTGGCGACAGTATAATGAATTACCGCGAGATGGGAAAGGAGAAGGGCGAGGAAGCTATCCTCGAGTCCATGAAAGAGGCCGTTAATTCCGGAAAGGTATTTTCTGCCTACTATGCATTTGAGCCTAATGTCTTCTTCCCGGACACACCGGACGGACTTTCCTACTATGTTTACAAGAGCGGCAACAGCCTCGGGGTAGACATTCTGAATGACTACGACAGCTACGGCAGTGCCGATTACTATGTTCCCGCAAAGGATAAGCAGATCACTCATATTACAGACCCTTACGTTTGGGAGTGTGAGGACGGTTCTGTGGTTCATCTGATTACATTGTCCACACCTATCGTGGATAACGGAAAGTTCATCGGAGTTTCTAACTGTGATGTAGAGCTTAGTTCCCTTGAGGGTCTGGAGTATTCTAACGGTGGCTACAACAGTGCGTATGTTACTGTTAATGACTCCAACAAGACTTATCTTGCAAACTCAGTAGATTCCTCTGTTGTAGGTGAGACAGCTGATTTTTCGGATTCCATCATTGAAAGTGTTACAGGAGGACAGAGATTCCTTAAATCAGTTAAGGACAACATCGGCGGCAAGGATTCCTTTGCGATCTTCGTGCCGTTGAAGATGACAGGAACTGATATCAACTGGGTTCTTACCAGTATCGTTCATAAAGATGAAGTGAGAGCAGCGGTTTATCAGTCACTTTTGATCGTTGCCATCATAGGAATCATTGGAGTTGCGGCACTTGTAGTGATTTCTTCAATTGTAGTCAGAAGAGCACTCGCTCCGGTTAAGCCTCTTATGAAGATCGCCGAAAATGTTGGTGAGTTCAGGCTCAGTGAAGTGGATGACAATTACAAGTATCCCAATGATGAGATTGGTGAGCTGGCCGGAACATTTACACATATGGCAGAAAATCTGAAGCGTATCATCGAGGATCTCGGATTCATGCTTTCCGTTATGTCTGATGGTGATTTCACGGTTGAGAGTACCTGCCCCGGAAATTATGTCGGGGATATGAGGTCAGCCCTTGATTCCATGAATACCATCAAGTCAACTCTCGGAAGGACGCTTAAGGATATCAGCGTTTCCGCAGGTAAGGTTTCGGATAATTCTTCACAGATTTCCGATGGTTCCCAGGCTCTGGCCCAGGGTGCAACCGAGCAGGCGGGTTCCGTTGAGGAGCTCAGCTCTACCATCAGTTCGGTAAACGACAAGGTGCAGACCAATGCTGCCAATGCCGAAAAGGCAAGCAAGATCGCGATGCGCACCAAGGATGCCATTACCGAGAGTAATCAGGAGATGCACAAGCTTACCTCTTCCATGGATGAGATCGAGGAAGCTTCCAACAAGATTCAGGATGTCATCAGCATCATCGATAACATCGCTTTCCAGACCAATATCCTTTCTCTCAATGCTGCCATCGAGGCTGCAAGAGCCGGTCAGGCCGGTAAGGGCTTTGCGGTTGTTGCGGATGAGGTAGGTAATCTTGCGAAGCGCAGTCAGGAGGCGGCTCAGAGCACCAGTGACCTCATCCAGATGGTTACAGAAGCTGTGAACAATGGTAAGGGTATCACTGATGATACCGCAGATGCTCTGGAAAAGGTTTCGGGCTTTGCGGATGAGACCAATGAGATGATCGGTCAGATTTCCGAGGCGTCACACAAGCAGGCGGATGCCCTTGACCAGATCAGCATCGGTGTAGGACAGATTTCGGAGGTTGTTCAGAATAACTCATCAACTGCAGAGGAGAGCGCTGCGGCAAGTATCGAGCTTGCGAACGAGGCGAAGAGGCTGTATGAGTTGGTGGAACGCTTCAAGTTACCATAAGTGAAATGGTACGCACGACAGCGGGCAGCCGTATAAAACGGCTGCCCGTTTTTGTCGTGCTCAGTATTGTTATTTCGTATCTATTAATGCATTACCTCTACTATATATGGTATAATACTGTGAGGTGACTTGAATCGGAGGGAGTAGACATATGATGACTATTACTCAAATTAAGACGTTTGCGAAAAGACAGCTGAGAGGAAACAAGCTGGCGGCGGCGGGGGCCATGATTTTGGTTTTCATCTGCACTATGCTTTGGTGTTCGGCGCTGTTTTCTGTTGTTTTTGTGGGCATCATCGGGCCTTCTACGGGCAGGTTTGTGATCCCGGAACTGGCAAGGAATGAGAGGCTGCAGCTTTTGTTTTATGTGGGGACGGGCATCATCATTGCTTCGCTTCTATTTTTGGGAATATATCTTTATTCCGGGCTGATGCTTGGCAGTCAGAAGCTTTACATTAATATCGCTAAGGGCAGAAGGGTTTCGGCTTTCGATGTGTTCAGGGGCTTCTCGGATGGTGAACAGCTTAAGCATTATTTCTGGGTTATTCTCATCATTTATTTCATACAGTTTCTGATCATGGTTCCGGAAACGGTTATCGCTATCATTTCCGGCAAAGGTTCTTCGGATTACAGGATCACTAGTACTATAACAACTTTTATTACATATATCGTTGCGCTTTTTCTCAGTATGTCATGTTTCGCTTCTGCGGATCATCCGGAATACGGAGCCTGGAAGGCTATCGGCGTTTCCCTTCATCTTATGAGGAAAAGAAAGTTTAAGTTTATGTGTCTGGAGCTCAGCTTCCTGGGCTGGTTTGTGTTTGTGGTCATTACCTTTGGCCTGGCCGGGTTCTGGATCATTCCTTACTTCAATACTTCTCTCAGTATCTTTTATCTGAGCGCCTACGGCCAGGATTACATCAGTACTCCGAAGGATGTTTATGTCAGAGGGGATGCAAAGCCGGATTCTGAGAAGCCTGATGCAGTCAAGCCGGGTGTGGCTGAGGCGATAATGGCGAGTTCTTCTTCGGCAAAGTCTGACGATACCGGTTCTATGGAATCGGAGTCAGCAAAGGCTAAAGCCGGCAGGAGAAGCTTCGAGGAAGTAAGAAGTGAGTTCACGGATTTCGGCAGTGATGAGGCGGATAATTCTGCAGAAGAAAGTTACGAGAAAGATGATAAGTCTGCTGACTTCAGTGGAGATGAGGGTAATGCTTCTGCTGATTCCAATTTGACAGAGGCTGATACTTCCACTGACTTAAATGAGCATGAGACCGGTGATTTTATTGAAATCAATGGTAACGAAAACATTGGTTTCGTCGACTTAGACAATTCTGAGACCGATGATTTTATTAAAATCAATGGTAGCGAAGGCAGTGGTTTCGTCGACTTAGATAAGGCTAAGACCAGTCCTTTTACCGAAATCAATGGCGACGATACAAAGGTTTCTACTGACTTCAGTGAAGTTGTAACCGGTACATCTGATGACGGTGATACGGCAGAAGGCGTAGATAAAGTCGACACCTTCTTAAATACAGAAGAGAACGACATAGGATTACCTTTTGACGCAGATCAGAATACCAGTGCTGAAATGTCAGGTTGCAGTACAGAGGTGTCATCGGATGAAATCAAAATCGACAGTACTTCAGGAGAAAGTGCAGAGACATTATCGGATGATGGAATAAAGAAAAATTACAATACCGAAGAGGATGCCTACGCCGCTTATGTACAGTGGAAAAAGGATCACGGCATCACCATCGACAATCCGGATCCGTTCCACAACATTCACCATAAAAGTAATGGTAATGCCGGCGGCAATGAGTAAAGAATATAAAATTCTTAATAAGGGGAGCTCCGCACAGGAGTTTAAAGGGGGAAAATATGAAGTGTCCGTTTTGTAATGCAGAAGATACCAGGGTTATCGATTCAAGACCGGCTGATGACAATACAGCCATCAGAAGAAGGCGTCAGTGCGAGACCTGCGGAAAGAGGTTCACAACCTATGAAAAGCTTGAGACTATTCCTCTGATGGTAATTAAGAAGGATCAGAGTCGTGTGCCCTATGACCGTTCAAAGATTGAGGCAGGTATCGTGAGAAGCTGCCACAAGAGACCGGTATCCACAACTGAGATCAGCAATGTTGTGGATGAGATCGAGAATGAGATCTTCTCAATGGGAGACCGCGAGATAACCACCTCCGAGATCGGTGAGCTTGTAATGAATAAGCTTAAAGCTCTTGATCAGGTGGCCTACGTAAGATTCGCCTCGGTATACAGAGAGTTCAAGGATGTTAATACCTTTGTGGATGAGATCGGCAAGCTGTTGAAGACTCAGAAAAACGGAAAATAATGTAAGCTCAAAATGTGAGTAGGAAATAAAGACTTAAACTGCATTAATACAGAAGCAGGAGAGATTGAAGAGTGAACACTGTATAGACTGTAATGCAGCCACCGGTGCTATCAAAAGCACTCGGAAAGATTGACATGCGAACATAAAATAGACAGCAAGAACGACGTTGATTGAGGAGACCTGAGGATGAATGAGCGTAAAGTGAAGATAATTGTTCCTATTACGGGGGCAGATGAAGAAACTAT
>JAILDF010000026.1 GCA_024689585.1 Oribacterium sp.
GAGAAGCCTCCGGATTTTTTTTCTTCTGCTTCTTCTTCGCTGGATTCCACTTCGCTTTCCGGTTCGATGACGTTTCCGGCTTCGTCGGTGTTCATGGTGACGTCGATTACGGGACTGCCGTCTTCGTTGGTTTCACCTACAACAGCGGTGATTTCACCGGTGTCTTCATCATACTTATTGCCTCCGGTATCGTTGGCATTACTTTCTTCGGCTTCCGCAAGCTCTTCCGGAGAAAGTGCATTGAAGGTTACGGGTGAACCTTTTCCGTCAACCTTAACGAAGCCTTCTCCCCAGTTGCCGTTGAACTTATCCTGCACCATCTGCGCGGCGGTTTTGGCTTGTATATGAGAGAGGTCCACGAGTTTTACGTAGCCTTCCTTGAGATCGGCATAGACGGTGTAACCCCATAGTACACCGTTTGGATCTCTTGCATCCTCAAGAATGTGAAGAACCGTATTCTGAGGGATAGGGATGTTAATGCTGTAAGCACTGTCATCTTTAGGCTCCTGATAGAATTTAGCGCCCTCAGGGTTGGTTACCATGGCAAAGTAACTAAGATCCGGTGCTGTTGTTTCAGGTTCCGTGGTGGTCTCTATAGGTTCACCGTTTTCATCGGTTTCGACTTCTTCAGTGCCTTCTTCGCCTTCTGCACCCTCTTCGGAGACAGCAGCCTCTTCGGTTGATTCTTCAGCTCCGTAACTATATATAGGATATGAGACAATAGTCGTCGCTATGCTAAGGAGCAGTAGCGACGTTAGAAGTTTTTTCTTCATGTTTTTTATGCGTTATCATCTTTATCAAGAGAAAGAGTAGAAACAACGTCTCTTATCTGATTGACAACACGTTCGATCTTGTCATTGGCTTCGGAACTTGCATCAGAGAGCTTCTTTACTTCCTCGGCAACAACGGCAAAACCACGACCTGCCTGTCCTACTCGAGCAGCTTCGATACTTGCATTGATGGCAACTATCTTCTGGCGTTTCTGGATATCCTTAAGGGTATTTGTGCTGGAAATAACTTTCTTTACCAGACCGTTAGTTTCTTTGATGCCATCGGAAAGACGTGACAGAACCTTATCATTGGCATAAACGTAATACTGGTTTGAAATATAGCCGTTTAAAAGGCTGTCGATCAAAGGCATAACCACAGAATAGTCAGCATCGGACTCATCGGGATTTGTTACGGTTACAGTGCCTATAACTTCGTCACGGATCTTCAGTTCAACGGATGCGTGGCGTGTAAAGGCTGATTCAGAGTTTTCATCTTCATTCTCTGAAAAACCGGGATCGGCGGCATCCTGTGAAGAATCCATGGAGGTTGCGATAACATTGCCCTCGGTATCGGTGATATCAACTTTAAGTCCTGTAAGATTTGACCAGTTTCTTGTTATGGATGAAAGCTCCTGCATGTTGCAAAAATCATTTATTTTCATGTTCACGTCTCCTTGATTGATTTTCAAAATCATTGCTATATTTTTAGTCGACGGTTTAGTTTTATTTAATAAGGCAATATGTGAGGAATTTCAATATATTTTGAGGTTTTATTCACAGGAAATCAGATGTATTTAAGTTTTGGAATATGGGTGGACCATGGGGACGGGGTTAGTGGCTCATTTTATTATAAAATGAACCATTAACCCCGTCCCCATGGTCCACCGGCTGAACTGTTATTTTTTTCGGAAAAGATTTTCTATTCCGGGGTTTTACAATATTCAAAAGGTTGGAATTATGATAAAATATAGAATTATTGGAATGTTTAATAGTGTATCGGTAGTTTTTATTTCAGACATTTTCCGCAATTGAGGAAGACATGACAAGCAATTTAGAAATTTCCATTGATAAACTTAAGTCCGGGATGGTTATAGGTAAGTCCATAGAGGACAGACTGGGACGTATTCTCATTGAGCCCGGAACAGTTGTTACTCCATATGCAATTGATGAGCTCAGGAAGAGCGGGGTTCAGTATGTCACCATAAAATCAGGTCAGGCCAATAAGAGTCCGAATAAATTATCAACGGCTGCCGAGTATATGGTGAAAGAACTGAGAAAATCCGATCCTCCGACAGTGGTACTTGAATCTTCAGTCAGGAAACGTATTTCCAAGGGAATTGAACTTATATACCAGAATCCTGATCCCAAAGAAACTGCTGCGGCTGCAACAAGTATCACCAGTGATCTTATGAGTGCCATAGAAAAGAATAATGCTGTGGCCCTCAATATTAACGCCCTAAAATGCAGTGACGAGTATACCTTTAAGCACAGTGTGGATGTGGCATCCATAAGTATGGTTTTAGCCAAAGAACAGGGAAAGAGTAAAACAGAAATTTTTCAGATAGGCATGGCAGGACTTTTGCATGATATAGGAAAGACCCTGGTGCCGCCGGAAATTCTGAACAAGCCCGCAAAGCTTACCTCTGAAGAATTTGAGGTTATGAAAAAGCACAGCACCTACAGCTATCAGCTGGTGGCTGAAAATGATGAGATTCCCATGGATGTTAAGATCGCCATGCTCCAGCACCACGAGAAGATCGATGGAAGCGGTTATCCATATGGGGCAACAGCCGATCATATACATCAGTATGCCAAGCTTCTGACAGTGGCCGATATCTTTGATGCCCTTGTGACTGAGAGACCCTATAAAAAAGGAAAGTCTCCCAGAGAGGCGGTAGAGATGCTCATGGCCATGACAAACGAACTGGATATGAATGCATTGAACAGCTTTATGCAGATGATGATTCTTTATCCGGTGGATTCCAATGTTCAGCTCAGTAACGGTGAAACCGCAAGGGTTGTACAGCGAAACCCTCAATTCCTTCTGAGACCCGTAGTTGTCGGGGTTGAGAGTGGTAATGTCTATGACCTTAAGTCTTTGAAATGTGCCGGAATTATAATCTTATAATTTTGTAAGGTTACAAGGATGTTGGCTTAACGTTTTGTAAGCTTATTTCAAGGTTCGCTTAATTGTAAAAAAAAATACCGAATGATAAAATAGACATGTATTTTAAGAAGTACGTGTCTATTTTTTGATAAGACTGTCACGCGGGCTTTGTACTGGTACAAAAGCACAGCTGGCGTCCAACGCGAAAACGAGTAGAGACCTATTCGATTTAGGACACGTTCTTAAACTCCGGAATTGTCCGGGCAGTAATATTTCTAAATGGAGTGAGCTGCTTCACTTCAATTTTTAAGGGGGATTTAAAAATGGCAGACAATAAGCACGCAAGAACCGGGCTTTGGCTCGGCGGTCAGCCTGCATGGCTGGCTATCATTTGTATCATTCTGGTACTCGCTCCTATGTATATCACAAAGGCAGGCGATGATGGTCCAAAGATGATCGCAGCAACTACCATGACTTCTGTACTTGGTATCTGTTTCGGTCTCGCGGTTATTTTCAATGAGCTCGGTGAGAGAATTCCTATCTGGAACACTTATATCGGTGGTGGTCTTCTCCTCACATTCTTCGGTGTTGCTATCCTTAAGCAGTTCGGTCTTATTCCTGAGGCAGGACTTGATGCTATCAACTCATTTATCTCTGACGATGCAAACTTCCTTGAGCTCTTCATCGTTATGCTGATCTGTGGATCGGTACTTTCTCTTGAGAGAGATATCCTTCTGAAGTCCTTTGCAGGTTACATTCCTGCTATCCTTGGCGGACTTCTTGCAGCATCAATCCTTGGCGGAATCACAGGCGCTATCTTCGGTATCCCATTCAGCGATACACTTATCAAGTACACACTTCCTATCATGGGTGGTGGTAATGGTGCCGGCGCTGTTCCTCTTTCTCAGATTTATGAGCAGGTAACAGGTGATGCAGCTGCTAACTACTATTCATTTGCTATCATCGTTCTTACAATTGCAAACATCTTCTGTATCATCGCATCAGCAGGTCTTAATGCTCTTGGTGAGAAGGTTCCTTCACTTACAGGTGATAAGAAGACTCTTATCCGTGGAGCTGAGAATCTTGTAAAAGATGATGAGAAGGTTTCTACAGACAATACTGACCTTGCAGGTGCATTACTTCTTGCATTCGCTTGTTTCGCAGTTGGTGAGCTTATGGCAGGTAAGTTCCTTCCTAAGATCGCAGGTGCTGCTATCCACAAGTATGCATACATGATCATCTTCGTAGTTATTCTTGCCGCAACAGGTAAGATTCCCGCAAGAGTTCGTGCAGGTGCAAAGAGACTTCAGAGCTTCTTCTCAGGACAGCTCGGAATCATCATCATGGTAGGTATGGGTGCAGATTTCAATCTTGCTGAGCTTTTCAATGCTATCTCACCTTCAAACATCCTTATGGCTTTAATGATCGTTATCGGTGCTATCATCGGATCAGGTGCTGTAGGATACCTTGTAGGTTTCTATCCTATCGATACAGCTATCACAGCCGGCCTTTGCATGGCTAACAGAGGTGGAAACGGAGACCTTGCTTGTCTCGGTGCTGCAGATCGTATGGATCTCATCGCTTACTCACAGCTTTCATCACGTCTCGGTGGTGGAATCGTTCTTATCATTGCATCTTTCGTATTCTCATTCATGCTTTAATATTTAAAGCCCGAAAGAAATCGGATGACAATATGATAAATAAGATCAAAACCATTAAAGCAGCTGGTTTTGAATTATGGAGACGCTCCTTCGGGGGCGTCTTTTCTTAATGATGCATAAGGCAAAATATGACAGTACCTGTGACGACAGCGGGCTTTGCCTGAGTCTTTTCTTAATGATATATAAGGTGAAATAACATGCTTCCTGTGCTATAATTCATAGCATTGTGAAATCAAATGATCGGGGGATGACAGATGATAGTTTACTACAAGAAACTGGCAAATCTTCTTATGGTTGCGGGTGCTGCTCTCGGGGCAATGCTTGGACTTATACATTATCGTGGAAATATACTTACCAATGAAAGTAAGGTTGCCATATTTGTATTTGCTCTTTTTATCTTTTCCGGAATCATAGTATTCAGATTCATTGCAGCCATTGTCTGCAGCAATAAGTTAAAGGCTATTCAGAGCAGACTTTATGTTGATGCAGATCCAAAGGGCTTTCTGGAAGAGTTTGAAGCTGTAAATGCAAAGGTTCCTAAGAATCTTGCGGAGTATGCAAACGGACAGAACTGGATATCTTATGCCAAAGAGGCTCTCGGAGATTATGAGGGGGCCTGGAATGCCATTAAGGATCTCAAACCCAATGAACTTAAAATACATGCCCTCACTACTTCGGCCCTTATAGTTAATCAGAAAGCGAACCTTCGGATCCTGATGAGAGATTTGGAAGCAGCCGGGGACCAGATTGATGACCTCAGACATCTTAAGGAACTGGCACAAAACAGAGCCAGGATGCTTTATTCAAATCTTGAACAACAGATAAGGGTTCAGGAAAACAGAATCGCTGCTGCAAGGTGTAAAGAGGATACAGATATAAAGTACCTTGAGGAAGAGATCCAGTTTGCATCAAATCCTATTTACAAAAAGGAGATGCAGGTTGAAGTTGCGGAATTCTATCTCAGAAGATCCGGTGAAGATAAAGAGCATTTCGAAAAGGCCATGAAGCTTCTTAAAGAGGTTGTAGAGGACAGAAAAGGTCTTTATACCGAGAAGCGCGCCGATGAACTTATGAAGAACCCTGAAAGCGTATATCTCTTCATAGAAGAGCCGGATACTCCGACAGATAATGCTGCTACGGCGGAAGCTGACGTTGCATCTGAAGCCTCAGAAGAGCAGTCTTGACAATAGCATTGATATTTTCTTACAAACTCCTGCAGATTCATTTGTGGGAGCTTTTTTATGGTAAAATTTGGAAATAATGGAGGTGAATATGAAAAAGAATATCAATAAGACAATAATGTCTGTTCTTATAGCTATGTCTCTTGCTGTTTCAGGAACAAGTGCAGTCGCCATGGCTGAAACAGGCCCTGCAAGAGGTGCAGAGCCGTTGGATACGGGGATCGGCACCGGGGGACCAAGCGTGCCGGGATCTGCGGCATCCGGAGCATCAGCCACCGGTTCAGCAGCCTCAGGAAGCACTAACGCAGCAACCAGTGCTTCAACAAATTCGTCATTAATAGCATCGAGTCCCTTCAATACCAATGTCTATGGTTCACCGGTCAATGGTTACTACTGTGATGGTGTTACAACCTATACCTATGAAAATCTTGAGTCAGATATATCGGCTCTTGTTTCGGAGTTTGGAAGTGTGGTAAAGTCTTCTGTACTGGGAGTCAGTGCCGATAACAGAAATATTTACGAGCTGACTGTGGGAGAACCATCTGCGGAGAATCAGATATTACTGACAGCTACCATGCATGGAAGAGAGTACATCACAACTCAGCTTGTTATGCGTCAGATTCATGATATGCTTTCCATGGCTAAAAACGGCGGAGGATTTAAAGGTCAGGGCGTGGCCTCCCTTCTTCAGACCACCTGCATTCATGTGATTCCGATGGTCAATCCGGATGGTGCTGTCCTTAGCCAGTTTGGAGCTTCAAAGGTAAAGAGCCAGACGATCCTCGGCAATCTCAAAGCCATGATCCAGCACGATCAGCAAAGGGAAAACTATACAGGAGACACAGACTGGTACTATCGCAGATGGAAGAACAATGCTAACGGCGTAGACATTAACAGAAATTTCTCCATAGGCTGGAAGGAGCTTGACGATTCAAGATATTACCCTTCATATGAGTACTATAAGGGACCGTCAGCGGAGTCTGAGGCAGAGACTCAGGCACTTATAAAGGTTTTGAATGAGGCTTCTTTTGATGAGGTTATCAACTATCATGCGCAGGGAAGCGTAGTTTACTGGTCCTTTGGAGGAGCTCCCGAGGGAGTAGAGGCAAGAAGCAAACAGCTTGCGGAGCTTGTGAAGCAGGACACAGGATATATCCTGGGAGCGGCTTCCACAAACAAAAACAGCGTAGGCTCCGGCTCATATAAAGAGTATCTTGCCTTAAAGGGTATCCCTTCGGTTACCATAGAAGTGGGAATCGGTTCGTGCCCGCTGCCGGACACAGACATTGACGGCATCTGGCAGAGAAATTCGGAGGTTTTAAAGGATCTGGTTTACGAGATAAACCATAGATAAACCGGTGAAAAAATTTGTCATCATCGGTTGAACCGCCGGCTGAAATAGGCGAAGTGGAGATTGAGATGAAATTTGATGTTAAGAAGGATCTTAAAAGACTGATCGTGGTATTGATAGCATCAATGCTTATGGCGGTAAACATTAAAACCTTTGTGCGTACAGGAGGACTGTATCCGGGAGGAGTTACCGGACTTACAGTGCTTATTCAGAGAGTTTGCCAGCTGTATTTCCATTTTGAAATTCCGTATTCTGTAGTGAATATCGCACTGAACTTTATTCCGATATATATAGGCTTTAAATTTATAGGAAAAAAGTTCACTATCTATTCCCTGATTATGATCCTGTGTTCCGGTTTTCTGACAGATATGCTGCCGGGACATGTCATTACCTATGATACCCTTCTGATCGCGATTTTCGGAGGTATCATCAACGGAATCGTGGTGAGTCTGTGTCTCAGCGTTGACGCCACCTCCGGAGGAACGGATTTTATCGCTATCTACCTCAGCCAGAAGAGGGGCATGGAAACCTGGAATCTGATTCTCGGGTTTAATGTTATCATCCTGGGGGCAGCCGGCATCCTTTTCGGATGGGACAAGGCGCTGTATTCCATAGTTTTCCAGTATGTTTCCACTCAGACCTTACAGACTTTCTACAGGGCATATCAGAGGCAGACATTGTTCATAATTACAGATAAGCCTGAAGATATTTCGGAGATGATTTTTGAGATCAGTCATCATGGTGCAACTTTGATGACGGCTCAGGGAGCCCATGAACATAAGCAGCTTCATATAGTTTATTCGGTTATTGGAGCGGATGACGCGAAGAAGGTCATCCTGAAGACCAAGGAGATCGACGAGAACGCTTTTGTGAATTCTTTCAGAACCACGGAGCTAGCCGGGAACTTTTATATGAGGCCGAAGGACTGACAAAGAGCCGACGGGATATCCCGTCGGCTCTACTTCTATGTATTTGAAAGTGTTGCTCTGATAATATCAAGGAAGCGTTGGTCTGCTCTGGAAAGAAATGCTCCCTTAATTGTGGTTATGCAAAGGCTCCAGTAGGCGGAATATTTGTCCTCGATGGAGAGGTAGGCCGGTGGGTTGCCGTATAGGTTGATGTTTATGTAGTCCGAAGGGAGCAGGGTGAAGCCAATGCCTTCGGCCGCAAGCTTTTCAAGTGTCATATAGTTTCTAGATACGAATTTTATCTCGGGGTGTATGCCGGCTTTTTTCAGAACGGAATCAGTGACGTGGCGGATTCGCTGCTCTTTGTGAAGAGTCAGAAGAGGGTGGTGTTCCAAAAGCTTTACATCAAGTACCGGATAAAGATAGCCATCTCTTGGCTTGGCGAGTTTTACTAAAGGATCATTTTTTGAGATGGCGATGACGAAGGGATGCCTTGCGAGTATTTCATAATTGAGGGAAGGGTTTGACTCAGTGCCATCAACAGGAGCATGCATTATGGAAAAATCCAGATCTCCGGAGATGAGTTTTTCCTCCTGAAGTTCGGTTGAACCCTCAAATATATCAAGATCTATTCCCGGACACTCCTCCTTAAATTGAGGCATCACCATGGGGAGAGTTATCGCTCCGAGATGGTTAGTGATACCAAAGCTGATATGACCGGTCTTGAGATCGTTCATATCACTGATCTCGGCTTCGAAATCATCGTAAATCTTAAGTATGGTACAGGCCATCTGGTAATATTTCTCGCCTGCATAAGTGAGCTTCAGTCCGTCGGATCCGCGTATAAACAGACGAGTTCCGATGGTTTCTTCAATTCTTTGCAGGGATTGTGACAGGGAAGGCTGAGCAACAAAGAGTTTCTTTGCAGCCTTGGAAATGTTATGGGTGTCGGCAACGGTTTTTACGTATAATAGTTCTCTGGTTGTCATAGGAAATACCTTCTCGAAAACAAAAACTTATAGTCAGTGACTATATTTTACCATGAATATCGTAAATTAATTCAAAATTTATAACTTGAGAATATTAAATTTATGTAATCAAGTTTATAATGCCCTTAGGTAAAATCTTTGAAACAAAATTACAGGAAATGTCCATGGCGTATTTTGATTGATCGTATCAAACAGCTATAGATGATTTCGCATGATCTACTACTTATGGAGGTTGCCATGTTCAGTGAACTTGTTGCGAAAAACAGAAGCTACAGAGGATTTAATGAGGATAGAAGAATTTCGGATAAAGAAATTTTCGAGATTCTGGATTCTGCCAGGATTGTTGGCTCTGCAGCCAACCGGCAGCCATTAAAATATTATATCTCCAATGATAGAACAGAGGTTGAAGAAATCCTCAAATTAACAAAATGGGCAGGTGCACTTCCCGAACTTCATCTTCCGAAATTCGGCACACATCCCGCAGCCTTCGTCATCATACTGCAGGACACAGACATTCAGCCAAACACCCAGGCCGTACTCATAGATGTTGGAATAGCAGCCCAGACCCTTCTTCTTTCAGCTACCGAAAAAGGACTTGGCGGTCTCATGATCAGAAACTTCGGCTTACAGCCACTGACTGATTTTCTGAACCTTCCCGAAAATCTGATCCCTGTAATGGTGATAGCCCTCGGCGAACCTGCCGAAAAGATAAAGCTTGTTGATATCCCCGAAGACGGCAACATCAACTACTACCGCGACGAAAGCGGCACCCACTTCGTTCCCAAGCGCAAACTCGAAGACATAGTAATAGAAAAAACCCACTAGTATTAGATCTACCCCAAATGGGATACTATTAGCTCTCATATTAACCGGTATAGAAATAGTGAGAGCCGGAGGGCATCCATTTAAAGGCGTTGAGCCGAGTTGAGAAAAATTATAATCTGACCCCTTAGACGCTCTTGGTTCCTTTTTCCTTAGCTCCCTCGCCAAGTCAGAGTTTTCATAAGAGAAAATCTCTGACATTGGCGAGGGCCTAGAGCGTCTTAGGGGTCAGATTTTAAATTTTTCCAACGAGGCGACCCGCCTTTAAATGGATGACCTCCGGCTCGTACCACTTGTACCGTTTCACGGCACAAACCGGTACCCCGATCCCCTCACGGTAACGATGTGAGCGGGCTTTTTCGGATCCTCTTCAACCTTACTGCGGAGCCTGTTGATGTAAACCATGATGGCATTATCATCAACGGCGATGGCATTGCCCCAGACATGCTCATAGATCGCGTCCTTGTTGAAAACCTGCTGGGGATTCTTCAGGAACAAAAGGAACAAAGCAGCCTCCTTTGAAGACAGATACATTTCCTCCCCACTCTTATAAAACCTCATAGAAGAAGTGTCATAGGAAAAATCCCCCACAACGATGGAGTCATTATCCTCAGTGGTATTTTCGGACAGAGCCTGCCTGTTACGGCGAATGAGAGCCTTGACCTTGGCCCCAAGGATCATGGGACGGAAAGGCTTTGTGATGTAATCATCCGCACCTATGGAAAGACCATAGACAGAATCGTAATCCTCGTTTCTTCCGGAAATGATTATTACGGGGGTTGAGATATGATCGGTCCGGATCTTTTTTATAACATCGAAGCCTTCCATATCACCGAGATTCACGTCCATGAGAATGACATCATAGTGTCCGCCTGCAATTTTAGACAGCGCTTCCTCACCCGAGTTGGCTGTTTCAGACTCGAGCTCGTTACTGTGCATCACCTTTTCCAGGAGCTTACATATATTCACATCATCATCAACGATCAAAACTTTATCAGACATTTTTCACCCATAATTTTTTCAGTATAGTAAATCGGTATATGGATTTGTCTGCAATAAATCCAAAAACCTTCTGTATGTCTTATATCTTAATACAATATGTAAATCTTAACAATTATTAATGTTCTATCAGAATTATATGATATAAGCTATGAAGAGAGAATAAATAAGCTAACCTGACAGGATGATAGTGTGAAAAAACTTTTCAGTACTATTTGAACCGCCGGACAAGGGCGGCGGAATGGAGATTGATATGAAAAGTGACAGAGATAAGCCTAACTCAGGCGTGTTCAAAAAAACCGAAAAGATAAACTGGAAATATATGATACTTGCTTTTGCGAGTATATCCGTTACCTGCATTTTGCTTTTTGCCGGTCTTAAGGTATTTCGTGATTACAGAAATGCCCTCATGAAAAACCAGCAGGATCAGCTGCTGCTTATGGCGAAAACCATAAGCCGGAACATCAGGGCTGATATGGATAACTATATAAGAGAACTGGAATTTTTCTCGGACATAAATGATAGCGAGGAAAAAAACATTTTCATAAAAAAATATGTGGCCAGTAACCTTGATTTTGCTGTTAATGTCTATCTGGAGGACTCTTCCGGAAATATCCTGAAAACAGCTGTCCCCACCCAAATATATGATATGGAGGATTCTTCGGATGATGCTCCTGCATCCTTCAACGAATCTTCCGACGAACTTATAATAACAGATCTTCAGCTCGCAACAGACACAGGAAATGGCATCACCATGTGGCAGGGAAAAAGAGGGAAGGATCGTAATGTCCTGATCTTTAAGAAAAAGCTTGATCCCGGGGCACAGGGCGAAACCGTTGGACTTGTGATTGACGAGGATAAATATTATGAAAATGTGGTTTCAGACATCCACATAGGTTCCAATGGCTACATAGTTATCAAGAATTCACAGAATCTCATGCTTATGCATCCGTCTAAAAAGCAGTGGGGTATAAGCGTCATATCGGGTCGTATGGAAATGTATCCGGGCCTTGATTACGAAAGTCTTGAAAATCTTCTTGATAAGCAGAATCACGGAGAAGAGGGAGTTGATGATTATTTTTCCTACTGGTGGATGGAAGAAGGCGTTCCCAGAGTCCGGAAGATAAGCGCCTACAGTCCCGCGAAGATCGGTGATGACTTCTGGGTGGTCAGCGCGGTAGTTGACTACGATGATTTTTACAGACCCATACTTGATGGTTTCAGCGGTATCATACTTGTTTCGGTAGGAATCCTTACGGTGTTTTTCGTTGCCGCATTGGGCATCTTCAGGCTTGTTTCCGAAAATACCAGAGCATCCAAAGAGATTGATTATCTGAAAAATCTTAACCAGGTGTTGGAAGAGATGCACAGGAGCGAAAATGCCATTGCCCACCAGCAGAGACTTCAGATCATGGGTACCATGACCGGAGGTATCGCCCATGAGTTCAATAATTTCCTTACACCTATCATGGGCCACGCAGAGCTCCTCATGATGTCACTGCCTGAGGACTCCGATGAATATGACAGTGCTAAAGAGATACTTCAGGCTTCGGAAAAAGCCAAGGATGTGGTTCATCAGATGTCCGCCATGAGCAGGAAGAATGCCGAGACTATCTTCCGTAATATTGAAGCCTTTAAACTGGTGGAAAGGTTTTTCAGAATGACGGATTCCATTTGCCCCGATAATGTCACGGTGGAAAAGGAAAACAGTGTTAAGGATGAATATATCCTGGGAAACAGCACACAGATAAATCAGGTTCTCCTTAATATTGCTGTTAACGGTATGCAGGCTATCGGAGACAATCCCGAGGGCTGTCTCAGACTTTCAGCTTATATTAAAGATCAATCCGATATCAGGTTTAAAGAGCTGCCTAAGGATAGTCTGTTTAAGAGATATCTTGTTTTTGAAATCAGGGATAATGGCACAGGAATGAGTGACAAGGTCAAAAAGAAGATATTTGAACCTTTCTTTACCACAAAGAAATCCGGAGAGGGAACCGGACTTGGTCTGGCCCTCGCAGAGCAGATAGTAGATGCTCACAAGGGATTTATACATATCGATTCGTCGGTTGGAAAAGGAAGTGTTTTCTATGTTCATTTTCCTGTGGTGGAAACAGAAACAACCAGGAATGCGGCAAGGGCAGAGGATGTGGCAGCAGGAGTAAACCCTGAGTCAAATGCTGAGATACCTGATCAGATTTCCGGGAAAGCAGGAGATGCAGCGGCCGGGAGCATTAACAGAAAAATCAGGATCCTGGTTGCCGATGATAACCATAAGATACTGTCTATTCTAAAGGATACTCTCAATGAAAAGGACTTTATCCAGGCGGTTATGTGTGATTCTGTCGAAACTCTTCGTACAGCTTTAAAGGAGATGAAGCCGGATATCATATTGATAGATGAGACCGTGGGACATTATTCCGGAATAGAAATCTTCATGTCTGAATTCATGGAAGAAAAGGAAGCTTTAAAGATAATTATGGCGGATACCATAGACAGGGAGATAGTGGAGTCCAGAAAGCGCGGAATCATTAACGGATATATGGTAAAACCTGTCTCCTCAACTGAGATCATAAGCCTTGCGGAACGTATCTCGGGAAACATTGAGAATATTAACAAAATGTAATCATGTGATTAAGGAATGGGACATCACTTTTTGGAATGACCTCATGTGGTTATTATATTTCTTGTTATGAAGCTGAGGCTGATAGAATAGGAGTATGAAAAGTTGGGTTTAGCTTTCAGGAGGAAAACAATGGGAGAGTCACTTACCAGAAAAATAATAAAATCACATTTTGAATCAGGATCCATGACACCGGGAGAGGATGTGTTTGTAAAGGTTGATCAGACACTTACTCATGATATAAATGCGGTTATGACCTATCTTGCTTTTGAGCAGATAGGACTTAAGAGAGCGAGAACAGAGATTTCAGTTTCCAACCTGGATCATAACCTTCTCTATATTGATTTTAAGACTCCGGATGATCATATCTACCTTCGTACGGCAGCAGAAAAGTACGGTGTGTATGTTTCGAGACCGGGTAACGGAATATGCCATATGATCCACACCTGCAGGTTTGCGGCTCCGGGAAAGCTTCTTATGGGTGGAGATTCACATACACCTTCAAGCGGAGCGGTGGGATGTCTTTCCATCGGCGTAGGCGGAATGGATGTGGCTACTGCCATGACAGGACTTCCCATGAGACTGACCATGCCGAAGGTTGTTAAGGTAAACCTAACCGGTCATCTTCGCCCGGGTGTAAATGCCAAGGAAGTAGTTCTCGAGATGCTGAGAAGAGTAACAATCAAGGGCGGACTCGGAAAGGTATTCGAGTATGTGGGACCGGGTGTAGAAACACTTGAAGTTCCGGAGCGTCTGACCATTGCCAACATGGGTGCTGAGATGGGAGCAACCACTTCCATTTTCCCTGCCGATAATGTGGTTAAGAAATTTATGGAAGCTCAGGACAGAGGTGATGAATTTGTGGAGATGGGACCGGATGCCGATGCCGGGTACGATGAGGTAATGGAGCTTGATCTTTCATCCCTTGAACCTCTTATCGCCCTTCCTCACCAGCCGGACAATGTTGTTCCCATCAGCTCGTTAAAGGAGCATCCTGTGGTACACCAGGTATTCATGGGTTCCTGCACAAACGGTTCTTATTCTGACTTTGCAAAGGCAGCCCTTGTAATGCAGGGCCACCATGTGGATGAGAATGTCCAGTGTACTGCAGGTATCGCAAGTAAGCAGATTTACAAGCAGCTTATGAAGGACGGTTATCTTGACATGCTCATTGATGCAGGTGTACGTATCATGGAGCTTAGCTGTGGTCCATGCTGTGCCATCGGTCAGGTGCCTCCTACAAACGGAATTGCAGTCCGTACCTCAAACCGTAATTTCCGAGGACGTGCAGGTTCACCAAATGCCAATATCTACCTCGTATCACCTGAGTCCGCAGCAGCAACTGCAATAAAGGGAACCTTTGCTTCCGCATGGGATGTTATGGGAGAGGATGTAAAGAAGCTTGCAGAAGTTCATGAGCCGGATCACTATTTTGTTGATGACTCTATGCTTATAAAGCCGCTTCCTGAAGAAGAGGCTGAAAAGGTTGAGGTTGTTAAGGGACCGAATATCGCAAGTCTTCCTGTACCTGAGAAGCCTGAGAAGAAGCTTGAATGCAGAATCTCACTTAAGGGTCGTGACAATATCTCCACCGATGACATTACCCCTGCAGGAGCAGAATTCTCTTCCATGAGATCAAACATTCCTCTCATGTCAAAGTATTGCTATCATCGCTATGATCCTGAGTTTTCTGAGAGAGCAAGAAATCTCGGAAAGTCCATCATTATCGGCGGCGAGAACTATGGTCAGGGCTCATCCCGTGAGCATGCTGCCATTAATCCCATGTATCTCGGAGTAAAGTGTGTTATCGCCAAGAGCATTGCCCGCATTCACAAAGGTAATCTCATCAATCATGGTATCGTGCCCATGCTTTTTGAAAACAATGAGGATTATGACAAGCTTGAGCTTCTGGATGAGCTTGAAATAGATAACTTCCCTGAGCAGATAAAGAGCCGAAAAGTCACTGTCCGTGACAAGACAAAGGGCTTAAGCTTCAACTGTAAGCTTGAGATTTCTGACGCCGAAATGGAGACCATACTTGACGGCGGACAGCTTCGTCACCTTAAGCAGCAACTTGTGGACCGTGGCATAATAAAAGAATAATCTGAATCATAATAATAAATAGAAATTAAAACAAAAAAGTATAATAGTGCCAACGGGGACGATTCCGTGCCCCCGGTGGCACTATTGTTTTTGGCAATTTGTGTTATATTACGGATTAAAATGTTATGATGACTGTGATATAAAAACAGACGGAAAACTGCAGTATAAATTTTGTAATTAAAGGGAGCATTTATGAAAGACAGCGACTGGAGAATAATAAACGCATTACATGAGACACAGAGTATAACCAAGATAGCAGCCATGATGTATAAATCCCAGTCTGCCATTACAAAGAGGCTTCAGATAATGGAGCAGGAACTTGACTGCAGGATAGTGGAACGTACCCCTCTCGGAGTTGTTTTTACAAAAGAGGGTGAGTTTCTTTATAAAGAATCCGTAAAGCATATTGAATTTGAGAATGAAGTGACTGAAGGTCTCAGGCTGATAAAGGAACAGACTAAAGAAAATATCATCATAGGATCAGCTTATACCTACACTAAATACACTTTATACGATGCCCTTGATGATTTCGTGAAAAGTCATACCAATGTAAGTATCCGGGTGGTGAACAAGCAAAGTGATCTTCTCTACAACATGCTTATGGAAGGAAAACTTGATGTCGCCTTTATACGTTCAGATTATACCGAGAATGTCTATCACGAACTGGTTGATCACACTGATGGCTATATCGTTTCCGGAGAACCTGTGGATCTTTCGGATCTTCCCCATATGGAACGGGTTGCTTATCAGACCAATGTTAAAACCGAACAACAGATAGCTGAATGGTGGCAGGAGCAGTTTGGTACCATTATCCCGGAAGCGACCGAAGATGTGGGATATATCGAATTTGCTTTTAGAAATGTAGCAAGTGGGAATAAATATCTCCTCTGTTTCCTTCCGGATAATTTCGTTAATGAATTCAACCTTTCACTTCAGCCTATGCTGAAACCTGACGGAAGCCGTGTGTCCAGAAAAACCTGGTTCATATACAAAAAGGAGAAAAACAGAAGAGCCATAGTGGATGAACTGATAAACTATGTGGATAAAAATGTGAAAATTAAATGATTTATGTTACGAAGCAGTACAGAGCCAATGAACTTTTTGAAGTAGAATCATAGAATAATATATATGTGTTGTATCATATAATATATATTTTACTATATGATATATTCGCCATATAATTTTATCATAGACATATAGAGAATGACGCGAACACTTAGTGAATTTTATATTATATAGCAGTAAAAAAGGAGAATGAATCTATGGGTACAGAAGAACAGATCAAG